>NZ_CP063194.1:1925772-2246734 GCF_028609865.1 Corynebacterium jeddahense
CCCGGTCTCCGCCGTCAACGCGCTGCGCGTGGGCGACGCGGACGTCGTGTGGGCGATGCAGGCGCCGCAGCTCATCGACACGCTGCCGGACGACATCCGCGTCGAGGTGGGCACGACGAACGGCGAGGTGCTGCTGTCCATGAACAACAAGCGCGCTCCCTTCGACGACCCGGACGTGCGCCGCGCTGTCGCCTACGCCATCGACCGCAAGGCCGTCAACGACGTGGTCTACAACGGCCTGGCCACCGATACCCGCGGCGCGCCCGTGCCCCCGACGGACCCCTGGTTCCCGGGGCGCGACTACTACCCCTTCGACCCGGACAAGGCCCGCGAGCTCCTCGCCGGGCGCACCCCGGAGATCACCATCACGGTGCCGAACCTGCCGTACGCGCAGACGGCGGCCGAGCTCATCTTCTCCCAGCTGCGCGACGTCGGCTTCACGGTGCACCTGGAGACGGTGGAGTTCCCGGCCGTGTGGCTCAACCAGGTACTCAAGGGCCACGACTACCAGGCGTCGCTCGTGGCCCACGTGGAGCCGCGCGACGTGCCCATGCTCTTCGGCAACCCCGACTACTACCTCGGCTACGACTCGCCCGCCGCGCGCGAGGAGATCGCCGCCGGGGACATGGCCGGCGCGGTGGACACCATCATGGGCGACGCCGCGGCGCTCACCCTCGTCAACGCCCCGAACATCGTCCTGTTCGCCCCCGGCGTCGGCGGCCTCGACCCGAACGTGGTCACCGACTCCCTGCGCCTGAGCGAGGTGACCAAGTGATCCGCACCATCGGCAGACACCTGCAGCGCTTCGCGCTGCTGCTTTTCGCCGCGAGCCTCATCATCTTCACGCTGCTGCGCGCGGTGCCGGGCGACCCGGCGCGCGTCGCCCTCGGCGTCTCCGCCACCGAGGAGGCCGTCGCGGAGCTCACCGCCCGCCTCGGCCTGGACAAGCCGCTGCCGCAGCAGTACCTCGACTGGGTCCGCGGGCTGCTCACCGGCGACTTCGGCATCTCCATGTCCTCGGGCAAGGACATCACCGACACCGTCCTCGAGCGCGCCGGCGTCTCGCTCACGCTCACGCTGCTGGCCATGGCGGTCTCGCTCGCCGTGGCCGTGCCGGCCGGCGTCTACCTCGCCCGGCGCGCCCGCTCCCCCGGCGGCGCGGTGGTGGGGGCGCTCTCGCAGGTGGGCATCATCGTGCCGTCGTTCCTCGTCGGCATCGCCCTCGTCGCGCTGTTCTCGGTGCGCCTCGGCTGGCTGCCGGCGAACGGCTGGGGCAGCCCCGCGCACGCCGTGCTGCCGGTCGCCTCGCTCGCGCTCGTGCAGGCCTCGATTCTCACCCGTTACGTCGCCGCCGCGGTGCACGAGGAGATGGGCAAGGACTATGTGCGCACGGGGCGCTCCCTCGGGGCGTCGATAAGCAATGTGCTCTACTCCTCCGCCCTGCGCAACGCGGCGCTGCCGGTGATCACGGTCGTGGGCGTGCAGCTCGCGTCGCTCGTGGTCGGCGCGGTGGTCATCGAGCGGGTGTTCACGATCCCGGGGTTGGGCTCGCTGCTTCTCGACGCCGTAGGCAACCGCGACCTCACCACCGTCCAGACCGTGATGATGGTTATCGTCGCGTTCACCCTCGTGGTGAACCTCATCGTGGACCTCACCTACGCGGTGGTGGACCCGCGGATTCGGAGGCAGGCATGACCAGGCAGCAGAAGGTGGGTGCCGTCCTCGTCGCGCTCGTGGCCGCGTGCGCGCTGCTCTCGCTTGTGTGGACGCCGTACGATCCGCTGCAGGCGGACCCGGCCGCGCGGCTCGAGGGTTCCTCGTGGCGGCACTGGATGGGCACCGACCAGTTCGGCCGCGACATCGCCTCGCGCGTCATGGACGGCGCCCGGCTCACGCTCACCGTCGCGGTCGGCGCGGTGGGCATCTCCGCGCTCGTCGGCGTGCCGCTCGGCATCTGGGCGGGGATGCGCCGCGGGGCCTCGAAGGCGATTATGGCCGGCGCGGACCTCCTGCTCGCGTTTCCGGCGCTGCTGCTGGCCATCGTGTTCACGGCCGTGTTCGGCGCGTCCATCTGGATCGTCGTGCTCGCCATCGGCATCGCGGGCATCCCGGGCTTCGTGCGCGTCGCCCGCGCCGGGACGCTGCAGGTGATGCACAACGACTACATCCTCGCCGCGCGCGTGGCCAAGGTGCCGGGTCCGCGGATCGCGTGGCGCCACGTCGTGCCGAACATCTGGCCGATCGTGCTCACCCAGGTCTCGGTCGCGGTGGCGCTCGCGATCCTCGCCGAGGCCGGCCTGTCGTTTCTGGGCCTCGGGGCGCCCGCGCCGTACGCGTCGTGGGGGCGCATGCTGCAGGCCTCCCAGCCGTACCTGGCCACCTCCCCGCACCTCGCGCTGTGGCCGGGCCTGGCCATCGCGGTGACGGTGCTCGGCTTCAACCTGTTGGGGGACACCGATGATCGACGTTAAGCACCTCACCGTCCCCGGCATCCTCGAAAACATCACGTTTTCCGTCGGCCCCGGCGAGCGCGTCGGCATCATCGGCGAGTCCGGCTCCGGCAAGTCCGTCACCGTGCTGTCCATCATGGGGCTGACCGACCTGCCCGCGACCGGCTCGATCACCGTCGACGGCGTGGAGATGGTGGGCACCCCCGACCGCGTGCGCCGCCGCGTGCGCGGGCGCAAGGTGGCCATGGTGTTCCAGGAGCCGATGACGGCGCTCGACCCGCTGAAGAAGGTCGGCTCGCTCGTGCCGCGCGAGCTGCTCGCCGAGGTCGGCGTCGACCGCCCCGGCGCCTACCCGCACGAACTTTCCGGCGGGCAGCGCCAGCGCGTCCTCATCGCGCTCGCCCTCTCCCGCGACCCCGACGTGCTCATCTGCGACGAGCCCACCACCGCGCTCGACGCGATCGTACAGGCGGAGATCCTCGACCTGCTCGACCGCCTCGTGCGCGAGCGCGGCATGGGGCTGTTGTTCATCTCCCACGACCTCGCCGTCGTGCGTCGCATGACCGACCGGGTGCTCGTGTTCAAGGACGGGCGCATCGTGCCGCGCGATTCCGCCTACGCCCGCGAGCTCGCCGCCGCCGCGATCCCCGGCGCGCCGGCGGTGCCGGTGCCGCTCGGCGAGCCGGTCGTCGAGCTCGAAGACGTCACCCTCGAGCGCGGGGGCACCCGCGCCGTCGACGGCGTCTCGCTCGCCGTGCGCGCCGGCGAGCGACTCGCCGTCGTCGGCGGCTCCGGCTCCGGCAAGACCTCGCTGCTCCACCTCATCGCCGGCCTCGTGCGGCCGACGTCCGGCACGGTGCGGGTCGCCGGCGACGTGCAAATGGTCTTCCAGGACCCGTACTCCTCGCTCGACCCGCGGATGGCCGTCGGGGCGTCGATACGCGAGGCGGGCGTCGACGAGGCCCGCGCCGACGCGATGCTCGAGCGCGTCGGGCTCGCGGGCACGGGCACGCGCCGGCCGGCGCAGTTCTCCGGCGGGCAGCGCCAGCGCATCTCCATCGCGCGCGCCGCCGCCCCGCGCCCGAGCATCCTGCTTGCCGACGAGCCCGTCTCCGCCCTCGACGCCACCATCCAGCGGCAGGTGCTCGACCTGCTGCGCGACACCGTCGGCGACGGCACGCTCGTCTTCGTCACCCACGACCTGCAGGTCGCGCGCGAGCTGTGCCCCACTGTCGCCGTGATGCAGGCCGGGCGCATCGTGGAGCGCGGCGCCACCGCCGACATCTTCGACGCGCCGGAGCACCCCTACACGCGAGAGCTCCTCGAGGCGGTGCTCTAGACCGTAGACTGCGGAGCCATGAGCATTTGCGTCGTCGGCTCCATCAACGCCGACCTCACCGTCAACGTCGAGCGCCACCCCGTCCCGGGAGAAACACTCCTGGGCGGTGGGGGCGGGATCACCGCCGGCGGGAAGGGCGCCAACCAGGCCTGCGCGGCAGCGCGTCTCGGCGCGGAGGTCGTTCTCGTCGGCGCGACCGGCTGCGACGCAAACTCCGGGCCCGCGACGGCGCTCCTCGACGACGCCGGGGTGGACCTCACCCACGTCGAGGAGGTCGACTCCGTCACCGGCCTCGCCGTGATCGCGGTGTCCGCGGACGGGGAGAACACGATCATCGTCGTGCCGGGGGCGAACACGGAGGTGGGCGCGGACTTCGTGGACAGGCACGCCGCGCCGGTGCGGGAGGCCGAGCTCGTGCTGCTGCAGGGCGAGATCCCGGCGGACGGCTTCGCGCGCGCCGCCGAGCTCGCGACCGGGCGGGTCGTGGTCAACCTCGCCCCGGTGGTGGAGGTGCCGCGAGAGGCGCTGCTGCGCGCCGACCCGCTCATGGCCAACGAGCACGAGGCGGGGCTCATCCTGTCGCAGCTCGGCCTCGACGGCGCGGGCACCCCGGAGGAGCTCGCGCGGCGCCTGCTCGGCGCCGGCTTCGCCTCCGTCGTACTCACGCTCGGCTCGGCGGGCGCGCTCGTGGCGCAAGACGAGGTGTTCGAGCACGTCGCCTCCCCCGCCGTGGAGGCGATCGACACCGTCGGCGCGGGCGACGCGTTCGCCGGGGCGTTCTGCCACCGCGTGGTCGAGGGCGACACGCTCGTCGAAGCCGCACGCTTCGCCTGCCGCGTCGGCGCGTTCTCCGTCACCCTGCCGGGGGCCCAGCCGTCGTACCCCTCCTCCACCGACCCGCTGCCGGGGATGTAAAACTTGGCACACCACCACGAACTCGCAACGGGCGTGGGAGTGAAGGGGCGGCTGCGCGAGTGCGCGGAGGTCGTGGTGCTGGCAGTCTTTCTCTCAGCAGCCGCTGACTTCATCATGATGATGGTGCTGAGCGGCCAACCCTTCGATCCGGGGTGGTCCGAGGTGCGCAACCTCGCCGTCATGGCTGCGGCGCTGCCGGCCCCGTTCCTGGCGGCGAAGTGGTCGGGGCGCAGCTGGCGCGACCTGTTCGGCCCGGCGCAACGCGTGCGCTGGGGGCTGCTCGCGCGTTGCCTGCTCGTCGCGGGCGGGGTGTACGCCACCGTCCTGGCGTGGCGGCTCGCGTCCGGCGGGTCCATCAATATTGCGCTGGTTGCCGCCTGCTTCATCGTGGTGCCGTTGCAGGCCGCGGCGGAGGAGGCGATATTCCGCGGCTCGCTGCCCCAGCTCATCGGCGGGTCCGCCTGGCTCGCCTACGGCCTGCCGGGGCTGGTGTTCGTCGTGGGCCACACCGGGGGTCCGTTCTCGCTCGTGGGCGTTGCGGCGTTCGCCGCGTGCGTGTCCTACCTCGCATGGCGCAGCGACGGCCTCGAGGCCCCAGTCGCGCTGCACACCTGCACGAACCTGGCGTTTTACGTCCCGCTCGTGTGCGGCTCGCCGGTGCACATCGCAGACTTCTTCATCAATGTTGCGGCGCCGCTGTGTGCGACCGGGCTCATCGCCCTGCTGCTGCGACGCTACCCCAGGAACGGCTACGCGAGCAGCCCGCTGCCGAAAAAGTCGTCCGAGCCCCGCACGCCGGGCAGCGCGTAGAAGTAGCCGCCGCCGTAGGGCCGGATGTAGTCCGCCAGCGGCTCGCCCTCGAGGCGCTTTTGCACGGTGACAAACTGCCGCTCGAGGTCCTGCTGGAAGCAGACGAAGAGCAGGCCCACGTCGAGCGTGCCGTTGTCGCGCACCCCGTTGTCGTAGTTGTAGGCGCGGCGCAGCATGAGCTGGTCGGCGGTCTCCGGCGTGCGCGGGTTGGCCAGGCGGATGTGGGCGTCGGTCGGGATGACGTCGCCGGTCGCGTCGTCGAGGTAGTCCGGCTCGGCGTATTCGTCGCCGCCAGAGAGCGGCCCGCCCGTCGCGCGGTCGCGGCCGAAGATCTGCTCCTGCTCCGCGATGGAGATGCGGTCCCAGAACTCCGTGTACATCGCGATGAGTCGCACCACCATGTAGCTGCCCCCAGCCGCCCAGGCCGGCTCGCCGGCGCCCGCCCACACGAGGTGGTCGAACTCGTCCGGCGAGGGGTTGACAATGCCGTCCTTGAACCCCAGGTGGTTGCGCTGCGTGCCCGTCGGGCGCGGCTCGTTCATGTACCCGTTCTGGCGCCACCGCACCGCGACGTCCCCGCGCGTGTGGCGGAGGATGTCGCGCAGCGCGTGCGTGACCGTGTCGTGCTGGTCGGCGCAGATCTGCAGGACGAGGTCGCCGTGGCACTTGTCCGCCACGAGCGTGTCGTCCGCGAACGACTCCATCGCGCGCAGGCGGGCGGGCTTTTTCGCCGAGAGGCCGAACCGGCCGTCGAATAGCGAATCGCCCACCCCGAGGGTGACGGAGAGGTTGTCGGTGGGCAGCTCCGGGCCGAGCTCGCCGGAGTCGCCGGCGGGGTACGCGATGCCGTCCGGCGGCGTCGTCCCGCCCGCGGTGAGCGCCCGGGCGCGCTCGGTGATGGTGCGCAGCAGCTGCTCCAGGCGCTTCTTGCCGGTGAACTGGCAGTCGAGCGCGACGACCTCGGCGTACGTTTGCGGCTGGTTCACGATGCCCTGCTGGTGCACGCCGTGGAACTCGAGGCGGGCGTCGGGGTCGTTGACGGTGGGTTTGTCGGAGCGCGGCGTGCCGTCGTCACGCGGGGCGCCCAGGCTCGCCTGCGCGGTCGCCTGGGCGCCGAGCGCCACCGACGCGGCGGCGCCGGTGAGGAACGCGCGGCGGGAGATGTGGAACGGGCACGGCATCAGTTCATCCTCCGAATCACGGTCATGGTGGCCGCGGGCGCGAGCAGCTCGTTCGCGCGTGCGACCTCGGCCTGCAGGCGCAGGCGGTCCTGCTGCTCCCACTCGCTGTAGGCCACGTCGTACTTCGCGTCCATCTCGTCGGCGAGCCGATCGAGCTCGTCGAGCTGGGCGTAGATCGGCGCGGTGTCGAGTCCGCGGCCCTCGACGAGCTCGCGCAGCGGGTCGAGCGTGGCGCGCGTGGAGCGCACGTCGCCGCGCAGCGCGACCGGCAGCGCGTGGGCGCCGAAGTCGCGCTCGCCGCGCATGTCGAAGCGCTCGAACTCCTCCATCACCTCGTGGGCGCGCAGGCCGTAGTCGGGCTGCGGGATGGCGAAGTGGCTGGTCGCGAGCGCGTCCGCGGTCGCGTCGACGGCCGCGGCGAGGTCCGCCGCCGGCTGGGCGGCGGCGCTCACCGGCTCCGCGGACCACAGCAGCGTCTCGACGTCCTCGTACCCGTCCAGCCCCGGCCCAGGCCACATCTCCGACGAGTCATCGAAGGAGCGATAGGTCTCGAGGTAGGCGAGGTAGGCGCGCTGCGCGCGGGGGCGGTCGCCGGACCGGACGGCGTCGACAAGCTCGTGCGCCCGCTGCTGGAGTTCCGGGACGCGCTGCTTCTGGCTCGCCGCCTGCGCGACGGAGACCGCGGCGATCTCGCGGTCGGTGATGGGCACCATCTTCGGCGTGTCCGCGAACGGGGAGCCGGAGACGCGGAAGTCGCCGGACTTCACCGCGGAATCGTTGTGGAACACGCACGTCAGGTGGTACGTGCCGTTGGAAAGCTTGGGGGCCCAGGCGCGCTCGGCGGGTGAGCCGATGCGCTCGAGGACCTGGTAGGCGTTGCCCTCGTCGTCGGAAACGTAGACGTTGAGGGCGAGGCCCGTCGTGTTGTACACCCGCCATTGCGCCCGGCCGTCGACGTCACCCGGCGTCGGGCAGTTGTACACGTTGCGCACATGCAACCTGCTGCCCTGCTCGGTGCCGTTCGGGGCCGTCGTGTCCTGCCCGCCCGCGGCCGGCTCGCTCGGCTGGCCGCTCGGTTGGCTGGCTGTGGCCGCGGTGGTCGCTGTGGCGGAAGTCGCCTCAGCTGCCGCGCCGTGGTGGCTCGAACCGCTCGAGCCGGCCGCCGGGCCGTGGACGATGGCGGCGATGATCGCGAAGACCGCGGCCAGCACCGCCATGGCGTATTGGTAGGTGTCCATGGGTGAAGGTTAGAACGGGAGCTTGATGTTCTCGACCAGCTGCGGGTCGAGGCCCGGCATGCCGTTCATGTACCACGCGCCGATGCCGATCGCGAGGGCAAGCGCCGCGACGACAGCGGCAACGATGCCGGCCTTCGAGGAGCCGTCCGCTTCGGAGGACTTCGAGGAGCCGTCGGAGCTCGAGGAGGACGAGTCGTGCTTCGGCTGCTCAGCGGTGGTCGTGGTCGCCGTCGGTGCGGTCTCCGTCGGGGTCGGGACTTCCTTCTTCAGCTTCGTGATGGCCGGGACGCCGTCCTCGGTGAACTTGGGGTCGTTCATGCCCTCGGCGACCGGCTTGAGGTTGGTCAGCTCGCGGGAGGTGTTGTCCACGCGCTCGATGGAGGCGTAGTCCTTCGCCACGGTGCCGTCGGTCTCGTTGAGGAACAGCTTCGGCGCCTTAGTCTTGGCGTTGAAGTCGAACATGTTGTTCAGCTCGCCGGCGCGCTCGTCGAAGGCGATGCCACCGAGGCGGCCGAGGCCCCAGTTGTCCTGGATGAACTTCGTGATCGAAGTCTGCTCGGTGTAGGTGTTGTCGATGAAGTTCGTCTTCGCGTACGGCGAGACGACGAGCAGCGGCTGGCGGGTGCCCGGGCCGCACTGGCCGTGCTTGTCGCCGGCGACGCCGACCTTTGCGGCTGCGGCGGTGCAGATCTCCTTGTCCTGGTGCGGGTCGTTGGAACCGTTGAGGATCGTCGGGGCCTTGTGGTCGTACCAGCCGTCAGAGTCGTCGTAGGCGATGACCACGGCGGTCGACTTCCACTGCGGGGAGTTCTGCAGCTCGTTGATGTAGTGGGTGATGAAGGCCTGCTCGTCGAGCGGGTTGGAGTAGCCGGCGTGGCCGTCCTGGTAGTTCGCGGCCTTGAGGAAGGACACTGCGGGCAGGTTGCCGTTCTTCACCGCGGTGTCGAAGTCCTTGAGGTCGTACTGGTGGTTCGCCTGGTCGGTCTTGCCGATCATCGCGTCGGAGGACGGCGCGAGGTGGTGCGGGTTCGCGGTAGACGCGTAGTACTGGAACGGCTGGTGGTGCGGGTTGTAGTCCGTCTGCGTCCCGCCGGTCAGCGTCTTGTGCGCAGCGCCACAGCGTGCACGGGAGTTGTCGGTGGCCTTCTCGGTCGGGCGGAAGCCGCCCTGGAACCAGCCCCAGGTGACGTTCTTCTCGTTGAGCTGGTCGCCGATGTTCTTCGAGTGCATCGCGGTGACCTGGTTCGTCGCCGCGGAAGAGTTGTTGGAGCAGTCGTCGTACAGCGGGTCCGGGTCGCCGACCACGGTCGCGGTCTTGCCGTCGGCGGACACGCCGGCCAGCGCGTGGTTCTTGCCGTCCTCGATCGTCTGCTGCTCGCCGGTCGCCGGGTCGTGCATCGTTGCGTTCGCGACGGTGCCGGAGATGAGGTTGAGCGCGCCCGGGGTGGAGGGGCCGAAGATCGTGGAGTAGCTGTTGTCGTTCAGCGCGAAGTTCTGCGCGTAGTTCCACATGCCGGTGACGGTGTTGCCGTCGTAGTAGCCCATCGTCATGCCCGGAACGGCGTACGAGCCGCCGCCGTACTTGTCGATGTCGGTGGACACCGTCTCCGGGAACTTGTCCATCTTGCCGCCGTTGTACGCGGCCTGCTCGTCGCCGTAGTGGTGGTTCTGGTCGGTGGTCACGGCATTGCCCGGGCCGATGCGGAACGGGCTGATGGAGTTCGGGTTGTTCTCGCCGAGGAGGTTCGCGTTCTCGAGGTTGTCGGCCTTCGGGGTGTCCTTCTTCGCGGTGAACTTCGGCGCCGGCTTGTTCGAGCCCTGCAGCGTCTCGCCGTCCTTGTTCAGCGCGTTCGGGTAGGTGGCGAAGTAGTGGTCGAAGGAGATGTTCTCCGAGTAGATGACCACGACGTGCTCGATCGGGGTCTTGGTCTCGGCGTCTGCGACGACCGGGACGAGGGAGGCGGTAGCGGCGGCCGCGGCGCAGGTCGCGATGACGCGGGTGCGAAGCTTCATGGTGATTCCAACCTTGAGTCGACGATGGGAAGAGGGTGAAAGGGTTACTTTCGGCGACTATTTAAGACCCTTATAAGCGCCCGTGCACCGGCTAAATTTCGCCCGAAAATATGCATTACTGCGCGTCGATTTCGGTCTCCGCTGGCCAGCGCCACACCCCCACCGCGCCCGCCGGAGAAGTTCACCCAAATTTCACCCGGTTTTTCCCCTCGCGTCACCCGGGTACACTCTCGCTATACCCCCGCCATGTCCAGCAGCGTCCCCAGCACCTCCGCGCCGTGGCGGCGCAGCCCGTCGTGCTGGTACTTCGCCGTCTCAAACACCTCCGCGCCCAGCGCATCGGCGGTCTCGAGCGAGAGCTCGCGGGGCACGAAGATGTCGTCGGTATACACCGCTGCGTAGGCGCGGAACCCGCCGCCCGACGCGCCGCGCAGGCCCGCGTAGAGGTCCGCCCAGTCGTCCTTGCGCGCGAGCTCCTCCGCGGCCGCGGCGAAAGGCCGCAGCGCCGGGTCCTCGGCGAATTGGAACGGGAAGATGTGCTCGCCGGTGAGGTAGAACTCGTCGTCATCCGGGGAGGCGTCCGGCGCGAAGCCGTCGAGCGTCTCCGAGACCCGTTGCGCCGACCACGCCGTCGGCCCGGGCACGGTCCCGCCGTAGATCGACTCGTGGACCGCGGCGTAGAGCGGCGCCCTCGCAAAGCTCACCCGCTCCCCCACCTCCGCGAGGAAGTCGGTGCGCAGGCGCCCGTTCGCGTGGAACGGGGCCTCGAACAGCCGGGCCAGCGACGCGAAGCCGTCCTCGCGGCCGAGCGCGATGCCGAGCGTGCGCAGCCGCCGTGGCGTAAGCCGCTCGCCGGTGGGCAGCAGCTCCTCGCTTGCCGCGAGGTGGCGGCACACCTCGCGCACCGCCGCCTCCGCCGCCGGGTATTCCTCGTTGAACCGCAGGTGGCGCGCCTTGAGCTTCGCAAACGTCGCCCGGTAGACCTCGTCGGGGCCCGTGCGTATCGACGGCAACCCTCCGGTGAACAACGCCCTCCCCACCGCCTCCGGCGCCGCGGCCAGGTAGTGCGTGAGGCAGAACCCGCCAAACGACTGGCCCAGCACGTCCCAGCGCGCCAGCCCCAGCTCCTCCCGCAGCGCCTCGGCGTCGGCCACGATCGCGTCGGCACGCAGGCGCGCAAGCACGTCGGCGTGAATGAGTTCTGGCGTGTGCGCGTCGATACGCGTCGAGCGCCCCGTGCCCCGCTGGTCGAGGAGCACCACCTGGTAGCCGCGGCGCAGCGCGGTGTCCATCCAGGCGAAGTGCTCGCGCGGGGCGGGCGAGCCGGGCCCGCCCTGGAGGAAGAGCAGCGCCGGGCGGTCCGCATCGCCGAGGACGCGGGCGAAGACGTCGACGCCATCGCGCTGGATGGTGATCGTGCGGGTCACCGCTTACTCCTCGTCGGTGGACAGCGCCGCGACGAACGCCTCCTGCGGCACGGTCACCGAGCCGATGTTCTTCATGCGCTTCTTGCCGGTCTTCTGCTTCTCCAGCAGCTTGCGCTTGCGGGAGATGTCGCCGCCGTAGCACTTCGACAGCACGTCCTTGCGCAGCGCGCGGATGTTCTCGCGGGCGATGATCTTCGAGCCGATCGCGGCCTGCACCGGCACCTCGAACTGCTGGCGCGGGATGAGCTCTTTGAGCTTCTTCGTCATCTTGTTGCCGTACCACTGCGCGGAGTCCTTGTGCACGATGGCGGAGAACGCGTCGACGGGCTCGCCCTGGAGCAGGATGTCCACCTTCACCAGGTCCGCGAGCTGCTCGCCGGCCTCCTCGTAGTTCAGCGAGGCGTAGCCCTTCGTGCGGGACTTGAGCATGTCGAAGAAATCGAAGATGATCTCGCCGAGCGGCATGATGTAGCGCAGCTCCACGCGGTCCTCGGAGAGGTACTCCATGTTCTTCATCTGCCCGCGCTTAGACTGGCACAGCTCCATCGTCGTGCCCACGAACTCCTGGGGCACGATGATGGTCATGTTCACGATCGGCTCGTAGACCTCGGGGATCTTCCCGTCCGGCCAGTCGGACGGGTTGTGCACGATCTGCTCGGAGCCGTCCTCGCTGATCACCCGGTAGGTCACGGACGGCGCGGTGGAGATGAGGTCGAGGTCGAACTCGCGCTCGAGGCGGGTGCGGGTGATCTCCATGTGCAGCAGGCCCAAGAACCCGCAGCGGAAGCCGAAGCCGAGCGCGACGGAGGTCTCCGGCTCCCACGTGAGCGAGGCGTCGTTCAGCTGCAGCTTCTCCAAGCTCTCGCGCAGCGCCGGGAAGTCCTCCTGCGAGACCGGGAAGAGGCCCGAGTAAACCATCGGCTTGACCTCTTCGAAGCCCTCGAGCGGTTCGGTCGCGCCGTTGGAGGCCCACGTGACGGTGTCGCCGACGCGGGTGTCGCGGACGTCCTTCACGCCGGTGATGAGGTAGCCCACCTCGCCGGGGCCCAAGCCCTTTGTCTTCTTCATCGTCGGCGAGACGACGCCAATCTCGAGGATCTCAAGCGTCACGCCAGTGTTCATCATGAGCACCTTCTGGTTCGGCTCGAGCTTGCCGTCCATCATGCGCACGTAAGTGACCACGCCGCGGTAGGTGTCGTAGACCGAGTCGAAAATGAGCGCGCGCGCCGGCGCGTCAGCGTCGTTCTCCTCACCGTCCGCGCGAAGCGACGACGGCGGCGGCACAAGCTCGACAACCTTATCCAGCAGCTCGGGCACGCCCTCGCCGGTCTTGCCGGAGACGCGCAGCACGTCCTCGGGCTCGCAGCCGATGATGTTGGCGATCTCGAGGGCGTACTTGTCCGGGTCGGCCGCCGGCAGGTCGATCTTGTTGAGCACCGGGATGATCTCGAGGTCGTTGTCGATGGCCATGTAGAGGTTCGCGAGGGTTTGCGCCTCGATGCCCTGGGCTGCGTCGACAAGCAAAATTGCCCCCTCGCACGCGTCGAGGGAGCGCGCGACCTCGTAGGAGAAGTCGACGTGGCCGGGGGTGTCGATCATCTGGAGGACCATTTCCTGGCCCGCGAACTCACCCGCGGACGGCACCCACGGCAGGCGCACGTTCTGGGCCTTGATGGTGATGCCGCGCTCGCGCTCGATGTCCATGTTGTCGAGGTACTGGTCGCGCATGTCGCGCGCGTCGACGACGCCGGAGAGCTGCAGGATGCGATCGGCGAGCGTGGATTTGCCGTGGTCGATGTGGGCGATGATGCAGAAGTTCCGGATCCGTGCGGGATCCGTGAACGTTTGCTCCGCAAAATTCGTCGATGTTGCAGCCATAATTGCCACATCTTACTGAGCGCGGGCCCAAGGTACGGTGTTGCCCATGACTGCCTCAGCCACCGATTACCACCGCGCCGGCCTGGCGTACCGCACGACCCGTCCCGCGTGGTGGCGCCCGCTCGTGGAGCTCGCGATGCTCGGGGTGCTCATCGTCGTGTTCACCGTCGCCGTGACGCTGCCGGTGGGCTTCGCGGCCGGCCACTACGGTGTCGACGACATCATCTTCGACGAGGGCTCGTCCGACCCGCTCGCCGCACTCATGCAGGTGTTCTTCATCGCGATTTGGCTGCCGGCGCCGTTTCTCGCCGCGCGCATCGCGGGCCGCGACCCCGGCGCGCTGTGGAGCGCCGCCGGGCGGCTGCGGTGGGGGGTGTTCGGCAGGGCGCTCGCCGTCGTCCTCGCGGTCTACGGGGGCCAGGTGCTTGTCGACGCGATCCTGTTCGACGACGCCCCCACCCATCTGACCACGCGGCAGGTGCAGCTCATCGCCGCGTTCGTGATCGTGGTGCCGCTACAGGCCGCCGCCGAGGAGTTCGTGTTCCGCGGCGCGCTACCCCAGATCCTCGGCCAGTGGATCCGCCCCGGGTGGATCTGTTACGGGCTGCCCGCTGTCGCGTTCGTGGCCAGCCACGCCTACAACTGGGTCGGCCTCGTGGACATCTCCATCTTCGCGTTCTGCACCGCGCTGCTCGCCTGGCGCACGCGCGGCGTCGAGGCGACGGTGGCACTGCACGCCGTGAGCAACACGGTGGTGTTCACCTACGGCGCGCTCGGGATGTCGGACCCTTCGGAGACCGAGATCACCCCGGAGCAGACGATTATGTCCTCGTTGCTCACGATCGGGGTGACCGTGCTGCTGCTGTGGGTGCTGCGCGAACAAAGCTCCGCAAATTCGGTTGTCTCCGCTTCTACGACGGCTTAAGGTTGCCGGTAGCTGCAACTGGAGGTGCAATCGTGGCGTTCGAGCGGTTCAAGCGGAGAGGGAGCCGGCCCCGCGCCGGCTCGCTCGACCAGGGGCTGTCCATGCTCAACGCGCGGGTGGCCAACCAGATCGAGCAGCGCCGCCAGCGCGCCTCGCGCCTCAACGTCCGCGCGACGGCGTCGGTGCCCCGCAACGTCTACTACGCCCCCGACATGGACGGCGGCGCCGAGCCCGGCGAGGTGGTGTGGGTGACCGTGCCCTCGCGCCCGCCGAAGGAGCGCTCCATGCTCGTGGTCGGGCGGGAGCACCACGACATCCTCGGCCTACTCATCTCCCCCGAGAAGCAGCACGCTTATGACGACCGCTGGTTTGAGATCGGCCCCGGCGACTGGGAGGCGTCCGGCTCGCCGTGCTGGGTGCGCCTGGACAAGACCCTCATCGTGCCGGAGGCGGACGTGCACCGCCGCGGCACCACCGTGCCCCAGCGCCGCTTCGAGCGCGTGGCAAACACGCTGCGCGAGCGCTTCGCCTGGTCCTAGCCGGCTGGCGCGGTTTGGTCGGCGCAGGCTGTCCTGGTAATCTGCCCCGAGTTGCCCGCCACCGGCCACGTACCGGGTGCGCACCGCTACGCGGACAGGACCTTGGGTTCGCGTTCATACCCAAAGCGGCGCGCGTGACGCCCGGGCCGGAGCGACGACATTCAGATTCAAGCGAGAAACCAAGAGGTATTCACGATGGCAAACATCAAGCAGCAGAAGAAGCGCGTGCTCACCAACGAGAAGCGTCGCGTCCGCAACAAGTCGATCCGCTCTGCCACCCGCACCGAGATCCGCAAGTTCCGCGAGGCTGTCGAGTCCGGCGACAAGGCCGCTGCCGAGGCGCAGCTGCGCGTCGCGTCCCGCAAGCTGGACAAGGCCGTGACCAAGGGCGTGTTCCACCGCAACAGCGCGGCGAACAAGAAGTCCAACATGGCCCGCGCCCTGAACAAGATGGCCTAAGGCCCGCGCGCTCCGCACTGCCCCGCCCGCCCCGTTCGGCGTGCGGGGCAGTGTTGTGCTGTAACGCCCCCGCCGAAGCATCGGATGTACCTGCCGTGAACCATTCCCGCCGCGCGCTCGCAGCCGCACTCACCGTCGCCCTGCCCCTGTCCGCCACCGTCGCGCCGCCCGCCGAGGCACAGGCGCTGAGCTCCTCCTCCGAACTCGAGGCGCTGCTCAAACGCTACGTCCCCGGAGTGCCCCCGGAGACGGTGCAGGTGCTCGCGGTGATCGCGGCGCTCGCGGCCAGCATCGCGCTGACCATCCCCATCGCGCGCGCCGGCGGCGGGCAGGCCGACGCCGCCCCGAGCGCGGTCGGCGGGTCGGTGGAGACGAACACGGTACGCGTCGGCACGCGGACGCGCTCGTACGACGCCGTCCTGCCGCGCGGCTACAACCCGGCGCGCTCCTACCCCGTCGTCCTCGGGTTCGGGGGCTGGCAGCACTCAGCGGCGCAGATGCGCGGCTACGCGGGCCTCGAGCGCGAGTTCGATGACGCCATCGTGGTCTACGCGCAGGGCGTGAACGACGCGTGGGGCGGCGCACCGTACGCCGCCACCAGCGTGGACGATGATATCGCGTACGTGAGGGCGGTGCTTGACGACGTCGCAACGCGCTACAACGCCAATCCCCGCCGCGCCGTCGCGGTCGGCCTGTCCAACGGCGGCGGGATGGCCGCCGCCCTCGCCTGCCACGCCCCGGACACGGTGCGCGCCGCAGCCGCGGTGGCGGGCGCGTACTACACGCCAACCGTGACCGGGTGCGCCCCGGGGGCGGTGCCGGTGCTGCTCATGCACGGCACGCGCGACGACGTCGTCGGCTACGGCGGCGGGACCCGCCACGGCGCGAGCTACGCATCGGTCGACGCGGTGGCCGGGACGTTCGGGCGCAAGAACGGCTGCAGCGGCACGTTCTCGCAGTCCCGGTCCGGCAACGTGACTACGTTCGACGCCACCGGCTGCCTCGCGCGCACGACCGTGGAGCGCGTCGAGGGCGGCACCCACACGTGGTTCACCGACCCGTCCGCGACGCGCGAGACCGCGCAGTTCCTCAGCCGCTACCTCTAAAGGGCCGCCGCCCCGCGGACGATAAGCACCGCGCCGACCTCGACGAAGAACACGCCGGCGCCGATGTCCACGTACGGGCCGACGCGCAGAAACTTCCGGCGCACGCGCTCGGCGGAAAGCACCTGCACGAGCACCGCAAACAGCGCGAGCGAGCTAGCCCACAGCGCGGCGATGACCAGCAGGGCGGTGCCGGCGGACGGCGCGGGCGGCAGCAGCGGGGCCGACGATGGTGGCGAGGTCGGCGGGCGCGATCATACGAGCTCGGCGATGCGGCGGACCGCGTCCTCGACGGCGAATTCCGCGTCGCCGCCCTGCCCCTTCACCTCGGCGTCGAGCTGCGCGACGATGACCACGGCCTGGGACACGGCCTCGCCGCTCCACTGCCGCGCCACCTGCATCGTCTTCTTTGCCACGTAGGGGTGCATCCCAACCGTGCGGGCGACCTGTTCGGGCGTGCCACGGACGTCGTAAAGCTTCGCGATGTCGCCCACCTTGTGGGCGAGCGCCGCGGTGATCGCGGCGGGTTCCGTGCCCAGCTGCAGGGCCCGGCGTGTCGACGCCAACGCGCGGTCGACCCGGCCCGCAACCGCCTGGTCCGCGATGTCGAAGCCCGCGACCTCGGCAACGCCGACGTAGTACTGGCGCACCGCCTCGACGGTGAGCTCTCCCTCGGTGTCGCTGACGAGCTGCGAGACGGCCGAGGAGAGCTCGCGCAGGTCGGAGCCGACGGATTCCAGCACCGCCGCCACGACGTCCGGGGTGGGCCGCACGCCGTGGCTGCGGAACTCCTGCGCGAGCCAGGTGCGCCGCTCGCCCTCCTTGAGGGGATCGACGGTGTGCACCTGCGCGACCTTGGCGAACTTCTTCACCATCGCCTTCTGTCGCCCGCCGCCGGTGTGCTGGACCACGAGCGTGATCCCCGGCGCCGGGTCGACGCACGCGCGCAGCAGAACCTCGGTGGGTTCCTTGCCGGCGAGCTCGGTGTGTTCGAACACGACAACCCGGTCCTCGGCGAACAGCGATGGGCTCGTCGCCATCGCGATCTCACCCTCCGAGACCTCGCCCGCTTTGAGCGTGGTCACCTCGACGCCGTCGCCGGCCTCGGCGACGATCTGCCTGGTGGCCCGCTCGGCAAGGAATTCGTCCTCGCCGAGCACGAGGTGCACGGGGTTGAGCATGCCGACCATCTTAAGCCCCGCCCCCGCCGAGGCGCTGCGTCCCGTCGCTGTAGAGCACGACCGGCCCGTCGCGGTTCGGGAAGATCACCGGGATGCCCCCGCGCGTGGCCACGGGCCGGGCGTGCGGGGCGCCACCCTCGAGCACGACGACGAGCTGCGTGCCGGGCGGGACCGGTTCGACGTCATCCTTCGTGTCCACGACGTACGCGCGCAGCGTCGCCGTATCGACGGGCCGGGCGTGGTGGCCGGGCAGCGCCGCGACACCGAGGCCGGCCACGGCGGCGAGTGCGCACGCCGCGCACGCCGCACCTGCCGTGAGCCGAACCCGCCCGGCGGCGAGGCCTGCGGCGATCCACCCGTAGGCGACGAGGACGGCGAGCGGGCCCGCCTCCACCGTCGCACCGGGCAGCGACGCGCCGACGCGGGCGACGGTGTGCACCCACCACGTCAGCGGCTCGACGAGGCGCAGCAGCGGGGTCTCCAGCCCGCCGGGGACGAGGCAGAGCGTCGCCGCTGCGAGCCCGAGCACCGTCACCGCCCCCGCCACCGGGGCGACGAGCACGTTCGCCGCCACCGAGACGAGCGAGACCCGCCCGGCCATAAGCGCGACGATCGGCGCCGTCGCCGCATCCGCGGCGACCGCCACGGCGAGCGCCCGTACGAGGATGTCCGGCCACCGGGTAACGGCCAGCGCCCGGTAGAGGAACGGGAACAGCGCGACGATGCCGGCCGTCGCTGCCACCGACAGCGCGAACCCGAAATGCACCGCGAGGTCCGAATCCACGAGCACGAGCCCGATGACCGACAGACACAGCGCGTGCACCGGCTCCGACTGGCGCGACGCGAGCACCGCCACGAGCCCGACGAGCCCGGACACCGACGCGCGCAGCACGCTCGGCTCTGGCCCGACGAGGCCGGCGTAGAGCAGCAGCGCCGCCGCCGAGCAGGCGAGCCGCCCGCGCAGCCCGAGGCCGACCGCGGCGGCCGCCACTGCCGCGAACGAGGTCACCACCGCGATGTTCGCCCCGGACACGGCGGACAGGTGGGACAGGCCGGTGTCCACGTACGCCTGCTGCTCGGCCGCGGATTGCAGGGAGACGTCGCCAAGCACCATGCCCGGGATGAGTCCCTGCGAGGACGGCCCCACCTTCGCCTCCACCACCGCCGCGAACGTCGAGCGCACGTGCTGCGCGAACGCGGCCAGCCCCTGCGGCGGCCCGACCACCTCGAGGCCGCCGTTGACCGTGTACGGGTTCACCCCCGCCCGCGCGGACTCCCCCAGCGTCCCCGTTGCCACGACGCGCGCGCCCGACACCGCGCCCGGCGGCAGCGCCTCCGCGAACACCGGCACCGGCGCCGGGTAGCCCGGCACCGACACGTTGGCGAGGTACGCGCCCGAGGCGACCCGCTTCACCGGCCCGCTCAGCGTGCCCGCCACCTCGGCGCGGGCGCGGCCGAACTCCCACGCCGCGGCCGCGCGCACCCGCAGCCCCGCCGTCGCCACCGCGGCCGCCCCGAGCCCCGCGGTGAGCAGCGCCTGCCCCGGTTCGCGCAGCGCGAGCGCGGCGGCGCACAGCACCGCGACGGCCAGCGCCCCCGCCCACGCGCCGACAAGGATGCAGCACGCGGCACCCGCCCACACCGCGAGCGCCGCCGGCACCAGCCGCAGCTCCCCCACGGTCTACAACACCACCTGGGCGCGCATCGCCTCGAGCTTCGCCGGCCCGATGCCCTTGACGTCGAGCAGCCCGTCGACGGACCGGAACGGCCCGTTCGCCTCCCGGTGCGCGACGATCGCCGCCGCGGTGGCCGCGCCCACGCCCGGCAGCGCCGTGAGCTCCTGCGCGGTCGCGGCGTTGAGCGAGACCGCGCCCGCCGCAGCGCCCGTGGCACCGCCCGGCGCGGGGGCGGCCGCGGGCGGCGGGGCGGCGCCAATGGCTGTGACGTGGATCTGCTGGCCGTCGACAAGCAGCTGCGCCTGGTTGAGCGCGATGAGGTCCGCGCCGGGTAGCGGGCGCGCGACCTGCAGCGCGTCGGCCACGCGGGCGCCGTCGTTGAGCGTGACCAGCCCCGGGTTTTCCACCTCACCGACGACGGAGACCACGACCACCCCGGCGACCTCCGTCGGCGCCGCGGCAGGCTCCCACGCTGGTTCGGCCGTCCCGCCCCCTCCGCGCAGCAGCGCCCACGCGACCACGAGTGCAAGCACCAGCCCCACCGCCGCGGCGGCCTGCTTCACCGGCACCGTCACACGCGGCTGCGGGTAGCGCACGGCGAGCAGGTCCTCCTCCCCGGTGGGCCGGGTGAGGTCCTGAATGCGGTCGATGGCCTTCATGCCCGAGACGCTACAAACGCCCCAGACGAAATAAAAGGGGCGCGGGGTGCGGCTGTGGATAACTCCGCTGAAACGTCAACTAGCCGCGGGAGTTCTCCACAGGCCCGTGCGAGGAAAAGACAACGGACAGCCCGATCGCGCCCGCCCCGGTGTGCACCGCGAGCGCCGGGACGAGCGGCTCGACCATGACGCGGGAGCCCGCCGGCAGCTGGCCCTCGAGCAGCTCGGCGAGCTGGGCGGCCGGATCCGGCGCGGACGCGTGCTGAATCGCGGCGAAGACGGGCTGGCCCGCGGCGCGCTCGACTACGAGCTCCGCGAGTTTGGCAAACGCCTTCGACTGCGTGCGCGTCTTGCCCGCCAGCTCGAGCTTGCCGTCGTTGACGCGCAGGATCGGCTTGTTGGCCAGCAGCGCCGCCGAGAGCACCGACGTGCCCGTGGGCAGGCGGCCGGACTTGCGCAGGTCATCGAGCTGGTGCAGGTACAGCCACGTCTCGGAACGCGCGAGCGTCGACTGCGCCATCGCCTCACACGCGGCGAGGTCCCCGCCCTCCTGCGCGACGGTTGCGGCGGCCATCGCGGCGGCGCCGATGGTCATGCCCACCGAGTCCGTCTCCACCACGCGCACCGTCCCCGGGAACACCGCCGACGCCGCCACGGCCGCCGACCACGTCGAGGACAGCGCCTTCGCCAGGTGCAGCGCCACCACGCCCTCATCCCCGCCGCGCTCGAGCTGGCGCGCGTAGGCGGCGGCGAGCTCGAGCGAGGACAGGCCGGACGTGGACGTGCCGTCGCCCTCGTCCATGACGTGCAGGTCCACGACCGTGATGTCGAGCTCGCGAACCACCTCCGCGGGCAGCCCCGCGGACGAGTCGACCACCACGCGCACACCCATCAGTTCAACCCCCGGTTCCAGGCCTCGAGGTACCACTGGGTGGCCGAAGGGTCGTCGATACGCGGCAGCGCCACGAGCCGCGACGTGTTCGCGTTGCCAAGCCCCTTGAACACCGGGTACTGCTCCACGCCGAGGCCGAGTAGCGATGCCGTAAGCCCCGCGATCGTGCCGCCGTGCGAGACGATGAGCAGCGCCTCGCCGTCCCACCCGTCGTGCGACGCCATGAGCTCCTCGACCACCTCGCGCGCCCGCCGCGCGACCTCGACGCGGCTTTCTCCCTGGGGCGGCGCCCACGACGCGTCGCTGCGCCACATCGCGCGGGCGCCCTCGTGCTCCTCGTCCACCTCGCTGTGGGTCTTGCCCTGCCAGTCCCCGAGGTGCGTTTCGCGCAGCCGCGTATCGACGTCTACAGCGAGCCCCAGATCAGCCCCGACCACCTCTGCGGTGTGCCGGGCGCGCACGAGGTCGGAGGACACGATCTTGCCGATGCCGGCGTCGCGCAGCTCCGCGGCGGCGGCGTGGGCCTGGGCGAGGCCGCGCTCAGAGAGCACCGTGTCGAGCTGGCCCTGCATGCGCTGGGTCGCGTTGTACTCCGTCTCGCCGTGGCGCAGCAGAATAAGGCGTCGTTGCATGGTCGGCGGCGGCTTAGTAGACGTCGTCGGCGTCGGCCGGGCCCTCGCCGGCGAGCGGCAGATCCTCGATGTGCTGGGCGGCGCGCAGCTGCGCCTCGTCCCCGAAGGCGGCGGGGCGCTCGTAAGGCTCGAGCCCCTCGACCTCGATGACCGGGCAGTCGGCGTAGAGGCGGTCGAGGCCGTAGAACTCGCGCTCCGCCTCGCGCTGGACGTGGACGACGAAGTTGCCGTAGTCGAGTAGGACCCAGCGGTTCTCCCGGTTGCCCTCGCGGCGCTTCGGCTCCACCCCGAGGTCAGTGAGGTCACCCTCGACTTCCTCGACGATCGCGGCGACCTGGCGCTCGTTGTCCGCGGAGACGACGACGAACACGTCGGTGATGGCCATGACGTTGGATACGTCGATCACGGCGATGTTGGTGCCGAGCTTCTCGTCGGCGGCTTTGGCGGCGACCTTCGCCCGGTCAATCGAGATCTGCGGAGCGGTCAAGTGGCAATCCTTCGTGGGTGTGTTTTGGGCACAGACCGGGCCATTGTCCCACGGCCGGCCCGCGAAACGCTAGTCGTAGAGCGAATTCTTGGCGATGTACTGCACCACCCCGTCCGGCACGAGGTACCAGACCGGGCGGCCCGCCGCGGCGCGGGCGCGGCAGTCGGTCGAGGAGATGGCCATCGCCGGGATCTCCACGAGGTGCACCCGCTCCTGGATGGCGGGGGGCAGCATGTCCTCGCGCAGCTCGTAGCCCGGGCGGGTGACGCCGACAAACTCGGCGAGCTGGAACATCTCCTCCCAGTCGTGCCAGGACATGATCGACGCCAAGGCGTCCGCGCCGGTGATGAAGTACAGCTCCTCGTCCGCGAACTCCTCGCGCAGGTCCTTGAGCGTGTCGATGGTGTACGTCGGCCCCCCGCGGTCGATGTCCACGCGGGAGACGGAGAAGCGCGGGTTGGAGGCGGTGGCGATGACCGTCATGAGGTAGCGGTCCTCCGCCGGGCTGATCTGCTTGCCCTCCTTCTGCCACGGCTGGCCGGTGGGCACGAAGATGACCTCGTCGAGGGCGAAGCGGTCCGCGACCTCGCTCGCCGCGACAAGGTGGCCGTGGTGGATGGGGTCGAACGTGCCGCCCATGACGCCGATGCGCCGCGCCCGCTCGAGGGACGCCGCGAAGTGCTCCGACACGCCCGTCACACCGCCTTCGGCACGAAGTGGATGTCGACGGACTCGATGAACAGCAGCGACATCCCGATCAACCCGGCCACGAGCGCACCCACGACGCCGAGCACGGCGGCGACGGCCGTCTTCTTGCCGGACTCGTCGTCCGCCCAGCGCTCCTTGCCGCTGCTCCCGTTCGCGCCGCCCTTGACCTCCTGGGTGGTGCACACCGGCTTGCCGTCCTTGTCGGTGACGGGGATGGGCTTGCTCGCCTCGTCGAGGAGCTTGTTGCCCTCGGCGTCCACCTTCCACGTGCAGTTCTCCTCGACCACGACGACGCGCTTCGTATCGCGCACCATCGTTTCGGCGGCGCCGGCGGGCGCCGCGCACACGGCCCCGAGCGCCGCTGCCGCGGCGAGCGCCGCGCCCCGCAGCCGGCGCATTAGCGGTACCGCACCTGGTCGACGAAGCGGCCAAAGGAGTCCGAAACCTGGTTGTCCCAGCGCGACGGCCAGCGGAAGTAGCGGGCGTGGTTGCCGCCGGTGGCCTGGGAGGCCTGCAGCGTCTGCACCGACAGGTCACACACCGCGTCTTGCGGCAGGCAGTAGTTCACGCGGTTGCGGGTGCCCGCCGCGGTCTTCGAGTTGAACGGCAGGAAGCCGAGCATGCCGCCCGCGCCACCGCCGGGCACGCCGACCGTCGACCAGTCGCCCGGCGCGGTGTTGGGGTTGCCGAAGTAGACCACGCCGGCGAGCTGCCCGCGCCGCGCGAGCTCGCGCTCGTGCTCGAGCAGGATCATCGCGCCCTGCGAGTACCCGGAGAGGATGTACTGCGGGTGGCAGCCGCGGGAGGCCTCGTAGTCGTTGATCATCTGCATCACGCCGGTGCGGCCGATGTTCACCGAGTCGACGAACTCGGTCGCGGCGCGGCGCGCGGTCATGAACACCGGGTTCGCCCACTGCACGGCCAGGCCGAGGGCCTGGAGGATCGTGGCGGGCACGGCGACCTCGGGCACGTCGTATTCCGGGAACGTCGCCGGATAGTAGCGCGGCTCGAGGCCGATGACCTCGACATCCTTCATCAGCGAGTTGCCGCCGTGGGTGGCGGCGTAGCGGGCCTCGGAGCGCTGGAGGAAGGCGCGGATCGTCTCGGCCTCCCAGCCGTTCGAGGTCCACGGCGCGGCCCACGAGTAGCGGGTCGGGTAGATCTGGGTGTTCTGGCCGGAGCCGCGGGCGGCGATGAACGCGACCGCGGGGCAGCGGGTCTGGGCGTCCGCCTCCTGCACGGGTGCGACGGGAGTGAAGGTGGCGGTGACGGCGGTTGCGACGGCGGCGACGAACGTCGCAACGCGGGCGCGCAGGGAGGTACGGGATTTCAACACGACGGATACCCTAGCGCACCTGCCCAGATCCCTCCATGATCCACTTCGTGGTGGTCAGCTCCGGCAGCGCCATCGGGCCGCGCGCGTGGAGCTTCTGGGTGGAGATGCCGATCTCGGCGCCCATGCCGAACTCCTCGCCGTCCGTGAACGCCGTCGAGGCGTTGCACGCAACGACGGCGGCGTCGACGCCGGAGGTGAAGCGTCGCAACGCATCCGCGTCCTGGGCGGCGATAGCCTCCGTGTGCCCGCTGGAGTAGCGCGCGATGTGGGCGATCGCGCCATCCACGCCGTCGACGACGGCGCTCGCGATGTCCATGGAGAGGTACTCCTCGGCGAAGTCCGCCTCGGTCGCCGGGGTCACGCGCGCACCGAACGCGGCATGCGTCTCGACGTCCCCGTGGACCTCCACGCCCGCCTCCTGGAGCGCGCGGATGACGGCGAGCTTGTCGTGCGCGGGCAGCGCTGCGTCGAGGAGCACCGTCTCCGTCGCGTTGCACACGCTCACCCGGCGCGTCTTGCCGTTGAGCAGGATGGCGATGGCGCGACCCAGGTCGGCGGACGCGTCGATGTAGCAGTGGCAGTTGCCGGTGCCGGTCTCGATCGTGGGCACGGTGGCGCCGGTGACCACGGACTCGATGAGGCGCGCGCTGCCGCGCGGGATGACCACGTCCACCAGCCCGCGCGCGGTGATGAGGTCACGCACCGAGTCGTGGGTCTCGCTCGGCAGGAGCTGCACCGCCTCGCGCGGCAGGCCGCGGGCGGCGAGGGTGTCCTGCAGCACCGCCACGAGCGCCTCGTTCGTGCGCCGCGCCGTCTTCGACCCGCGCAGCAGCGCCGCGTTGCCGGACTTGAGCGCGAGGCCGAACGCGTCGACGGTGACGTTCGGGCGCGCCTCGTACACCATGCCCATGACGCCGAGCGGCACGCGCACCTGCCGCAGTCGGATGCCGTTCGGCAGCGTGCGGCCGGCGAGCACCTCCCCCACCGGGTCGGGCAGCGACGCCACCTGGCGCAGGCCGCCGGCGATGCCCTCGATGCGCGCCGCATCGAGCGCGAGCCGGTCGAGCATCGCCTCCGCCAGCCCCGCCTGCCTGCCGCTGTCCAGGTCGAGCGCGTTCGCCTCCAAGACCTCGGCGGCGCGCTGCGTGAGCGCGTCGGCGGCGGCGGTAAGCGCCGCGTCCTTCTCCGGCGTGGGCAGCGCGGCGAGCGCCGGCGCGACCTCCTTCGCCCGCCGGGCTTGCTCGTATACCTCGTTCACGCCTAGTACCCCGCCTCGACGTCGACCTCGGTCGCCATCGTCTCGCCCGCAGCGAAGAGCTCCCAGTTCCGCGCGGCGAGCCCGCCGATGCGGCGCATCATGAACCGCGGGATATTCGCCGTGTGCGGCGTGATCACGCAGTTGTCCAGGCCCCACAGCGGGTGGTCGGCGGGCAGCGGCTCGGGCTCGGTGACGTCGAGGCCGGCCCCGCGCAGGTGGCCGTTGAGCAGCGACTGCGTGAGCGCCTGCGTATCGACGAGCGGGCCGCGCCCCACGTTGACCACCACCGCGCCGTCCTTCATCTTCCCGAGCGTGTCGGCGTTGACCATGTGGCGCGTGGCGTCCGTGAGCGGGGCGAGCAGGACGAAGTAGTCGTTGTCCGCCCAGACCTCGTCGGTGAGCGTGACGGTGCGGTTCGCGCCCTCGACCGGGTTGCCGGAGCGATTGACCGCCGTGATGTCCATGCCGAACGGCGCGAGGAAGCGGATGAGCGTTTTGCCGATGCCGCCGGCGCCGATGAGCGCGAGCTTCTTGTCGTCGAAAAGGTACTGCTTCTCCGCGAAGAGCTGGGTGTTGTTCCACTCGGGGCGCACGGCCTTGAGGCGGTGCTCGATGGCGAGCAGCAGCGCGAGGGTGGACTCGGCCACCGTGTCGTCGTAGAGCCCGCCGGCGTTGGCGAAGCGGACGCCGTGCTTCGCGTGTGTGGCGAAGACGTCCTGCAGGTTCTCCACGCCCGCGTAGACGATCTGCACGACCTTGACCGATTCCGGCAGCTCGTCCGGGAAGTCCTTCGGCCCGCCGCCGAAGATCACCATGTCCGGGTTGTCCTCGAGCGCGACGTGCTCGTGGCCGTTCGCCTCGAGGTCCGCGATCGGCTCGTCCTTGGGCTTGGGCAGGTAGGCGAATTTCATGCCCGCCAAGGGTAGCGCCTAGAGGCGGGAGGCGTAGTTGGACAGGTAGTCCGCGTGGACGACGGCGCGGCGCTGGTGCTCCGGCAGCTCGTCGGAGCGGCGGCCGAGCATGCCGGCGAGCTCGGCGGCGCCGTAGGCCACCTCGCCGCGGCCGATGGCCGCCGAGTCAGGGCCGAGGATCTCGACGATGTCGCCGGCGTGGAACTCGCCCTCGATGCCGGTGATGCCGACGGCGAGGAGGCTCGTGCCCCCGCGGGTGACGGCGTCGACGGCCCCGGCGTCGAGACGCAAGACGCCCTCCGCATCCGCGGCGTAGAGCGCCCAGAACTTCCACGCCGAGAGCGAGCGCTCGGGGCGGGTGTGGAACACGGTGCCCACCTGCGCCGCGCCGAGGGCCTCCTCGATCTTGTCGGCGGCGGTGAGCAGCACCGGCACCCCGCCGCGCGCCGCCAAGCGCGCCGCCGAGACCTTCGCCGCCATGCCGCCGGTGCCGAACGCTCCCCCGTCGCCGGCCTGGACAGCCTCGAGGTCGCTGCCGGTGCGCACGTCGCTGATGCGCACCGCGCGCGGGTCTGCGGGGTTGATGTCGTAGAGGGCGTCGACGTCGGAGAGCAACACGAGCGCGTCCGCGCCGACGAGCGTGGCCACGATCGCGGAGAGGCGGTCGTTGTCGCCGAAGCGCATCTCCGAGGTGGCGACGGTGTCGTTCTCGTTGACGATCGGCACCGCGCCCATCTGCCGCAGCCTGTCGATCGTGCGCTGCGCGTTGCGGGCGCGCTCGCGCGACCCGGCGTCGGACTGCGTGAGTAGCACCTGCCCGACCGTGCGCCCGTAGCGAGCGAAGGAGGCGCCCCAGACCTGCGCGAGGTGGATCTGGCCGACCGCGGCGGCGGCCTGCTTCGTGGCTAGGTCGCGCGGGCGCGCCTTCAGGCCGAGCGGCGCCATCCCTGCGGCGATGGCGCCGGAGGACACGACGACGACGTCGCAGCCGCGGGCGATGCGACCCTCGATCGCGTCGACGATGCGGTCGATCTTTGCGGGATCCAGCGCACCGGTGCCGTCGACGAGGGACGACGTACCCAGCTTCACCACGATCTTGCGCGCCGACGCGATTGTGTCTCTCAGCTCCTCCACGCCGTGCGAGTGTAGCGGACTATTGACTATTTCGGTTGACTGGCTATTATTCGCATCATGAACGCATTTGAGACCATGCTTTCCGCATCCGGCGAACTCGCGGTGGAGTTCCTCGCGCACTTCGATCGCGAGCGCCTCCTCGCCGCCGGGTTCAGCCCCGCGCGCGTGCGCGACTGGCGCCTCGCGCACAGCGCGTACTTCGGCGCGACGACATGGACGGCGAAGCAGCGCGAGGCGGTGGCGCTCGCGCGCTCGTCCGCGCTCACGCTCGACCAGCTCGTGCTCATCGAGAAGCGGCTGCGCAGCGTCGCCGACGACGCGCTGCGCTGGCAGCTGCGTCACCGGCTCCTCGCGTTCCGCGGCGGGTACGAGGCGCTGCAGCGCTACGCGGACGAGGTGGTGCCGAAGCCGCCGCCGAAGAAGCCGCGCGCGCAGGTGCGCTTCTGCGCGGCCATCCTCGGCATGCGCACGATGATCGTCACCGCCCCCGAGCGCGACATCACCGACATCGAGCACCGCCTGCGCCAGGACCTCGACCCCGAGCTCCCCGAGGCTCCCCAGATGGTAGCACCGCTTTTCGACGCCCTCCGGGACGGCGACGCCGGCATCGCCCACGCCGTGCCGCGCCCGCTGCTCCTCGTCCCGGTCGAGGAGCACTGCCGCATCCTCGCCGGCTCCGGCGACGACGTAGTCCTCGGCCTTTCCGACGGCACGACCATGACCGGCGCCGAGTACCTCCAAGAACACTTCGGCGACGTGCTCGAGGTGGCGGCGTTCCACCCCGCGGCCGGGCCGGTGAACATGTACCACACCGAGCGCTTCGCCAACCAGAAACAGCGCGACCTGCTGCGCGCGGCCCAGCCCATGTGCCCCGTGCCGGATTGCCGGCGCGCCGCGGACTTCTGCGAGTTCCACCACATCACCCCGTGGAAGCACGGCGGAAAGACGAACCTCGACAACTTGGCGCCGCTGTGCAGATACCACAACCGCACGAACGACGACGACCCCGGCACCGCCAGGCGCGGCCGGATCGTGCGCCGCAACGGCCGGATCTCTTGGCGCTCCCCGTTCGACCGCGACGCAGTCAACGCGCGCGGGCCCCGCGGCGCGATGGAACTGCTCTTCGGCTAGCCCCCGCGCCCGGTAAACGGCGACCGCACCCAGTGCGGCCGCCCGTTCAGCGTGCCTAGCCCTGCCAACGCTCCCGATCCGCCTGCTCGTCGGAGCCGTAGTCGTACTCGTCGATGAGGCCGCGGCGGGCCTGGGAGGCGCGCTTGCGCTCGGCCGCCGACGCGCGGTCCGTGCCGCCGAGGCGCGCGTCCTGGCCGCGGCCCGCCATCGTCGGGTCGCCGCCGATCGAGGGCTCCCAGTCGAAGGAGATCTCGCCGATGGTGACGGTGTCGCCCTCGTGCGCGCCGAGCTTGCGCAGCATGTCCTCCACGCCCGCCTTGTTCAGGCGGTCGGAGAGGTAGCCCACGGCCTCGTCGTTCTCGAAGTCGGTCTGGCGCACCCAGCGCTCCACCTTCTCGCCCGTGACCAGCCAGCCCTCGGGATAGAACGGGTCGCGGATGACCTCGATGCCTTCCTCGTCGCGGCGGCCGACGGCTTTGGGGCGGATGACCTGTGGTGCGTCGATACGCTGGGGACGCGGGCGGGATGCGCGCGAGCGCTTCACGATGTCCCACATCGCCCACTTCAGCTCGTCGAGACCCTCGCGCGTCGCCGTCGAGATCATGTGCACCGGCCAGCCGAACTTCGCCTCGATGTCGCCGGCGAGGAACTCCGCGAGCTCCTTCGCCTCGGGCACGTCCATCTTGTTCAGCACCACGAGGCGGGGGCGCTCCCGCAGGTCGCCGAGACCGGAGTCCATGTCGAGCGCCTCCGCGTACGAATCGAGCTCGCGCTCGAGCGCCTCGATGTCCGAGATCGGGTCGCGCCCGGGCTCCATCGTGGCGACGTCGACGACGTGCGCGAGCACCGCGGTCCGCTCGATGTGGCGCAGGAAGTCGAGGCCCAGGCCCTTGCCCTCGCTCGCGCCCGGGATGAGCCCCGGCACGTCCGCGATGGTGAACGTGTCGTGCCCCACGGTGACCACGCCCAGGTTGGGCACAAGGGTGGTGAACGGGTAGTCCGCGATCTTCGGCTTCGCGGCGGAGAGCACCGAGATGAGCGACGACTTGCCCGCCGACGGGAAGCCGACGAGCCCGACGTCCGCCATCGACTTCAGCTCGAGGATGAGGTCGTGCGCCTCGCCCGGCTCGCCCTTGAGAGCGAACCCGGGTGCCTTGCGTTTCGCCGTCGCTAAGGCGGCGTTGCCCAAGCCCCCGTAGCCGCCCTCCGCGGCGATGAAGCGGGTGCCGGGGACGGTGAGGTCCGCGAGCACCTCGCCGTCCTCGCTGCGCACCACCGTGCCCACCGGCACCTCGAGCACGAGATCCTCGCCGCGCGCGCCGTTGCGCCAGTCGCCCTCGCCGTTGCCGCCGCGGCCCGACTTCACGTGCGGGCGGTACTGGAAGTCCAGCAGCGTGTGCACCTGCGTGGATACCTCGAGGACGATGTCGCCGCCGTGGCCGCCGTTGCCGCCGTCCGGCCCGCCGAGCGGCTTGAACTTCTCGCGGTGCACGGACGCGCAGCCGTGCCCGCCGTCGCCCGCCTGGAGGTGCAGGGTGGCGCGGTCAACGAATTGGGCCATGGTGAAAACCGCCTTTCATCAATCACGACAAGGATAAAGAAAAAGCGCCGCGGCCCGAATGCACGGACCCGCGGCGCTCGACGAAAACGCGTTACGCGGTGGCGGTCGCCTCTGCGGCGGTACCCTCCTCGACAACGCCCGCCGCCTCGGCCT
Source organism: Corynebacterium jeddahense (assembly GCF_028609865.1). Classification (NCBI taxonomy): domain Bacteria; kingdom Bacillati; phylum Actinomycetota; class Actinomycetes; order Mycobacteriales; family Corynebacteriaceae; genus Corynebacterium; species Corynebacterium jeddahense. Next base: position 1,955,769 of record NZ_CP063194.1, read on the forward strand.
GCTCGAGGACCTCGGAGGCGACGCCGGCGCCGTCGGCCGGGACGATGTTCACGATGCGGCGCTTACGCTTGATGCCGAACTGGACGGAGCCAGCGGTCCGCGCGAACAGCGTGTCGTCGCCACCGCGGCCGACGTTGTCGCCCGGGTGGAACTTGGTGCCGCGCTGGCGGACGATGATCTCGCCGGCCTTGACCTGCTGGCCACCGAAGCGCTTCACACCGAGGCGCTTGGACTCAGAGTCACGACCGTTCGCGGAGCTGGATGCACCCTTCTTGTGTGCCATTGTTCAAACTCTCCTAAGTTGTTACTTGATGCCGGTGATCTTGACGGTGGTCAGCTGCTGGCGGTGGCCCTGACGCTTCTTGTAGCCGGTCTTGTTCTTGTACTTGAGAATGTCGACCTTCTTGCCCTTGCCCTGCTCAACGATCTCCGCGGAGACGTTGACCTTGGAAAGCGCGTCCGCACCCGAGGTGACGTCTGCCCCATCGACGAGAAGGACCGGGGTGAGTTCGACCTTGTCGCCTGCTTCACCCTCAAGCTTCTCGACCTTGACGAGGTCGCCCTCGGCAACCTTGTACTGCTTGCCGCCGGTCTTGACGATCGCGTACATAGAGGGTTACCCCTTATCTCTACTCGCCCACCCCCGGCATGCCACGGGGGTGGAATGGAACAGTGTGAGCGTTTCGGGGCCCATCGTGAGCCAGCCGTGCCCGCATGCGTAGGCAACGAGGCAGCTCGCCCCGAAACAGCGACTCGGCAAGACTACACCGGCACCTCGCCCGTTATCAAACCGCGCTACCCGTTGCGCCGGGTCGCGCGCCGCCGCCCTCGCCGGGGAGAGGCACCAGCTTCTCGACGTTCCTCCGGCTTCTCCCCGCGCTCCTGCGTGGCCCGCTCCGGCCGCGGCTGCTCCTGCGGCGCGTGCTCCGTCGCGTTGCCGGTCTTGCGCGTCGCCCGGCGCCGGCCCCGGCGTCCCTCTGCTGGCTTCGGCGCGGCCTTCTCGCTCGCTGCCTGCTCCTTCGGGGCGGCCGTCTCCGCCTCTACCTCAAAGTCCTCCGGGCGCGGCCGCTGGTCCGAGCGCGAGTTCCCGCGGGTGCGGCGCTTTCGGCGCGGCGAGGCCTCGAACTCCGCGACGGCCTCCTCGAACGCCTGCTGCGGCTCTCGCTGCTCCGCCCGGCCGCGGCCTCGGTTACCGCCGCGGCGCCCGCGCCGGCGCGAGGAGCGTGGCTTCTCGGCGTCGTCGGCGCGCTTCGGAGTGTCGTCGTCGCTGAAGATGGAGTTAAGCAGGTCGTCCATCTCGTCGTCGTTGAGGCGTTTGCCGGCGTCCGGGGCGGTGGTTCGCACATCGTCGTGCGCGGTATTGCGCGCCTTGCCCCGCGCGCCGCCGCGACCGGCCTCCCGCGCCGCCTCGCGCTCGCGCGCCTCGGCGCGTTCCCGGTGCCGTGTGCGCCCCCTCGCCCGCTCGCGCTCGCGTTCGCGCTCCCGCTCGCGGCCGTGCTCGGAGTACGGGTCGTGCTCGACCGGGTCGTCGGACACGATGACGCCGCGGCCGCCGCAGCACTCGCACTCGGTGGAGAACGTCTCCAGCAGCCCGTTGCCCAGGCGCTTGCGCGTCATCTGCACGAGGCCGAGCGAGGTCACCTCGGAGACCTGGTGGCGGGTGCGGTCGCGGCCCAGTGCCTCCTTGAGGCGGCGCAGCACGAGCTCCTGGTTCTCGGGCAGGATCATGTCGATGAAGTCGATGATGATCATCCCGCCGATGTCGCGCAGGCGGATCTGGCGCACGATCTCCTCGGCGGCCTCGAGGTTGTTCGACGTCACCGTCTCCTCGAGCGAGCCGCCGGCGCCGGTGAACTTGCCGGTGTTCACGTCGACGACGGTCATTGCCTCGGTCTTGTCGATGACCAGCGTGCCGCCCGACGGCAGCCACACCGTGCGCGACAGCGCCTTCTGCAGCTGCTCGTCCACCCGGTAGACCTCGAACGCGTCCTTGCCACCGTGCTCGGCGCGGTCGAACTTCTCCACCCGGTCGAGCAGGTCGGGCGCGACGGACTGCACGTAGGCGTGGACGGTGTTCCACGGCTTGCGCCCGTCGACAATGAGCGACGTGAAGTCCTCGTTGAACAGGTCGCGCACGACCTTGACCAGCACGTTCGGCTCCTCGTAGAGGGTCACCGGCTTCGCGCCCTTCGACTGCTTTTCCTTCTCCGCCTGCTCCTGGATCGCGGTCCACTGGTTGTGCAGCCGGTTCACGTCGGCGGCGATCGCCTCCTCGGGCACGTTCTCCGCGGCGGTGCGGATGATCGCCCCACCCTTGCCCGGCACGACGTTGTTCAGGATCTCCTTGAGGCGCTTGCGCTCCGGCGCCGGCAGCTTGCGTGAAATCCCGGCGCTGCGCCCGCCCGGCACGTACACGAGGTAGCGCCCGGCGAGCGAGATCTGCGTGGTCAGCCGCGCGCCCTTGTGGCCGACCGGGTCCTTCGTCACCTGCACGAGCACCTGGTCGCCGGACTTCAGCGCGTGCTCGATGCGCCGCGAGCGCCCGCCAAGCCCCGCCGCCTTCCAGTCCACTTCGCTTGCGTAGAGCACGCCGTTGCGCCCCTGCCCGATGTCCACGAACGCGGCCTCCATGCTGGACAGCACGTTCTGCACCCGGCCGAGGTAAATGTTGCCGATCATGGACGCCTGGTTCTCCGACGTCACAAAGTGCTCCACGAGCAGCCCGTCCTCGAGCACCCCGACCTGCGTCAGCTTGCCCACCCCGTCGTGACGGTCGCGCTCGCGCACCACCATGATCCGCTCGACGGATTCGCGCCGCGCAAGGAATTCCGCCTGGCTCACAATCCGCGAGCGCTTGCGCTCCTCCTCGCGCTTCTCGCTGCGGCGCCGGCGCTGCGCCTCGAGCCGCGACGACCCCTTGATCGCGGTAGGCTCATCGGGCAGTTGCGTATCGACGTCCTCCGGCTCCTCCTGCGCCACCGTCTCCTCAACGGCGGGCCGGCTCGCCCGGCGGCGCTTGCGCTCCGGCGCCTTGAACAGCGGCGCGTGCGTCGCCTCCGCCTCGGGCGCCGGGGTGACGTCCGGCTCGACGTCGGTCAGCGGCTCCGCATCAACCGCGTTGGCGTCGAGGTCCGCGTCGACCTTCTGCTCGATCTGGTGGATCTCGTTTTCGACGTCCTTGCGCACGCGCTGGCGGATCTTCTCGGCCTCGCCAGACTCGTCGGCGCTGCTGGGGGCGGTGCGCTGCGCCAGCGCGTCGAGAAGCTGCTCGCTCTCCGCCCTCGTCAGCGTCGACTGCGCGACCTTGACCACCCCGAGCTCGGAGAGGGCGACGACCAGTTCCTTCGACGGCACGCCCAGCTCTTTCGCCAGGGCGAAGACGCGCGTCTTGTCGCGGAGCTTGGAGCGGTCGAAGGATGCGTAGGGGTTTTCCTCGTGTGTTGCCAAAGCGACGTTCTCCAGTTGAGTTCGGCCACGCCCCCGTGCGAGGGTGGCCGGGCGCTGCCAGCGTGTGCTGGAGCGGCCGCACGGCGCGGTGCACGAGGGCGCGAGTGTGAAAGTTTTTCAGCGCTCGAGCGCTTGCGCACCCATTGTGGCACAGCCCCGCCCGGGCTGCTCGACCCCTACCGCTCGGCGAGGCGCAACAGGTCGGCCACCGCGGCCACCGGCGCGGTCGGGTGGCGCTCGGTGACGGCGGCGCCCACGACGATCTGTAGCACGCGCGCGGAGCTGAGCTGCTCCACCCCGCCGCGCCGCAGGAGCTCGGCGATCATATCCTTGAGCTCGGCAAGCGCCCGCTCGATCGAGTCGCCGACCTCGCTGTCCTCGCGCTGGCCCTCGATGAACGCGCTCACCACCGCGCGGGCGCGCTCCGGCTGGCCGCAGGCGACGACGCTCACGCTCGCCTCGGCGAGGCACACCGGGTCGGCAAGGTCGACCTCGCCAGAGGTGGCCTGGCCGTAGGCGGCGTGGCGGCCGTCGACAAGCCGCTCGAAGCACGTGGCCACGAGCTTGTCTCGGGTGGAGTAGTAGTAGCCGATGGATCCGACCGGCACCCCCGCCGCGGCCGCCACCTGGCGGTGCGTCACGCCCTTGAGTCCCTCGGTGAGCAGCAGCTCCAACGCAGACTCGAGAATGACCCCGCGCTTCTCCACCGCGCGAGCCTGCTCCGACCGAGATGACACCGACAACCGCCTTCCTGCTCCCACGTTCACATGCAACACAATTTATACAACATCACTTTGGAAAAATTCAGCTCGGTACCCCCGTCAACGACAAAGGCACCGCAGCCGTGCAAGCTGCGGTGCCGTCAAGAAGTCCGGTTTGGGGGCGAACCCTAGAGGTTCGGGAACCAGATGGCGATCTCGCGCTCGGCGGACTCCGGCGAGTCCGAGCCGTGGACGACGTTCTCCGCCACGGACAGCGCGAAGTCGCCGCGGATCGTGCCCGGGGTCGCCTTCGACACCGGGTCGGTGCCGCCGGCGAGCTGGCGCCACGCCTCGATGGCGCGCTCGCCCTCGACGATGCCGGCGACGAGCGGGGCGGAGGTGATGAAGTCCACCAGCTCGCCGAAGAACGGCTTGTCCTTGTGCTCGGCGTAGTGCTTCTCGGCGGTCTCGCGGTCCGCGGTGCGCAGGTCCAGCTCGACGAGCTTGAGGCCCTTGCGCTCGATGCGGGAGATGATGTCGCCGACGTGGCCGTTCGCAACGCCGTCGGGCTTGATCAGGATCAAAGTGCGTTCAGTCATGGCACCAAATCCTACCTAAACGCCGCGCACGATGCGCGCCGCGTCCTCCTGCGAGACGCCCCGCAACCACAGCTGCACCTGCTGGATCGCCAGCTGCGTGTTGCCCTCCTCTTTCATGCGGCGCACCGTGAGGCGCTGTTCGTCGTCAAGCTGCGGCTCCACCCGCTCCTGGCGGCGGTACTGCTCGGCGAAGCCGAGGACGAGGAAGAGCCCCGCCGCGACGATCGCCACGGTGCCCACCCACCCGGGCACGGTGGTATACACCGCGACCACGGCGACGAGCGAGAACACGGCTGCCAGGACAAAGCTCACGATGCGCATGAGGCATACCGTAGCCTGGATCACCATGGTCCACCGCAGCCCGCTGCCGGGCATCGCGCTGCCCGGCACCCCGCTCCACGCCCTCGCCTTCGACGGCGCCGATCCCGCCCTGCCCGCGATCACGGAGCTCGACACCGAGCGCAGCGTCACGTACGGCGAGCTTTTCTCGCTTGTCGACGCCGCTTCGCGCTCCCTCCGCCCCGGCACCACCCTGGCGCTGCGGGCCCCCAACTCGATCGACTTCGCCGTCGCGCTGCTCGCCGCGTCCCGCGCCGGCGCCACCGCCTGCCTCATCGGGCACACGCTCGTCGATGCGGAGGCGCGCCGCCTCGCCGACCTCGCCGGCGCCGAGGGCACGCTGCACCCCGGCGGCGCCCCTTGCTTCGACCCGCCGGCCGTCGTCAACCCGGACGCGGACGCGGTGGCCGTCGTCGCGTTCTCCTCCGGCACGACGGGACTGCCGAAAGCTGTGGAGCTCACCCACCGCTCCATCGTCGCGAACGCGCTGCAGTTCAACGCCGCGCTCGCTGCGAGCGGGATCGGCGAGGGTACCCGCGTCGCCGCGCCGTTGCCGTTCAGCCACATCTACGGGCTGAACACGCTGCTGCTGTCCTCGCTCGCCGCGCGCCGCCACGTCTTCACCGCCGCCCGCTTCGACCTCGCGCAGTTCGCCCGCGCGCACCGCGAGCACGCGATCGAGCTCTCCTTCATCGCCCCGCCGATCGCGCTGCGGCTCGCGAACGACCCCGGCATCGACCCGCGCGACTTCGCCGCGTGCGCGCACATGGTCTGCGGCGCCGCCCCGCTCGACGAGGCGCTCGCGCGGCGGGTGGAGACGCGCCTGAGCACGGTGCTCCTACAGGGCTACGGCACGACCGAATCCTCCCCGGTCACGCACGTCGGCATCTCCGGGCGCTCCAACCCCGGCACCATCGGCTTCGCGGTGCCCAACACCGAGTTCCGCGTCGTGGATCTCGCCACCGGCGCGGAGGCCCCCGACGGCGCGGACGGCGAGCTGCAGGTCCGCGGCCCCCAGCTCATGCGCGGCTACCGCGGCGACCCCTTGGCCACCCGGGCCGCGCTCGCCGGCGGCTGGCTGCGCACCGGCGACGTCGCGCGCGTCAACGCGGACGACACCGTCACCGTCGTGGACCGGGCGAAGGACGTGATCAAGTACCACGGGTTCCAGGTCGCGCCGGCGGAGCTCGAGGCGGTGTTGCTCACGCACCCGGATGTCGCGGACGCGGCCGTCGCGGGGCGCGTGGACGGCCGGGGTGAGGAGGTCCCGCACGCGTTCGTCGTGAAGCGAAACGGCGCCGGGGTGGATGCCGCCGGCCTCATGGCGTGGGTGGCCGCCCGCGTCACCGCCTACAAAAAGGTGCGGGGCGTGACGTTCGTCGAGGAGGTCCCGCGCAACGCCGCCGGCAAGATCCTGCGGCGCGAGCTGCGTTAGTCCTCCGCCGTGCCCAGGTGCTGGGTGGTGAGGTAACCGCCGCGCATGCGCTGCACGATCTCGGAGCGCATGCGGATGACGAAGTACCACACGATGCCGAAGATGATGCCCACGGCCGTGACGGACCAGTGGATGAAGAATCCGAAGATGAGCGGGATCTGCAGCGCGAGGTCGACCCACAGCGCGGCCGGCTTCTTCTGAAAAAACGCCGCCACTACGTGCGCGAGCCCGATGACGGTGATGTAAACCCAGTTGAACGTGGTCCAGTGCTCCCCGCCGTCGACCTTCAGAATGACGGTGAGGATGAGGAAGATCGTGATCGCTTCCATGACGAGCGTGCCGGAGAGCACGCCGGTCAGCCCGGCGAGCGGGTCCTTCACGGGCTGCTTGCCCGGGCCGAGCGGGCCCATCTCCTGCTCGCGGCGTGTTGTGCTCATTGCGGGTCCTTTCCAAACATGGCGCGCGCCTCGCCTGCGGTGACGACGGAGCCGGTGATGAGCACCCCGGAGCCGGACTGCACGCCGACCTCCGCGAGCGCCTCCTCGGCGAGTTCGACGGCAAGCGCGTAGGCCGCCGGCAGGTGCTCCTCGACGTGGACGCGCTCGTCGCCGAACACCTCGCGGGCGGTCTCCGCCAGCTCGTAGGCGTCCTCCGCGCGCGGGGACGAGTTTTGCGTGACGACGACCTCCGTGAGCACCGGCTCGAGCGCCTCCATGATGCCCCGGGCGTCCTTGTCGCCGAGGATGCCAAGCACGCCGATGAGGCGCGCGAAGTCGAAGTCCCGCTCGATCGCGCTCGCGAGCGCACGCGCGCCGTGCGGGTTGTGGGTGGCGTCGATAAACGTCGTCGGCGTCGCGCGCACGCGCTCGAGCCGCCCCGGCGAGGACGCCGCCGCGAACCCGGCGCGCACCGCGTCCGCGTCGAGCTGGCGCTCCGACGACGCCCCGTGGAACGCCTCCACCACCGCGAGCGCCACCGACGCGTTCTGCGCCTGGTGCGGGCCGGAGAGCGGGACGAAGATGTCGTCGTACTCGCCGGACAGGCCCCGCAGCGTGAGCCGCTGCCCGCCGACGGCGACCTCGCTCGACGCGACGTCGAACTCGGTGCCGAGGCGGGCGACGGGGGCGCCGATCTCGACGGCGCGCTCGAGGATGACGCGCATCGCGTCCGGCTCCTGCTGCGCGATGACGGCGACCGCATCGGCCGAGCGGATGATGCCGGCCTTCTCGCCCGCGATCTCGGCGATGGTGTCGCCGAGGTACTCCGTGTGGTCAAGGCCGACGGGCATGATCACGTCCACGTCCGCGTCGACCACGTTCGTCGCGTCCCAGGTGCCGCCCATGCCCACTTCGACCACGGCGACGTCCACCGGGGCGTCGGCAAACGCCGCGAACGCGAGGCCCACCATGACCTCGAAGTAGCTCATCGGGGTGCCGGTGCGCTCGTCGACCATCTCGATGTACGGCTCGATCTCGCGGTAGATGCGCACGAAGTCGGCGGGGTGGATCGGCGCGCCGTCGATGCCGATGCGCTCGGTGATCGTCTGCAGGTGCGGGCTCGTCGTGCGCCCGACGCGGTGGCCGAGCGCGCGCAGGAGCGACTCGATCATCCGCACCGTCGAGGTCTTGCCGTTCGTGCCTGCGACGTGGATGATCTTGCAGGACTTCTGCGGCTCACCGAGGTAGTCCATGAGCAGCTCGATGCGCTCGAGGCTCGGGTCGATCTCGGTCTCCGGCCAGCGCGCCTTGAGCTCCTCCTCGACCTCCGCGAGCGCGCGCAGATCCTCCTCGCCCACCGCGCGCGGAGCGGCGGCATCGTCCGGCCCCTCACCCGGCGCGCCGAGGTTGAGCGTCAGGCCCGAGTCGGTCTGCTCGATGTCGTAGCGTTCGTCGTCCACCTACGCACCAGCCTCCGGGAGCTGCTCGAGCCGGGCGGTGACGCGCTCGAACTCCTCCTGCGCGACCTGCTGGCGCACCTTGATCTTCTCCACCACCGCGTCCGGCGCGTTGGCGAGGAACTGCTCGTTCGACAGCTTCCCGCCGGTGGTGTCCAGCTCCTTCTGCGCTGCCGCGAGTTCCTTTTCCAGGCGCTTGCGCTCCGCGGCGACGTCGACCGTGCCGGACGTGTCCAGCGCGACGTCGAGGTTCGCCTTGCTCAGGCGCATCTCGATGCTCGCCGAGGCCGTGAAGCCCTCCCCCGGCGCCTCGACCTTCGCAATCTGGCGCACGAGCTCCTCCATCCCCGCGAGGTCCGCGGAGGCGAAGTCGATGCGCGCGGGCACCTTCTGCGACGGTTTCACACCCTGATCGGAGCGGAAGCGGCGCAGCTCGGTGATGAGCTTGATCGCGTCTTCGACACGGGAGCGGGCCTGCGTATCGACGGCAGCTCCGCCATTTGTGTCCGCCTCAGTCGGCCACGGCGCGAGCGTGATCGTCTCGCCGCCGGTCAGGGCCTTCCACAGCACCTCGGTGATGAACGGCATGGTCGGGTGCAGCAGGCGCAGCACGACGTCGAGGACGCGGCCGAGCACGACCTGCGTCGTGCGGCCGCGCTCGAGCTCCTCGGCGGAAGCGTCGGCGGCGCCCCGCGGGATCTGGGTCTTCGCGATCTCGAGGTACCAGTCGCACAGCTCGTCCCACGCGAAGTGGTAGAGCGCGTCGTTGGCCTTCGCGAACTGGTAGTCGTCGAGGTAGGCGTCCACCTTCGCGCGGACCTCCTCGGCGCGGTCGAGGATCCACCGGTCGGCGTCGGTAAGCTGCTCGCGCGGCGGCAGCTCGTCGACGAACGCGCCGTTCATGAGCGCGAACTTCGTCGCATTGAACAGCTTCGTGGCGAAGTTGCGGGCGGCGGTGGCGTGGTCCTCGCCGATGGGCAGGTCGACGCCCGGGTTCGCGCCGCGGGCGAGCGCGAAGCGCAGCGCGTCGGCGCCGTAGCGCTCCACCCAGTCCATCGGGTCGATGCCGTTGCCCAGCGACTTCGACATCTTGCGGCCCTTCTCATCGCGCACGAGGCCGTGGAGGTAGAGGTGCTCGAACGGGATCTGCGGGCGCCCGTCCTTGCCTTCGCCGAGGATCTCGGGCGTGGTGGTGCCAGCGAAGGTGCCGAACATCATCATGCGCGCGACCCAGAAGAACAGGATGTCGTAGGCGGTGACCAGCACCGTCGTCGGGTAGAACTTCTCCAGGTCCGGCGTCTTCTCGGGCCAGCCCATCGTGGAAAACGGCCACAGGGCCGAGGAGAACCAGGTGTCCAGCACGTCCGGGTCCTGCTCGTAGCCGGCCGGCGGCTCCTCGTCCGGGCCGACGCAGACGACGTCGCGCTGCCCGTTCTCGTCCTCCGGGCCGTACCAGATCGGGATGCGGTGGCCCCACCACAGCTGGCGCGAGATCGTCCAGTCGTGCATGTTGTCCACCCAGTCGAAGTAGCGCTGCTCGAGCGACGCCGGGTGGATCTGGGTGTCGCCGTTGCGCACGGCCTCAGCGGACATCTTGGCCAGCTCGTCGACCTTGACAAACCACTGCAGGCTCAGGCGCGGCTCGATCGGCTCGCCGGAGCGCTCCGAGTGGCCCACCGAGTGCACGTACGGTCGGACCTCCTTGACAATGCGGCCCTGCTCCGCGAGCGCCTCGCGCACGGCGACGCGGGCCTCCTCGCGGCTCATCCCGTCGAAGCGGGTGCCGGTATCGGCGATGCGGCCCTGCTCGTCCATGATGATCGGCATGTCCAGGTTGTGGCGCAGGCCCATCTCGTAGTCGTTCGGGTCGTGCGCCGGGGTAATCTTCACCGCGCCGGTGCCGAGCTCCATGTCCACGTAGTCGTCGGCGATGACGGTCACGCGCATGCCCTCGCGCAGCGGGTGCTCGAACACCTCGCCGATGAGGTGCTGGTAGCGCTCGTCGTCGGGGTGGACGGCGATGGCGACGTCACCGAGCATCGTCTCCACACGGGTCGTGGCCACGACGAGGTGCGGCTCGTCGTCGTTGAGCGAGCCGTAGCGGATGGAGACGAACTCGCCCTCAACGTCCTTGTAGATCACCTCGATGTCCGACACCGCGGTCTCGAGCACCGGCGACCAGTTCACCAGCCGGTGGTCGCGGTAGATCATCCCGCGGTCGTAGAGCTGCTTGAAGATCGTCACCACCGCGCGGTTAAGGCCCTCGTCGAGCGTGAAGCGCTCGCGCGACCAGTCGACCGAGTCGCCGATCGCGCGCATCTGCGTCGTGATCGTGCCGCCGAACTTTTCCTTCCACTCCCAGACGCGGTCGATGAACTCCTCGCGCCCGTAGTCGTAGCGGTCCTTGCCCTCCTCGGCCTTGAGCTTCGCCTCCACCTTCGTCTGGGTGGCGATGCCGGCGTGGTCCATGCCCGGCAGCCAGAGGACCTCGTAGCCCTGCATGCGCTTGCGGCGCACGAGCGAATCGATCAGCGTGTGGTCGAGCGCGTGGCCCATGTGCAGCTGGCCGGTGACGTTCGGCGGCGGCAGCACGATGGAGTAGGCGGGCTTGTCCGAGTCCGCGTCGGCCGTGAAGTAGCCTGCGTCGACCCACCCCTCGTAGAGGTCACGTTCGTGGGCGGAAGGCTCCCACGACTTGGGCAGGGCGTCGGCGCGGTTCAGATCGTTCGCAAGATCGTTCTCAGTCACGCGCCCTATCTTAACCAGCGCCCTAAAACAGCTTGTCGGCGATCGCCGCCTCCCCGCGCAGCGCCTCGATGTTGGCGTCGATGCGGGCCCGTTGGTCGTCGCTAAGCGAAAGCCCCTCGACGACCTCCCAGTCGCCGTGCACGGGGAAGCCGAAGACGAGGCCCTCGTCGACGCCGTACTCGCCGCGCGACGGCAGCGCCGCCGTGGTCCAGCGCTCGCCCGTGCCGCGGACCCAGTCGCGCATGTGGTCCACCGCCGCCGACGCCGCGGACGCCGCCGAGGACTTGCCGCGCACGTCGATGATCTCGGCGCCGCGCTTGGCCACGCGCGGGATGTACTCGTCCTCGTACCACGCGCGGTCTACCTCGACGGGCGCGCCGTCAGCGGTGGCGAACGTGATGTCCGGGAACTGGGTGTCCGCGTGGTTGCCCCACACCACGAGGCGCTCAATGCGTTGCGACGGCACCCCAAGGCGGGCCGCGAGCATCGACAGTGCCCTGTTGTGGTCGAGCCGCATGAGCGCGTTGAAGCGATCCGCCGGCACGTCAGGGGCCGCCTTGTTCGCGATGTACGCGTTCGTGTTCGCCGGGTTACCCACGACGAGGACGCGCACGTCGTCGGCGGCGCCCGCATTGATCGCCTGCCCCTGGCCAATGAAGATCTTCCCGTTCGCCGCGAGCATGTCCGCACGTGACTCACCCTTGCCGCGCGGCTTCGCGCCGACGAGGAACGCCGCCTGGGCGCCGTCGAACGCGGCCGCGGCGTCGTCGGTGACGTTCATGGTGCTGACCAGCGGCAGCGCGGAGTCGGCGAGCTCCATCGCCGTGCCCTCCGCCGCGCGCACGGCATCCGGGATCTCCAGCAGCGTGAGGTCGACGGGCTGCTCGGGCCCGAACACGTCGCCCGCCGCGATGCGCCACAGCAGCGAGTAGGCGATGTTGCCCGCGGCGCCGGTGACAACAACCTTCTGGGGTGCAGATGTGAGTTCAGCCATGCACCCCAATCTACCCCCGCTGGGGGCAGGTTTCGCCCGAAAAGCACGCCATTCGGCCCCTGTGGTGCACGATATGGGTGAGGCAAGCAAGAAAGGGGACGGACGTGACCGACCTGTCATCCGGCGCACCCTCCCCGAACGAGGTGGTCGACGCCGCGATCACCGCCTTCGCCCGCGACGGCTACGCGGCCGTGAAGGTGGAGGCGCTGGCGAAGCAGACCGGCATGACGAAGCGGATGATCCACTACCACTTCGGCGACAAACGGGGCCTGTACATGCGCGCGCTGCAGGTGGCGCTCGAGCGCGTCTCCCCGCCCGACGAGATCCTCAACCGCTCCCACGCCGTGGCCGTGGAGGGGATGCGCCGCTTCGTCGACGCGCTCTACCACGCGTTCTTAGACAACCCGGACGCCGTGCGCCTCATCCTGCGCGAGAACCTCGACCCGGTGACCGTCGACGAGGACGCGACGGTGCTCTCCGGCGCGGGCGCCGTCGCCCTCCACGCCGAGGGGCTGCTGCTCGCCGGACAGGATGCCGGCGCGTTCCGCCCCGGCATCACGGCGGTGGACCTGCTCACCCTCATCTCATCGCTCTGCTTTTTCCGGGTGGGCAACGCCATGACGGCGCAGCGGGTGAGCCGGGTCGACCTGGGCACGCGCCGCAACATCGACGGGATGCGGCGCATGGTCATCGACGCCGTGCTGGCGTTCGTGACCTCGAACATCTCCTACTCCGGCTACGAGTCCTACCTCGAGGCCGACCAGATCCCGGTCGAGGACCCGGACCTCTACAGTGGCGACGGGGGGATCGTGTAGGGCCGAAGGTGCGCGTCGTTACGCGGAGCGCTTCGTCTCCGCCTCGACGAACTTCGGCTCCCCCTCCCCGCGCGCCGCGGCCTCGTCGATGACCACCTCCGCGATGTTCTCGCGGTCCGGCAGCTCGTACATGATGGGCACGAGCAGCTCCTCCATGATCGCGCGCAGTCCGCGCGCGCCGGTCTTGCGCTCCGCGGCCTTGTCGGCGATGACGCCGAGCGCGCCGTCGGTGATGGTGAGCTGGGCGCCGTCCATCGCGAAGAGGCGCTGGTACTGCTTGACCAGCGAGTTCTTCGGCTCGACGAGGACGCGCTTCATCGAGTCCCGGTCGAGGTCGTTGACGTGCGCGATGATGGGCAGGCGGCCGATGAACTCGGGGATGAGCCCGAACTTCACCAGGTCCCCCGGCTGCACCTGGGCGAGCAGGTCCGCCTCGTCGCGCTCGTCCTTCGAGTCGATCTCCGCGCCGAAGCCGATGCCCTTCTTGCCCACGCGCTCGGCGATCACCTTGTCCAGCCCCGCGAACGCGCCGGCGACGATGAACAGGATGTTCGTCGTGTCCACCTGGATGAACTCCTGGTTCGGGTGCTTGCGCCCACCCTGCGGCGGCACGGAGGCGACGGTGCCCTCGAGGATCTTCAGCAGCGCCTGCTGCACGCCCTCGCCGGAGACGTCGCGGGTGATCGACGGGTTCTCGCTCTTGCGCGAGATCTTGTCCACCTCGTCGACGTAGATGATGCCGTGCTGCGCCCGGTTGACGTCGAAGTCCGCCGCCTGCAGGAGCTTGAGCAGGATGTTCTCCACGTCCTCGCCGACGTAGCCCGCCTCGGTGAGGCTCGTCGCGTCCGCGATGGCGAACGGCACGTTGAGCATCCGCGCGAGCGTCTGCGCGAGGTACGTCTTGCCGGAGCCCGTCGGCCCGAGCAGGAGGATGTTCGACTTCGCGATCTCGACGTCCTCGTCGCGCTTGCGGCTGGTCACGTTCGACTGCTCCGCGCGCATCCGCTTGTAGTGGTTGTACACCGCGACCGCAAGGGTCTTCTTCGCCGTGTCCTGGCCGATGACGTACTCGTCAAGGAACGCCGTGATCTCCGAGGGGCGCGGCAGGCGGTCCTCGTCGCCCTCCTGGGTGCGCTGCGCGCCAGCGAGCTCCTCCTCGATGATCTCGTTGCACAGCTCGATGCATTCGTCGCAGATATAGACGCCGCCGCCGGCGATGAGCTTGCGCACCTGCTGCTGGCTCTTCCCGCAGAAAGAGCACTTCAGCAGGCTTGCGCTGTCGTGCGTGGTTGCCATATGCGCCTAACTACTCCCGTTGCCTGTTAACCCCACCGAGCATAGTGGTTGCGTCAAACCGTACAGGGCGGGCAGACACGCGCCGGGGAAACTGGCCACAATGGGGCCATGGCACTGCTTTACACCACCGAGTACGGAAACCACACCGCGCAGCGCACCGTTGTGTTGCTGTCCTCCATCGCCACGACGCACGAGGCGTGGGACGCCCAGATCCCGGCCCTCGCTGAGACCTACCGTGTGATCACCGTCGACCACCGGGGCCACGGCTCCTCGGGGACGCCCGCGGAGGGGCCGGACGGCGTCGAGACGCTGGCGCGCGACGTCCTCGCCGCCCTCGACGAGTGCGGTGTCGACCGCTTCGACGTCGTCGGGCTCTCGCTCGGCGGCGCGATCGCACAGTGGCTCGCCGCGCACAGCGGGCGCGTGGACAGGGCGGTCTTCGCCTCCACCGCCACCTTCCTCGGCGGCGCCGAGAAGTGGGAGGAGCGCACCGCCACCGCGCGCCGCGATGGCACCGGCGCGCTCGCGGACGGGTTGGTGGAGAACTGGTTCACACCCGCGTATCGACGAGACCATCCGGACACCATCCGCACCATCCGGGACATGATCGACTCGGTCGACGACGAAGGCTACGCCCAGAACGGCGACGCCCTGGCAACGTGGGATTTCGAGGCCGAGCTGGGCCTGATCGAATGCCCGGTGCTCACCATCGCTGGGGCGAGCGACCCGACCTGCCCGCCCGATGCGCTGGCGAAGATCGCCGCCGGCGTCTCGGGTCCGGCGGAGTCCGTCGTCATCGATCCGGGCGCCCACCAGGTGGCGATTGAGAACCCGGCGGACTTCAACGACGTACTCACGCGATTCCTCGCCGAGTAATGGGCTAGCCTGGACACGTTCACAGAGTTTTTCACCGCAAAGGAACGATCCTGCCGTGACCCGTAGCCGCACCCTTCCGCTCGCCGCCGCAGCGGTGTTGTCCGCGTCCCTGCTCACCGGCTGCTCGGACTCCTCCGCCGACGAGGTGCGTCTCCCCGAGCCGGTGCTGGACTTCCCGCAGACCAGCGTCACTCCCACCCCGACCCCGACGACCACCGAGGCCGAGGAGACGGAGGAGACCACCGAGGAGTCGACCACCACCTCCACCTCGACGTCGAGCTCCTCCTCGTCCTCGAGCTCCAGCTCGACGCGCACGTCCACGAAGACGTCGACGAGGAAGCGCTCCAGCTCCTCCGGCTCGGGCTCGGGCTCGGGCTCGGGCTCGGGCTCGTCCGGCTCGGGCAACGCCGCCCGCGAACCCGCGCCGGCGGCCCCCGCACCGGCGCGCGAGAACTCCGCCGCCGACGAGCCGGGCGCCGCCTGCGCCTGGCCGACCCAGGGCGCGCGCACCGGCAGCGAGGAGTACAGCACGTTCTGCAACCGCGAGTGGGCGCGCACCGTCACCTCCGACGGGCAGGACTACTACTGGGTCGCCCGCGGCACCGGGTGGGTCTCCGTCGACCCGGCGGGCAACCAGAACGGCAAGGTCTGCTGGTCCCGCGGCGAGTTCGAGGACGCGCCGGAGGCGATCCGCAGCGCGGTCACCCTCTGCGAGCCTGCGGCGTCGACCTCGGCGGAGGCGGAGTAGGCCGGAAGGTTTCGTCGATACGCAAAAAGCGCCCGCGGGGACGGGCGCTTTTTCGTGTGCTGCTAGCCGTTGAGCTTGCGGTAGTCGAAGACCTGGTCGATGATCCCGTACTCCACGGCCTCCTGGGCGGTGAGGATCTTGTCGCGGTCGGTGTCGATGCGCACCTGCTCCGCCGTGCGGCCCGTGTGGTGAGCGAGCGTCTCCTCCATGAGGCGGCGCATGCGGTCGATCTCCGCGGCCTGGATCTCGAGGTCCGAGACCTGGCCCTGGGTGCCCTCGGTGGCGGGCTGGTGGATGAGCACGCGCGAGTTCGGCAGCGCGGCGCGCTTGCCCTTCGCACCGGCGGCGAGGATCACCGCGGCTGCGGAAGCGGCCTGGCCGAGGCACACGGTCTGCACGTCCGGGCGGACGTACTGCATCGTGTCGTAGATGGCCATGAGCGCGGTGAAGGAGCCGCCCGGCGAGTTGATGTACATCGTGATGTCGCGGTCCGGGTCCTGGGACTCGAGCACGAGCAGCTGCGCCATGATGTCGTTGGCGGAGGTGTCGTCCACCTGGGTGCCCAGGAAGAGGATGCGCTCCTCGAAGAGCTTGCCGTACGGGTCGATCTGCTTCGTGCCGAAGCTGGTCTCCTCGAGGAACTGCGGCAGCACGTAGCGGGAATTGGGCATCTGGAAGGTCATAGTCGTTGTCTCCTCTTCTCGGTGAGTGCCTTGTGCCTTAGTCGCCGATCGCGTACTCGCCGGCCTGCGCGGCGTTCTCAATGACGTGATCCACGATGCCGTATTCCTTCGCCTCGAGGGCGGTAAACCAGCGGTCGCGGTCCGAGTCCTTCGTAATCTGCTCGAAGCTCTGGCCGGTGTGCTCCGCGATGAGCTCGGCCATCTCGCGCTTCGTCTGCGCGAACTGCTCCGCCTGGATCGCGATGTCCGCCGCCGTGCCGCCGACGCCGGCCGAGGGCTGGTGCATCATGATGCGGGCGTGCGGCAGCGCGTAACGCTTGCCCTTCGTGCCGCCGGAGAGCAGGAACTGGCCCATCGACGCGGCGAGGCCCATGCCGTACGTCGCAATGTCGCACGGCGAGTACTTCATCGTGTCGTAGATGGCCATGCCCGCCGTGACCGAGCCGCCCGGCGAGTTGATGTAGAGGTTGATGTCCCGGGTCGGGTCCTCGGCGGAGAGCAGCAGGATCTGGGCGCAGAGCTTGTTGGCAATCTCGTCGTCCACCTGCTGGCCCAGGAAGATAATGCGCTCCCGCAGGAGGCGCTCGTACACCGAGTCTCCCAGGTTCATGCCTTGGGTCGGGGAAGTCATCAGAGAGGCTCCTTCGCTAGTTCGTCAGTTCAACGACCCCACCCTACCCGCGGGGTGCGCCGGCTCCGAGCCTGTTCGCTACCAGCGTACGCGTCTGAGTTGTGGGGCAGAGGCACACGAAAGCGGCCGAGACGCGAGCGCGCCTCGGCCGCTGTGTGAGAGAAGGGCTACTTCTCCTCGGCCGTCGTCTCCGCAACCTCGGCGTCGGCGTCGTCCTCAATCTCTCCGAAGTACTCGTTCGGGTCGATTGTGTTGCCGGCCTCGTCCTTCACGGACGTGCGGGAGATGGCGGCGGCGAGGGCCTTGCCGCGGCGCACGTCGGAGAAGAGGTTGGCGATCTGGCCGGACTGCTGCAGCTGGGCCACGAACTGGTTCGGGTCCATGCCGTAGGACTGCGCGGTGAACAGGATGTGGTCGGTGAGTTCCTGCTGGGAAACCTCCGGCTGCTCCGCCTCGGCGACGGCGTCGAGGAAGAGCTGGGTGCGCACGGACTCCTCAGCCTGCTGGCGGGACTGCTTGTCGAACTCCTCGCGGGTCGTGCCCTGGGCCTCGAGCAGCTGGGCGAACGCGGCCTCGTCGTGCGCCATCTGGCCGAGGATCTGGTGGAGCTGGTTGTGCACCTGCTCGTCGACGATGGACTCCGGCAACGCGAACTCGACCTGCTCGAGGGCCGCCTTGAGCACCTCGTCGCGGATGTCGGCGGCCTGCTGCGCCTTCGCATTCTCCTCGACCTGCTCGCGGGTCGCCTCGCGCAGCTCGTCGGCGGTGTCGAACTCAGAAGCCATCTGCGCGAACTCGTCGTCGAGCTCCGGCAGGACGCGCTCCTTCGTCTGCTGGACGGTGACCTTCACGGTCGCCTCCTCGCCCTTGTGGTCGCCGAACTGCACCTCGCTGGTGAACTCGGCGTCCTCGCCGGTCTTCAGACCCTTGATGGCCTTGTCCAGGCCATCGATGAGTTCGTCGTGGCCCACGTGGTAGGTCAGCCCCTCGGCGCCGAGCTCCCCGAGCTTCTCGCCGTCGATGGTGGCCTCGAGGTCGATGACCGCGAAGTCGTCCTTCTTCAGCTTGCGCTTCGTGTCCTTCAGCTCGCCGAAGCGCTCGCGGAGGGTATCCAGCTCGGCGTCGACCGCGGCGTCGTCAAGCTTGAGCTCCGGGACGGTGACGTCAATCTTGGAGAAGTCCGGCACCTCGATCTCCGGGCGGACGTCCATTTCCGCGGTGAACTCGACAACGTCGTTGTCCTCGATCTTCGTGATCTCGATCTCGGGCTGGCCGAGCGGGTTGAGGTCGTTTTCCAGGAGCGCCCGCTCGTAGCGCGTCGGGAGCATGTCGTTGACGACCTGCTCGAGGATCGGGCCGCGGCCGAATCGGGCGTCGATAAGCTGGCGCGGTGCCTTGCCGCGGCGGAAGCCCGGGATGGTGACCTGCTGCGCGATGGCCGCGTACGCCTGGTCGATCTCCTTGCCGAGCTCGTCGAACGGCACGCTGACGTTGAGCTTCACGCGGGTGTCGCTGAGCTTGTCGACGGAAGTCTTCACGGATTTCTCCTGTACTAGTTCGTGGAAACGAGTGTCAGATGTTCGTTATGTGGCGGCCCCGCCTTCGCAGGCCCGCCGTTGTCGGGGCGACAGGATTTGAACCTGCGACCCCCTGCTCCCAAAGCAGGTGCGCTACCAAGCTGCGCCACGCCCCGTTCGGTGGTAAAACCGCACGGTATGAGCCGAATCGGGCGACCGCTTGCGGCTCAGGACAGTCATTGTAGCGGGGTATACGACACCCCCAGCATTGAGGGCACAAAAACGCCGGCCCCGCAACCGGAGCCGGCGTTCAGGGTTAAACGACAAAATGTGTGTCCGGATTCGTCGATTTGTTTGGGATGACCAGGGGTAATCCGGAAAGTATATGCTCCTGGAGCTTATATCCGCCCCGGGGCGGCGAAATACTGGGGTGTGACAGCAGCATGTGGTAGTAGCCGGTGTTGGCTTGATCAATGCCGAAGAACCAACCCCGCTGCCAGGTGTGCGGCGGCGAGATGAAACGCAATGGAAAGACTTCTGCCAACCGCACCCGGTGGCGGTGCAAGAACTGCGGCGCTTCCACCACCAAGCAGCGCCCCGATATCACCAACTCCGCAGCCTTCGCAGCATTTATCGCCCACCTCACGACCGGTGCAAGCTTGAACACCGCTGCCGCCGAAGCAGGGTGTCATCCTCGTACCCTGCAACGCCGGTTTGAACACTTCTGGCTAGTTGATATCCCCGATCCCACAATCGGGCACGAAGGCCGGGTTTACGACCAGGTCTTTCTTGACGGCACCTACACCGCCGGTGGGTGTCTCATCGTGGCCGCCACCTTGGATCACGTCATCGCCTGGCACTGGTGCACACGTGAAACCACCCGCGACTACCAAAGACTTCTCGAACGTATCCCCGCACCCCTGATCGCTGTCATCGACGGCGGCCAAGGTGCTGCCAGCGCGATCAAGACATGCTGGCCCACAACGAAAGTGCAGCGCTGCCTCGTCCACGCCCAACGCGTGGTACGCCGGCACACCACCGCACGCCCACGCACCGATGCAGGACGAGCGATCTACCAGCTTGCGCTCAACCTCACGAAAATCACCGATCTTGACGAAGCCGCCGCGTGGGGTGCGCAGCTGCACGAATACGGCACTATCTACCGCGACTGGATGAACCAGAAAACGTGGACAACCGACCCGGCGACACGGCAACGCACCTGGTCATGGACACATGAACGCACCCGCAAGGCCTACAACAGCCTCAACCACCTATGGCGCAACCAGCTGTTATTTGTCTATCTCGACCCACCCGACGGTGTCCTCGATGCCAGCCGGATCAAATCCACCACCAACAGCCTAGAAGGCGGCATCAACGCCCAACTGAAACTGCTGGCCCGCACCCACCGCGGCAGATCCGGGGAGCATCAACGCCGGATGCTGGAGTGGTGGCTGTATCTGCAAACGGAACTGCCTGACGATCCGGTAGAGATCGCCAGGCAGTCCAACTGGGGCCAGGACCAACTCGCCAAAGTATCCACCCTGACCCACAACGAGAACCAAGCCGACCACGAAACCGGACGACCAGCCCTCTACGACAACGCTATCGACACCAACTACACACACTCAATCGGCATCCAAAAAGGCCACATCTAACCCCGCGACACGCCGGAGCCAGACACACATTTTGTCGTTTAACCCGGCGTTCACCTTGGAGGGAATGACGGGAATCGAACCCGCGTCTTCAGCTTGGAAGGCTGAGGTATTAGCCACTATACGACATTCCCGCACGCGTCAGCGCTGCCCGGAATGTTAGCGCAGCCGGGGCAGTTGAACCAAACACGTGCAACGATCCAAGGAGCCACATTGTTCGGTCTGATTTTCCTCTTCTTCATCTTCGCGACCATGCTGTTCCTGCCGATGTCGGGCGGCGGGCGGCGCTCGCCGGGCCCCGCCCCCTCGCGGCGCCAGCTGCGCCAGCAGGAGCAGATTTCGCTTGACGACGCCCTCGCGGACGCCAAACGCTGGACCGACCGGCTCGGCGCCCAGGTGCTCAACCTCTCCGGCACCGACGACGCCTCCCGCCAAGCCATGGCGGACGCCTCGGAGCGCTTCACCGCCGCTTCCGCCGGCCTCGCCGACGCGCGCACCGTGAAGCAGGCGATGCTCGCCCGCGAGTCCGCGCTCGAGGGCCTGCACTACGTCAACGCCGCCCGCGAGATCATGGGCCTGCCCGCCGGCCCGCAGCTGCCGGAGCTCGAGGGCCAGCGCCAGGCCGGTCGCGTGACGGAGCAGCGCACGATCACGCAGCCGGACGGCACCCAGGTCACCGCCTCGCCGTACGCCACCGAATACACCCCGCACTACTACCCCGGCGGCGCGGTGGCGGGCCGCCCGGTTCCGGCGGGCTGGTACTCCACCGCGTGGTGGGCCCCGGCACTGGCCACGGGCGTGTGGGCCGCGGGCTCGATGATGTTCTACTCCGCCCTGTTCGGCGGGATGGCCGGCGCCGCGTCGGCGCAGGCGTTCGAGGCCGGTGGCCTGGGCGACGGGCTCGGTGGCGACCTGGGTGGCGATCTCGACGGCGGAGACTTCGGGGGCGGCGACTTCGGCGATTTCGGCGGGTTCGACTTCGGGGGATTCGACTTCTAGCCGCGCTCGCGCCGTGCGATAGACTGCGCACCGATTGCGTTTGACGTATGTATAAGGAGCCGACGTGCGCATAGCCGTGCTGTTGAAAGAGGTGCCGGACACCTACAGCGACCGCGAGATGAACCTGGAGACCGGCCTCACGGACCGCTCCGGCGACGTGGTGGCCGACGAGGTCGGCGAGCGCGCCGTCGAGGCCGCGCTGCGCATCGCCGAAGCCGCCGGAGACGACACCGTCGTGGAGATCTTGAGCGTCGGCCCGGAATCCGCCGCCGACTCCGTGCGCCGCGGCATCGCCATGGGCGCCGCCGACGCGTACCTCGTTTCCGACGCCGCGCTGGCGGGCGCGGACGTGACGTTGACTGCGGAGGTGCTGGCGAAGCTCGTCGAGAAGCAAGGCTACGACCTCGTCATCGCGGGCGCGGAATCCTCCGACGGCGGGTCGGGCGTGATCGCCCCGATGATCGGCGAGCTGCTCGGCTGGCCGGCGCTGACGAACCTCACCGAGGTGGCCGTCGCGGACGGGCGCGTCACCGCGACGCAGGCCTCCGACGGCGCGACCGTCGAGCTCGCGGCCGCGCTACCCGCCGTCGTCTCGGTCGCGGACGAGTTCGCGGACCCGCGCTACCCCAACTTCAAGGGGCTCATGGCCGCGAAGAAGAAGGAGCTGCACGCCGTCACGCTCGCCGACCTGGGCGTCGACGCGGAGGACTTCACTCGCCCCCGCGCGATCATGGTCGCCATCGAGCGCCGCCCGGAGCGCGAGCGCGGCGAGATCCTCGACGCGAACTCGACGTCGTCCGCCCGCCTCGTCGACTTCCTCGAATCGAAGAACCTCATCTAAGGAGCCCGCATGCCTGCAATTCTCGTTGTCCCGGACCGCTCCTTCGACAGCGGCGTGGATCACGGCGCCGCGGAGCTCATTGGCGCCGCCAGCGCGCTCGGTACGCCCGTCGTCCTCGCCGACGACGCCGCCCACGTCGACGAGCTCGGTTCGCTCGGCGCCGCCACGGTGCTCGTCGCTTCGCAGCCGCGTATCGACGCCGTTTCCGCCGCCTACGCCGCCACCCACCCCGACGCCGTCCTGTTCTCCCACACGGTGCGCGGGCGCGAGGCCGCCGGCCGTTTCGCGGTGCGCGAGCGGCTCGCCCTGCTCACCGACGCCGTGGCCGTGCGCCGCGACGACGAAGGCGTGGTCACCGACCACCAGAACTTCGGCGGCGCATACTCCGCCACCGCGGCCGCAACCCACTCCGCGCCGGTGGTGACGGTGCGCCCGGGCTCCTGCGAGACCCGGGCGGCCGCCGCGACCCCGGAGGTGCGCGAGCTCGACGTCGAGGCGTCCGGCGCGCGCGAGGCGGAGGTCGTCGCCGTCACGCCGGTTGAGCGCACCTCGAGCAGGCCCGACCTGCTCACCGCGGACAAAGTCGTCGCCGGCGGCGTCTCCCTCGGCGATGAGGACATGTTCGAAGAGCTCGTCGGCGGTCTCGCGGACGCGCTCGGCGCCGCCGTCGGCGCGACGCGCTCCGCCGTCGACGAGGGCCAAGTGCCCTACGAGGCCCAGATCGGCCAGACCGGCGTGGTGGTCAGCCCGAAGCTCTACGTCGGCGTCGGCATCTCCGGCGCGGTGCAGCACCTCGTGGGCATGCAGACCGCCGACACCATCGTGGCCATCAACAACGACGAGGACGCGCCCATCTTCGAGATCGCCGACTTCGGCATCGTCGGCGACCTTTTCGACGTCGTCCCCGAGGTGATCAAGGAAATCGAGGCACGCAAGTAATGCAGGTCCAACTCCGCCGCGGCTTGCCGCGCACCCCCGGCGGCGAACCATGGCCGCCCGCCGGCACCGTCGAGGTGGCTGCCGACCCCGTACCCTTGGCGGGAGTCGCGGAAGCCGCGCCCGCCGCGGACGCCGCCACTGGCACCGTCGCCGCTGGCACCGCCGCCGCTGGCACCGTCGCCACTGTCGACGTGCCGCTGCGCCGCGGCCTGCCGCGCACGCCCGGCGGCGAGCCGTTCCCGCCCGCGGGCACCGTGCGCGTCGCCGCGTCGGTGGCGGTGGAGGTGCCGGCAGCGGCGGCTGCTCCGGCCGCTGCTGCCGAGGCCGCCACGCCCGCCGCCGGCACCGTCGAGGTGGCCCTGCGCCGCGGCTTGCCGCGCACGCCCGGCGGCGAGCCGTTCCCGCCCGCGGGCACCGTGCGCGTCGCCGCACCGGTGGCGGTCGCGGAGCCGACACCGGAGCAGCAACCCGCGCCGGACGCGCTTGCACAGCCTGCTGAGCCCGCTGAGCCGACGGTGCTCGCGGACGCGGTCGCGAAGACCGCGCCGGCGCAGAAGCCGGAGCGCACAGCGCAGCCGACACGCGCAGCGAAGCCGGCGCCCGCGCCGGCGCAGAAGCGGGGGCGGGTGGAACCGGAGGTCGTCGATACGCAACGGCGCTGGGTGCCGTGGGCGATCGGTGCGCTCGTAGTGCTCGCCGCGGCGATCCTCGGCGCGCGCTGGTACGTGGGCACCGACTCGGGCGCCGACTTTATCGCCCGCTACGACGGCGCGCAGCCGCTGCCGGACGACGCCCCCGTCGGCCTCCCCGCGTGGCTGAACTGGGCGCACGCGTTCAACATGTTCCTCATGGCGCTCATCGTGAAGACGGGCCTCGACGTGCGCCGCGAGAAGCGCCCCGAGGCGTACTGGACGCCGACCAAGGGCGGGAAGAAGATCTCCGTCACGCTGTGGCTGCATAACGTGCTCGACGTGGCGTGGGTGGTGCTCGGCGCCGTGTTCTACGTGCTGCTGTTCACCACCGGGCAGTGGGTGCGCATCGTTCCTACGAGCTGGGACGTCTTCCCCAACGCGGTGTCCGCGGGGCTGCAGTACCTCT
The DNA here is from genome assembly GCF_028609865.1 of Corynebacterium jeddahense. Classification (NCBI taxonomy): domain Bacteria; kingdom Bacillati; phylum Actinomycetota; class Actinomycetes; order Mycobacteriales; family Corynebacteriaceae; genus Corynebacterium; species Corynebacterium jeddahense. The sequence goes on from NZ_CP063194.1 coordinate 1,980,021, forward strand.
CGCTCGACTGGCCGACGGAACACCCGTGGGTGTTCTACAACGCGCTGCAGGAGCTCGCGTACTTTGTCACCGTGTTCGTCGCGGCGCCGCTCGCGATCCTCTCGGGCTGGCGGATGAGCGGGATGTGGCCGAAGTCGTGGGCGAAGCCGCCGGTCGCGTGGGCGCGCGCGGTGCACTTCCCCACCATGGTCTACTTCCTCGCGTTCGTGGCGGTGCACGTCTTCCTCGTGCTCACCACGGGCCTGCGCGGCAACTTCAACGCGATGTTCGCAGCGCGTGACGACGCGACCGGTTGGACCGGCATCCTGCTCTTCCTCGTCGCCGCGGGCGTTACCGCGCTCGGCTGGTGGGCGGCGCGCACGTCGGTGGTCATGCCGCTCGCGCAGGCGACGGGCAAGGTGTCCAAGCGCTAGCCCCGCAGCGGGCGCGACTTGCGTTTTTTAGGTGGCCCTGAATAGGGTAAGGCTACCCTTAGCCATGTCGTGGCGGGGTGTGTCCCATCGGCATCGAAGAAAGTGGCGCCCATGTCCCTCGCCGCGTTTTTGGTGGGCCTGCGAGAAGGCCTCGAAGCGTCGCTCATCGTCGGCATTTTGCTCGCGGGCTTAAACCGCCGCGGCGCCACGGACGCGAAGCGCAGCCTCTGGTGGGGCGTGGCGCTCGCGGTCATCATCTGCACGTCGCTCGGCGCGCTGTTTACGTTCGGCCGCTACGGCCTGACGTTCCGCGCGCAGGAGGCGATCGGCGGCATCCTCTCGCTCGTGGCCGTCGCCATGGTCACCGCCATGGTGTTGTCGATGTCGAACCGCAACGGCGTCATGCGCAAGGTGCTCGACGCCAAGACCGGGGAGGCCGTCGCCGCCGGCGCCACCGCGATGTTCTGGCTCTCGTTCATCACCGTCGGCCGCGAGGGTCTCGAGCTCACGCTGCTCATGTGGGGCTGGGTCGTGCAGCCGTCCGCGATCATCGGCGCGTTCGCCGGCATCGCGGTGGCCGTCGCGATGGGCTGGGCGATCTTCAAGGGCGCGCTGCAGATGAACATGCGCACGTTCTTCCGCGTCTCCTCCGCGCTGCTCATCATCGTCGCCGCCGGCATCCTCGCCTACGCCATCCACGACCTACAGGAGGCGCGGTTCTTGCCGGGGCCCTACTCCGGCGCGCCCATCGCGCCGACGCACCCGCGCACCGGCGAAGTGCTCGTGGGGTTTGCCACGTACCCGTTCTGGATGGCGTCGTTCCCCTTCGGGTGGTCGTTCGACCTCGAGGACGCGATCGACCCGACCGGTGTGCTGGCCACGTTCGCCAAGGCACTCACCGGGTTCGAGCCGAAGATGTCGTGGCTGCAGGTCATCGGTTGGATCACGTACATCGCCGTGGTCGTGCCGGTGTTTGTCTCGCACTTGAGGAAGGACCGGGCGGACCGACCGGTCGTCGATACGCAACTAGCAAAGGAACCAGTATGACCACCCGCCGCACACTTGCCCTGCTGGCCGCCACGCCGCTCGCGCTGATCCTCGCCTCGTGCGTGGAAAACGCCGCGGACGGCGACGCGATCAAGGTGACCGCGAACGCCGATACCTGCAAGGTCAGCGCCGACCACGCCGAGTCGGGCGCGCGCACCTTCTCCGTCACCAACGACGGCGAGCAGGTCACCGAGTTCTACCTGCTGGGCAACGACGGGCTGCGCGTCATCGCCGAGCGCGAAAACATCGCCCCGGGCGAGACCGCGGACCTCACCGTCACGCTCATGCCGGGCGACTACTACACCGCCTGCAAGCCGGGCCTGCGCGGGCCGAACGTCGGCCAGGCCCCGTTTACCGTCACCGGTGAGGCCGTCGCGGTGGACGAGAGCGATCAGCAGCGTTTCGACGACGCCGTGGCCTCCTACGTCAACTTCACCAAGAACGAGGTCGGCGAGCTCGTGCCCGCGGTGGAGAGGTTTGCCGCCGCCTACGCCGCAGGCGACGACGAGCAGGCGCGCCAGCTCTACCCCGCCACCCGCGTGCACTACGAGCGCATCGAGCCGATCACGGAGGCGCTGGGCATCCTCGATCCGAAGATCGACTACCGCGAGATCGACTACCTCGCCGAGGCCGACGAGCTCGCGAAGGAGGACCCGAACTTCACCGAGTGGCGCGGCTTCCACCGCATGGAGAAGGACCTGTGGGTGCCGGACAAGGGCGCGAAGAACGCCGACGGCGCCGACGCCTGGCAGGATTGGCAGCCCTCGGACCCGGCGAAGCGCAAGCAGCTCGCGGACCAGCTCGTCGCGGACGTGAAGGACCTCGAGTCGCTCGTGAACGACCCGAACTTCGTCGACGACCAGCAGATCACCATCGACTCGGTGTCCAACGGCGCGATCTCGCTGCTCGAGGAGATCGCCACCAACAAGGTCACCGGCGAGGAAAATTGGTGGAGCCACAAGGACCTCTCCGACTTCGCCGCGAACCTGCAGGGCTCGCGCATCGCCTTCGACCTCGTCGCCCCGATTGCGAAGGACCGTGGCGAGGAGGGGCAGAAGCTTGTCGACGACATCAATGCGCGCTACGACGACGTCGAGAAGCTGCTGGCGAAGTATGGCTCGCTCGAGAGCGGCTTCGTCGACTACGACCAGGTGGACGCGTCCCAGCAGGCCGAGCTGACCCGCTCCCTTGACGCGCTGCGCGAGCCGCTGTCGCAGCTCACCGGTACCGTGCTGGGCCTGGGCTAAGGGGGCGCGGCGGTGACGATCAACAGGCGGCAGCTGCTCGCCCTCGGCGGGCTCGGCGCGGCGGGCGCGACGCTGGCGGCGTGCGGCGACGGCGCGTCGTCGAAGCAGGGTTCCGACGACATCGAGGAGCGCGTGGTCGACTTCGCCGGCGAGCACCAGGCCGGCATTATCACGCCGATGCAGAACAACCTGCACTTCGCGGCGTTCGACGTGGACCCGAAGGCGGACCGCGAGGCCGTCGTCGACCTGCTCACGCGCTGGACCGCCGCTGCCCGCCGGCTCGTGCTCGGCGGCGAGGTGAGCGCGAAGGGCGCATTCGGCGGCGGGGAGAAGTTCCCGGCGGACGACTCGGGCGAGGCGGTCGACCACGGCCCCTCCGGGCTCACGCTCACCTTCGGCTTCGGCCGCTCCTTCTTCCGCGATCAGCTGGGCACCGCCGGTAAACTCCCCGCCGAGTTCACCGAGATGCCCACGATGACCAACGACTTTTTGCGCCCCGAGTTCTCCGAGGGCGACATCTGCATCCAGGCGTGCGCGAACGACCCGCAGGTGGCAAGCCACGCGATTCGCAACCTCACCCGCCTCGCCGTGCCCACCGCGACGCTGCGCTGGACCCAGCTCGGCTTCGGGCGCGCGGGCGCAACCGGCACCGAACAGCCGACACCGCGCAACCTGTTCGGCCAGAAGGACGGCACCGCCAACATCCGCGCCGACGAGGACGCGGAGCTGGCGGAGCACGTGTGGATCCCCGCCGACAGCTCCCAGCCGTGGGCCGCGGGCGGGACGTACATGACGGTGCGCCGCATCGCCATGAACATCGAGGTGTGGGACACGCTGCAGCTGCGCGAGCAGGAGCGCGTGACCGGCCGCGACAAGCCGGTCGGCGCGCCGCTGTCCGGCGGCGACGAGTTCACCGAGCCCGATTTCGAGGCGGTCAACGAGCGCGGCAACCCGAAGATCGACCGCGCGTCCCACCTGTTCAACGTGCACCCGGCGCAAAACGACGGCATCCGCATGCTGCGCCGCCCCTTCAACTACGTCGACGGCACGAACGAGCAGGGCCGCATGAACGCGGGTCTGTTCTTCATCGCGTTCACGCAGACGCCGGAGCGTTTCGCGCGCGTGCACAAGTCGATGTCGCGCGACGAGATGTTCACCGAGTACCTCAAGACCACCAACACGGGCACCTACCTCGTCCCGCCCGGCGTTGGGGACGACGGCTACATCGGCGAAGGGCTCTTCGCGTAACGACGACCTCCGGCTCGCTGAGCTGCGGGTTGTGGGATTCTCAGGAAACGTTATCCACATTTCGGCCAAGGTCTTGCCATTGCGGATAGGCGGCGTTTAACGTCGCTGCCATGATGTTCAACGAATTTTGCGAAGCCGGTGTCGAGGTGCTCGCCGGTTTCTCCCACGACGCCGCCCTGGCCGCCGGGCTGTCGACGACCCGGGTGCGCGACCTGGGGCGGGTGTGGGAGGCCTACTACGGGCCGACGAAGTTCACCCGCAAACAGGCTGATGCGCTCGTGTTCGCGGCGGGGATGCCCCTCGACCAGTTAGTGCTCATCGAGAAGAAACTGCGGGTGGTATCCGATGCTGCCGAACGGTGGCGCATCCGCCTCGACCTCGTGCGCCACCGCGGCTCGTATCGCGCCCTGTCCAAGCGCATCACCCGGTTGGTGAAGATTCCGGTGCGCGCACCGCAACCCGCCTGCCGCTTTACTCAGTCCGTCGCAGGGATGCGCACCATGATCTGGACCTACAACGAGCGCGACATCGCCGACCTCGAACACCTGCTACGACGCATGGCCGAATCCGACATCCCCGGTGCCGCGGATCTCGCCCACGCCCTGCGCGCCTTGTTGCACGACGGGGCTGCCGTCCCGAACGCCGCACCCCGGCCCATCGTGTTGGTGCCCATCCCGGACTACCTGCGCATCACCTCCGGTACCGGGGACGACATCACGCTGACGCTCACGGACGGCACGACGATGAGTGGGGCGGAGTTTCTGCGACAGGAGTACGGGGCCACACTCGAGGTCGCGGCGTTCCACCCGCAGGCAGGGGCGGTGAACCTCTACCGCACGAGCCGGCTCGCCAACGGCAAGCAGCGCACCTTGTCGAAACTGCTCAGCCCCGCGTGCGCGTTCCCGGACTGCCGCCACTCGGCCGAAACCACCCAAACACACCACATGCGGGCGTGGAAACACGGGGGCATGACCAACATGAACAACCTCGTGCAACTGTGCCCCCACCACAACGGGGCCAACGACGATGACCGGGAACGCGCGTGGCGCGGCCACATCGATACCCGCGGCGGGCGGATCTACTGGATCGCCCCCAACGGGGCCGAAGTACCCATGACCACCCCCGGCGCCATGGAGCTGCTCTTCGACTAACCCCCACCCCACCCCAAACCCGCCCAACAGGGCGGGCAATTCGGCGCGCCCGAAACCGACTACTGCGGGCGGCCCATGTCCGTGCGCGAGATCTCCACGGCCTTGCGCACCACCTCGGCGAGCGCCGCCTCGACGCGCGGGCGTGACTCGTCGTTCTCGAGCAGGTCCTTGCGCACCTCGAACATCACGGCGAGCACGCTCGCGTTCTTCGCGTAGTCAACCGGCACGTAGGCGCCGGCGAACGGCGTGTTGCGCTCGACGTTGAACCCGGCGGCGGTGAACGCGCGGTCCGCCTCGTCGGCGAGCACGGCCGGCGTGTGCACGGAGTGCGTGCCGATGCACACGTCCGGTAGCAGCTTGCCGGGGTGGATGCGGTACTCCTCGGGCTGGTTGTTGTACGAGTGGATGTCCACGATCACGGCACAGCCGCAGTCCCGCAGCCGCTCGCCCACCAGCTTCGACACCGCGTCGGCGTACGGGAAGTAGTACTGCGCCTTGAGGTCCGCGACGTTCATGTCCAGCGGCCGCAGCGGGTTCCCGTCGGCGAGTTTGGTAAAGATCGCGCCACGCCCCGTCGAGTCCATCGACTCGCGCTCGTTGGAGAACCGCCCCGGGTCCGCGACCAGCCGCGAAAGGTTGTTCACAATCATCCACGGCGCGCACCCGGACTGCTCCGCGGCAGCGGCGGCGAGCGTGTCGGTGTGGTCGTCGGTGACGCGGTCGAGCTCCTGCGCCACCTGCTCGTCGGTCGCGATGAAATCGGCCGCCACCTCCGCCGGGATCTCGCGCGAGGCGTGCGGCACGTGCATGATCACGGGGCAGTCCGCGCTGCCCTCATGGACGGCGAAGTTCATGGTTCCGGATCGTATAGCGCTCGGGGGCATCCTGCTTGACGACGGCACCTTCGGCCACAAACGCATCCAGCCACCCTTGCATGGGAAAACTCCCCCACTTCGCGTAAAACCGGTTCGCGTTGGCGACGATGTCCTCGAGGTGCTCCCACGGCGGCGACGACACCGGGTGCCACTGGTGGAATGCGTGCGCCCCGCCGACCCACACGAGCGGAATGCCGTGGCGCTCGAGCTCGCGGGCGAAGTCGGTGTCCTCCCCGCCGTAGCCCTCGTAGGTCGGGTCGAAGGCGCCGAAGGTGGCGTCGATACGCTGCCACGTCCGCGCGGTGAGCGCGAACGACAGGGACCAGAACAGGTTGTAGTCCTCGGCGTCGACGAGCTCGCCGGGGGCCGGATCGGGGCGCGCGGGGTGCGGGTCGGGGGCGGTGACGCGCAGCTCTCCCTCCTGCATGTACGTCACCGGCCCGGCGACCACGGCGTCCGGGCGCCGCGCGAGCGCGGCAAGGTAGCGTGGCACGAGGGCGTCGGAAGCGAGGCAGTCCGCGTCGAGGAAAATCAGCGCTTTCGCGCCGCGCTCGATGGCCGTGCGCGCGCCGAGGTTGCGCGCGGCGGCGAGGTTGCGCGCGGGCGCGGCGACGACGTGGCTGCGCGGCACCGCCCGTTCCAGCGCGTCGGCGTCGGCGAGCGCGACCGTGACGTGGTCGACGCCGAGCGGCATGAGACCAACCTGGTTGACCAGGTGGTCGAGGCGGTTCGCGTCGGCGAGCGTGATCACGCAGGTGCGCGGCCCGTCCGGGTGCGCTGCCACGCCCGCGATGACCTCGGCGGCCCGGCGCGCCGCGCCGTCGGTCTGCCAGCGCTGCCAGTGCGTCTCGCGCCGCTCGAGCAGCGCGGGCCACTCGTCGGGGGCGGGGAAGGCGGTGCGGACCGTCGCTAAGCCGGCGAGTGCGCGCGCCCCCGCGACCTGTTCGGCGAACGGGCGCGGCTGCGGCAGGACGATTGCCGGGGTGTCCGTCGCGGCGAGGTCCGCGATCGAGTTCTGCCCGCCCGCCGTCACCGCGACGCCGGCGGACTGGAGCAGCACGGTCGGGTCCGCGACGCGCCGCGCGCCGCCGAGGAACGTGAAGCGGTAGTCGGGGCAGACGCGCTCGACCGCCGCCCAGTCCTCCCGCGACCACGTCGAGCCGCCGTGGCCCGCCATGACCACGACGTGGCGCGGGTCGCGCTCGACGCCCGCGCGGGGCACGAGCCGCGAGATCCCGCCGACGGCGTGGAGCCGGTCGGCGTGCGCGCGCAGGTGGGCGGGCACCTCCACCCAGTCCGGCCACGCGGCGACGATCGCGTCGGCCTGCGCGTAGGCGAGCTGGTGCGCGGCGTCCCCGCGGTGGCCCGGCATCGCGTGCACGACGACCGGCACACCCATCGCGCGGACGAACAGCGCGACCTCGCAGGACACGTCGACGTAGAACGCGTCCGGGTGGTGCGCCGCCACCCACGACGCGATCTGCGCGAACCGCTCCTGCAGCGCCGGCAGGCCGGTGGGCGCGTAGTGCAGGGTGCCGCCGGCGGTCATGGCGCGGCCGTGGGAGGCTCCGCCGGCGTCGTCAACGAGGGGGACGTCCGCGCCCTCGGCCGTCGAGAGGATCGCCGCCTCGCGGCCCATCGCGCGCAGCTCGCGCTGGATCTCGCGGGCTCGGTGCATGTGCCCGGCGCCGTGGTGGTGGGCGTAGATGCCGATCACGCGCCGACCACCCGGTTGAACGCCGCGACCTGGCGGTACACCTCGGCGTAGCGCCGCGCCGTCTGGGTGAGCGAGTGGTTGCGCACCACCCATTCGCGCACCACTGCGCGGTCGAGCGTCTGCGCCTTTCGTATCGACGCCGCCAGCGCCCCCACGTCGTCCCCCGGCGCAAGGCACGCCGGCGCGTCGCACAGCAGCTCGCCCATGCCGCCGCGGCGGAAGGCGGCGACCGGCGTTCCGCACGCCATGGCCTCGAACGCGACGAGCCCGAACGGCTCCTCCCAGCGCGGCGTGGCGACGGCGACGGCGCACTGCCCCACGAGCCCCCGCAGTTCGGCGTGGGAGAGCTCGCCGATCCACTCGACGCCGTCGCCGAGGCGCGGCGCGATCTCGTCGCGGAAGTAACGGCGGTCCCCGTTGCGCCCGGCGAGCACGAGCGGCATGCCGGCGGCGCGGCAGGCGTCGATGGCGAGGTGCGGTCCCTTCTCCGGCACGAGGCGGCCGAACCACACGGCGGTGTCGCCGCCCGGGCCGGGCTGCCAGCGGCGCACGTTGACGCCGTTCGGGATGATCACGGGTTCGCTCGGCAGGCGCCAGTTGCTCGCGGTCGTGCGGCTCACGGCGGCGAAGCGCCCGGCGCGCAGGCCCGTGGCGGTGATCGCGTCCTGCATCTCGGGCACCGCGGGGCAGTGCAGCGTGGTGAGCATCGGCATCGGCTCCGGGCTCGCCGCCGACGGGAACATGCGCGGGTTGAGACTGTTGTTGTGCACCACGTCGTAGTCGCGCGCGACGAGCAGGCGCCGCAGCTCAGTAAACGCCGCGTCCTCGCGCTCGCGCCCGCCCGGCGGGTAGCTCGTGTCGGTGGCCTCGTCGGTGCGCTCGCCCCAGTCGACCCCGGGCAGCTCGAAGTCCTTCACGTTGCCGTCGGAGCCCTCGGCGGCGAAGAAGTCCACCTCGTGCCCGTCCTCGCGCAGCGCGGCGACCATCGTGTGGCAAAACGCCTCGAGCCCGCCGGCGTACGGCTCGCGCACGGGGTAGCGCGCCGGGCCGACGAGCGCGATGCGTAGCTTCCGGGTGCGCGGGGCGCGCGTCTGGGGTTGCGCAGCGACCGTCACGCGCCCACCGCCTTCCTGTAGATCTCCTCGTGCGCCCGGCGCACCCGTTCGAGCTGTGCCGCGCGGTCCCCGGCGTAGGGCACCGGCCCGCGCGCGGCGAGCGCGGCCGCCGCCCGGCCCGCAGACGCCCCGTCGCCGGCGCGGTAGACCGCCACGGCCGCCGGCGTGTCGGCCTGGCCCGCGTAGCACCCGACGTCCGGCACGGCGACGGGAACTCCCAGGTCGCGGCACATCTCCAGCCACCCGGAATGGGTGCCCCGAGTGTACGGCAGGATGCACGCGCCCGCGCGCCCGACGGCGGCGTAGAGCGCAGCGTCATCCATCGGCTCGTGGACGATGACGTTCGCATTGCGTATCGACGCGAGCTCCGCCCCCTCATGCACATACACGTCGAGCGGCACCTCGCCGGCCACCGCGGCGTAGAACCCCGGGTCCGCGACGACGTTCGAGCGCAGGGACTTGAGGAACACCGCGGCCCGCCCGCCCGTCTGCGGCTCGCGCGCGGCCCCGACGATGCTCGGGTGCGGCAGCACGTGGACGTCGTTCGCGCCGTAGTCGCGGGCGAGAACCGCGGCGGCTTGGTCGGTGAGCGTGATGAGGGCGCAAGCTTCGTCGATAAGCAACTGCAACCGCTCGTGGTGAGGGGCCTGGTCGGAAAGGTGTGGGTTGTCGAGGTCGTGGACCGTGAGCACGAGCGGGACGGGCAGCGCGGCGCACAGCTCGGCGATCTGAGCCGGAGTGCGGTGCTCGAAGCCGAAGTGGAGGTGGACGAGGTCGACATCGCGCGGCTGCGTCCAGTACTCCGGCTCGAGCGCGGGGTGCGGCCACCAGTGCCCGTCGATGTCCGGGTCTGGCAGGTACTCCACGCCCGCGGGGCGGATCGCCCGTGTGTACGGGTGGTCGGCGGGGATGGAGAGTACGCGCATTCTCCTAATATAAACCTTCTCGCATACTGTGAGGGTATGTCTTTGCTCGTCGTCGTCGGCAACTGCCAGGCGGAGTCCACCCGCAAGCTGCTCATGTCCACCGGCCACTTTTCCGGCGAGCGGATCGCGCCGGTGCACGAGCTCGAGGCGCCCGACATGGGGTGGTTCCTCGACCTCGTGGCCCGAGCCGACGTGCTGGTCACCCAGCCGATCCGCGACGGCTACCGGGGCCTGCCCGTGGGCACCGGCCAGCTGCGCGCGCTGCTGCGCCGCGGGGCGCGCCACGTCGTCGTGCCGGTGCTGCGTTTCGACGGCCTCATGCCCTACCAGGCCATCATCCGCGACCCGGACGAGCCGTCGCTCAACCCGCCGGTGGTGCCGTACCACGACCTGCGCACGCTCTGCCTCGCCGCCGGCGCCGCCCCGGCCCCCGCGCCTTCGCGCGACGCCCTGCGGCGCGCGGCGGCCATGTCCGTCGAGCAGATCCGCGTGCGCGAGCGCGCCCACGGCACCGTCGTGGTGTCGGACTACCTGGAACGTAGCCCCGTCTGGCACACCGTGAACCACCCGGACAACGCGACGCTTACGGCCATGGCAGCGCGCGTGCTCCAGGCGCTCGGGCTGCCGGGCGAGCCGGTGCCGCCGGACTACGAGATGCTCGGCGGGCTCGACGCGCCCGTCGACCCGGCGGCGGCCGCGGCGCTCGGCGTGGACGTCGCCGGCCGCGGCGAGTGGCGCGACCGCAAGGCCGGCCCCATCGACGCCGCCGAGATCGCCGCCGCGCAGCTCGAGTTCTACCGGCAGCGCCCCGCGCTCGTCGCGCACGGGCTTGCGCGCCACGCGGAGCGCATCGCCAAACTAGGGTTGCTGCCATGAAGCATTTGATCGTCGGCCCCGACGGCCACGGCGTGACCGAGTACGCGCTCGGGCTCGCGCGCGCCACCGGCGCCGACGTCATCCGCGAAGAGGCGTTCACCGACGCCCCGCTTCCCGACGAGCCCATCCACGTCACCTTTACCGACCACCTCTTCGGCGACACCGCAAAGACGCTGCTGGAGCGCCTCGGGCCGCGGCCGTTCTCGGTGAGCCTGCACGACATCCCGCAGCCCGAGGAGGGGCGCGAGCGCTACGAGCGCCGCGCCGAGATCTACCGCGAGCTCGCCGACGCCGCCGCGCTTGCCGTGGTGAACTCCCGCCACGAGGCGCGCTTCTTCGGCGGCGCAGTCCCGTCCATCTACCTGCCCATCCCGGTCATCGACTCCCCTTTCAACCCGGAGCCCGGCACCATCGGCGTCCTCGGCTTCCTCTACCCCGGCAAGGGCCACGAGGACCTCATCGCCGCGCTGCCGGAGCGCCGCCTGCGCTTCCTCGGCGCGGTCTCAGCAGGCCACGAGGCGTGGGCCGCGACGCTCAGCGCGGAGATCACCGGCTGGCTTACCGACGCCGAGCTCGCCCGCGAGATGGGGCGCATCGCCGTGCCGGCCTGCCCGCACCGGCACTTCTCCGCCTCAGGCTCGCTCATGACGTGGCTCGGCGCGGGCCGCGCCGTGTTAGTCACCGACTCCGACTACGCCCGCGAGATCGACGCCTGGCTGCCTGGGCGGCTCACGCTGGTGGGTGGCGGTGGGTGGCGGGACGCCGTCGATACGCATGAGCCCCGGCGGGTGGCGCCGCCGGCGTACGGGTGGGCCGAGGTTGCCGAACAATGGGAGGAACAATGGCGTTTCGCTGGCCTGACGTAAGCGTGGTCATCCCGCACTACAACGACCCCGCCTCGCTGGAGCGGGTCGTGCACGCCGTGCGCGCGCAGGACTACGCGGGCGCGGTGGAGATCGTCGTCGCCGACGACGGCTCCGCCGAACCGCCCGCGATCGACGGCGTGCGCGTCGTGCGGCAGGCGGACGAGGGCTTCCGCGCCGCCGCCGCGCGCAACCTCGGCGCCGCCGCCGCCACCGGCGAGGTGCTCGCGTTCCTCGACGCCGACACCGTGCCAGAGCCCGGCTACCTCTCCGCGGTGGTGCCGCACATCGTGGGCGACGAGCGCGCCGTCGTCGTCGGGTCGCGCCGCACGGGCGCGGCGGGCACCGAGCCGCAGTGGCTTCTCGACGCCTGGGACGCCACCGCCAACCTCCGCCACGCCAACCACGCCTCGTGGCGCTACATCATCTCCGCGGTGCTCACGTGCTCGCGCGCGTTCTTCGAGCAGGTCGGCGGCTTCGACGGCTCGTTCGTCGGCTACGGCGGCGAGGACTGGGAGTTCGGCTTCCGCGCCTGGAACGCCGGCGCGACGTTCGTCCACGAGCCGAACGCCGTCGCGCACCACCCGGCGGAGGACTTCGGCATGCGTTTCGACGACCCTGCGGACGCCATCGCCGTCAAAAACGCCGAGTCGCTCGCGCTCGCCCGGCGCGTCACGCACCCGCTCGCGCGGCCGGAGGGCGTCATCTTCGACACGTTCGATATGCAGGTCGAGGTGCCCGAGCTCGAGGGCGAGGGCGTGCGCGACTTCGTCATCGCGGAGTGGCTCAAGGTCGGCGCGTACGTGCGCGTCGGCGAGGTGCCGCAGCTGTTCCGCGCTGACCCGCGCGTGGGCACCGCGGACGTGGCGGCGCGGGTGAACGTGGCGGTGGGTGCGGGGTGGGCGCCGCAGGACGTCGATACGCTGCTGGCGCAGGAGTACGTCCTCTGCCCCGACGGGACGATGGTGCGCACCGCGCGCGCCGGGGCGCTCGGGCTCGAGCCGGCGGCCGCGAACCCCGAGGACATCGGGCTCACGCCGGTGCAGGGGCCGCTCCAGCTCGAGCGCTACTTCGCCGGCTGGTAGCTACAGCGCCGCGCGGCGCGCGAGGAAGTCGAACGCGTTGACGTGGGTCACCTGCCCGGTCGCCAGCGGGATTCGTTCGCCGGTGAGCAGTACGCAGTTCGCCCCGGGGGGAAGGCCGCGGAACGAGGCGAGTTCGCGCTGCAGCACGGACTCGTCCAGCGCCGACAGCGCAACCTGGATGAAGCGCGTCTCGTCGCCCTTGCGCGCGAGGAAATCGATCTCTCCGCCCGGGCCAACGCCGGTGAAGAGCTCGAAGCGCTGCCGCAGGAGCTCGAGGTAGACCTGGTTTTCTAGGTCGTGCCCGGTGTTGGAGCCGCGGCGGCCCGTCAGCGCGTCGCGCAGCCCAGCGTCCACCCAGTAGTACTTCGGCGTGGACTTGAGCCACCCTCTGCCGCGGGTGTCGTACCGGTGGCACGGGTAGACAAGGTGGGCGTCGACCATGAGCGCGAGGTAGCGGTCGACGGTGTCGGTACTGACCTTGTGCCCCTGCGACGTCAGCGTGTTGGCCACCTTGTTCGCGGAGAGCGGCGAGCCCGCGTTATCCATGACGAAGGCGGCGACCTTGAGAAACACGGAGGTGTCTCGCACGCCTCCGCGGATGGCAATGTCGCGGGTGAAGATGGAGTCGAACAGATCCCGGTTCAGCTGGCGGGTCATGTCGGGCGACTCTGCGAGGACGCTGCGCGCGAACCCGCCGACCGTCATCCATTTCTGGTAGGACTCCTCGACGGGTTCCGCACTCTCCCCGTCTTCCGCGGAGGTGAAGAGACGGAACTCGGCGAGCGAAAGCGGGAAGACCTCGACGGTGACGTATCGCCCGGCCAGGTACGTCAGCCCCTCCCCCGCGAACATCGACGCGTTGGATCCGGTGACGCAGATTTCGAGGTCGCCCGACGCGCGCAGCGAGTTGATCACTCTCGCCCACTGGTCGAGTTCTTGTACCTCGTCGACGTGGAGGTGCGTGACACCCCGCTCGACGCTGTCGCGGACGTGCGCGTGGAACGCGGCGGCGTCGCGCAGGGGATCGTAGGCCAGATCCTCGAAATTGATGGTGAGGATGGCGTCCGGGTCGACGCCATCCGCCACGAGCTCATGGCGGTACAGCTCAAGCAGCGTCGATTTGCCGCTTCGCCGTACCCCCGTGAGTAGCCGGACGAGGTCGTTTCCCTCGACGGCGCGAAGCTCGGCGAGGTACTGGGGCCGGGGAAGAATGTTCACGATTTACGATCGTAATCGTAAATGCTGCGGAAGCGGGGAGGATTTACGATCGTGATCGTAAATCGCGCCTACTCCGCGGGCAGCGCCGGCGCGATGCCGGTGCGCTCGTACTCGGCGAGGATGTCGATGCGGCGCTGGTGGCGCTCCTCCCCGCTCCACGGCTGGGACACAAAAGCGTCGACGATCGCGAGCGCCTCCTCCTCCGTGTGCAAGCGCCCGCCGATGCCGATGAGCTGCGCGTTGTTGTGCTCGCGCGCGAGCTTCGCGGTCTCCTCGGACCACGCGAGCGCGCAGCGCGCACCCTTCACCTTGTTCGCCGCGATCTGCTCGCCGTTGCCGGAGCCGCCGAGCACGATGCCGAGCGAGCCCGGGTCCTTCACAACAGCCTCCGCCGCGGCGATGCAGTACGCCGGGTAGTCGTCGGCGGCGTCGAACTCGTGCGCGCCGCAGTCGGTCACGTCGAAGCCCTGCGCCTCGAGGTGGGCCTTGATCTGGTTCTTCCGCTCGAATCCGGCGTGGTCTGCTCCAAGGTAAATACGCATGGGCCCTAGCGTACTTGCGGGTCTTCGGTGCGGGTGCGCTTGAGTTCGAAGAAGTACGGGTAGCTCGCGAGTCCCACGGCGTGGTCGAACAGCTCGCCCGCCTCCTCGCCCTCCGGCACGCGGGTGATCACGGGGCCGAAGAACGCGGTGCCGTTGAGCGCCACCACCGGTGTGCCCACGTCGTCGCCGACGGCCTCGATGGCCTTCGCGTGGAAGCCGCGCAGCAGGTCGTCGCACTCGGTGGTGTTGGCCACCTCGGCGAAGTGCTCGGGCAGGCCGACCTCGGCGAGCGCCTTCGCGATGATCTCGTCGTACGCGCCGTAGCCCTGCTTGTGGCCCTCCCCGCCCGGGTGCACGAGCGTGCCCATCGCGGTGTAGAGCGCGTCGACCTGGTCCGGGCGTTCCTCCTTCACCTTCGCGAAGACGCGCGCCGGGCCCCAGTTCGCCTCCATCGCGGCGGCGTAGTCGGCCGGCAGGTCCCTCCCGTCGTTAAGCACTGCGAGCGACATGGGCACCCACTCGACGTCGATGTCGCGAACCTTTTGCACTTCCTTCATCCAACGCGACGTCTGCCAGCAGAACGGGCACGCCACGTCGAACCAGAATGTCACCTGTTCAGTCATGGTGTCCACGATAGCGAATTTGTGCCGTTGTAAGCTGCGACACATGAAGACCAATCTCACTCGCAACGACGCGCAGGCGCGCGCAGCCCTCATTTCGAACGTCCGCTACGACATCAAGGTGGACATCACCGACGCTGACGAGTTCACCACTGTGAGCACCGTCGAGTTCGACTCGAAGGCCGGCGAGACCCACTTCGACCTGGTCGCCGCCGGCTTCGAGGCCACCCTCGACGGCGAGGCGACCGGGCAGGAGCTTTCGCTTGGCGACGGCGCGCACGTGCTCACCGTCACCTCCCACGACGCGTACAACCGCACCGGCGAGGGCCTGCACAAGTTCACCGACCCCGTCGACGGCAAGGACTACCTGTACACCCAGTTCGAGCCCGCGATGGCGATGAAGGTGTTCGCCGGCTTCGACCAGCCCGACCTCAAGGCCACCTACACGGTGAGCGTGACGGCCCCGGAGCGCTACACCGTCATCCTCAACGAGGCGGTCACCGCGACCGACAACGGCGACGGCACCAAGACGTGGACCACCACCATCGACACCCCGCTCTCGACGTACCTCATCTGCATCTGCGCCGGCGAGTTCGAGCGCGTCTCCGACACCTACCGCTGCACCGGCGACGACGGCGCCGAGCGCACGATTGAGCTCGGTCTCTACGCCCGCGCGAGCCTCATCCCCCACCTGGATGCGGAGCGCATCTTCCGCCAGACCAAGGAGGGCTTCGACTTCTACCACGCCAACTTCGGCCGCACCTACCCGTTCGGCGACAAGTACGACCAGATCTTCTGCCCCGAGTACAACATGGGCGCGATGGAGCACGTCGGCTGCGTGACGTACCGCGACGAGTACATCTTCACCTCCGAGCCCACCCCGTACCGCCTCGAGCGTCGCAACGACACGATCCTGCACGAGATGGCGCACATGTGGTTCGGCGACCTGGTGACCATGCAGTGGTGGGACGACCTGTGGCTCAACGAGTCCTTCGCCACCTGGTCCGCCGCCACCGCGCAGACCGCGATCGGCGAGTACGCGGATGCGTGGACGACGTTCGCGTCCGTCGAGAAGGCGTGGGCGTACCAGCAGGACCAGCTGCCCACGACGCACCCGATCGCCGCGGACGCCCCCGACATCGAGACCGCGGAGCAGAACTTCGACGGCATCACGTACGCGAAGGGCGCTTCCGTGCTCAAGCAGCTGCAGGCGTACGTGGGCTACGAGGAGTTTTTCGCGGGCGTGCGCACCCACTTCGACAACCACGCCTACTCCAACGCGACCTTTGCCGACCTCCTCGGCGCGCTCGAGCAGGCCTCGGGCCGCGACCTCGCGGACTGGGCCGAGCAGTGGCTGCGCACCACCGGCGTCTCCACCTTGCGCCCGGAGATCGGCGAGACCTTCGCAGTGCTCCAGGAGGATCCGCGCCCCCACCGCGTGCGCGTGGGGCTCTACTCGCTTATCGACGGCACCGTCCGGCGCATCAAGCAAATCGAAACCGACGTCGACGGCGAGCGCACCGAAATCCCCGAGCTCGCCGGCGTCGAGCACGACCTCGCCCTGGTCAACGACGACGACCTCACGTACTGCAAGATGCGCCTCACCCCGGAGCACCAGCGCTTCGCCGTCGAGCACCTCGGCGAGATTGAGGATTCGCTCGCGCGCACGCTCGTGTGGTCCTCGCTGTGGGAGTCCGTGCGCGACGGCGAGCTGCCGGCCCGCGAGTTTGTGAAGCTCGTGGCTGCCCACGCCGCCGCCGAGACCCACCCGAGCGTGCAGGAGCGCCTGCTCGCCCAGGCCACCCAGGCGGTGCGCCAGTACGTCGACCCCGCCTGGGAGGGCGAGGGCATGGACCTGCTCAACACCGCCTTCCGCGGCGCCGAGCCGGCCGCCATCTTCGACCGTGCGCTGGCCCGCCTCACCCCCACCGAGGAGACGGTCGCGTACTTCCAAGACCTGCTGGGCCACTCCGACAATCAGGAGGTGCGCTGGCTGGCCCTGACCAACCTCATCGCCGCAGGCGCGCTGCCACTCGACGCCGCGGACGAGGAGCAGGACAACACGTCGGAGGGCGCGATTTCGAGGTTGCGGGCGAGAGCTGTCGTCGATAAGCGGTGGGCTTGGAAGAAGCTCGTCGAAGACGACCTGACCAACCTCGAGGCCCGCTACCTCATGGACGGCCTGACGTTCACCTACGACGGGCTGGAGGGGCTCACCGACGAGTACTTCCGCGAAGCGCCCGGCCTGTGGGAGCGGCTGACCAACGAGATGGCGCAGCGCACCCTCGAGGGCATGTACCCGCGCTGGGACGTCACTGCCGAGGCGATCGAGTCCGCGAACTCGCTGCTCAACGCCGATGTGCCCGCGGGGTTGAAGCGCGTGGTGTCCGAGGGCCAGGACCGCGCGGCGCGGGCGCTGCGCAACCGCACCGTCGACGGGGCTACGAGTTAACTCCGGGGAGGAACGCCGTCAGACGTTCTTGCTCAAGCATCGCGGACCACGTGTCCCATACGTCGTCGTATCCCTTGACATTCGGTTTGTAGCGTGCCTGCATTGGCCGCAGGTCAGCTACAGGCCATTGGCCTGGGTCTACGCTCGCCGCCACTATTCGTCCGCGAAGATCGTCGACCACAGGGGCTAGTTCTTCATCGGAAAGGATTGGGTATCCGAGTGCGTCTGCGGGGAGCCACTCGGCCAGCTTCTCATTACCACGCTGTTGAGCAGCACCATAGGACTGGCGGAGGCGCGAAGTGTGTGTTTCGAGCTCGTCGTAACGCAACTTCAACTCCCGGTGCTTGAGCGCTAGCTTGTACGGCTTATACTTTCCGCCGCTATCTCGAAATCTGGTGAAACCATCTTTGCTGGCGCTGCGAGAGACCGTTTGGATGGGTCTCTTACTCTCTCGAAATGCGATGAGCGAAAGAGTTCCGATAAACCCTAGAACGACACCGAAAATGATCGAAAGCCTGCCCGCCCATACCCAATCGCTGTCGGGGGCGTAAACATTCTTCAGCACTATCGGTGCGCCCAGAATGAGAACCACTGCGGTAAAGGCGTAGAGCAGCTTTTCAGTGATACTGGTTTCCAAGTAGTACGTTAGCTCGCCACCGTGATCAAGAACATCTTCTTGATCGGGAGTGAACGTCTCGGTGAGGATCCGTTCTTCGTCACTGGACAACTCGAAGTTATCGAATTGGTTGGTGATGTTCGCCCGGACTGCCTTGAGCTCTCGTTCGGCTGACTCGAGATCCTCACGGAGGGAAGGCAGATTCGGTGACACTTCGAGCAGGATCCGTGCTTCTTCCTGCTGAACTGCCCTGTCCCAGAGGCCACGCGCCAATTCCCTCTCACCTGTCAAAGTTTCTAGTTCAGAAAGATGACCGTTCCGAGACATGGCGCTTTGGTCCAACCGGGCCACCGAGCTTTTGACGCGCTCCCCCACCGTGGCCTTGACCGTTTGGAGGTGTCTCATCGCCGCTTCCTCGGCACGCAAGAGCTGCTGTTCTTCGGAAGTCAGCGTGAGTTGGATGGAATCGAGTAGGGCTCTAAGTTCCAGCTCGTCTTCCTCGGCTCGCTTTTCAACCTCCGCGTCGCGTTCAGGCTCGCTTGCTAGCTCTCCCGCCTGGTCTTGGTAGTAGTCCAAATCCGATCGAACGTCGTCTAGCTCCGACTTAGCTTGGTCACGCGCTGTGCACGCAGCGGCATAATCATTTCTCGCGTCAGCGAGAGTCTTCTCGAATCGTTCTCGCTGTTCAAGAAAGGCCCGATCTTCACGCGGCCGCTTTTCCAAGTCGCGTTTGAGTTGCACTTCCTCAATCAAATGTTTGAGTCGCTGGACGTCTGCAGACTTGCCCGGGCCATCATCCGCGCTCTTTTCTACTCGCTTGAGCTGCGCCTCAAGCTCCTCAATTTTGTTATCCAGAATCGATATGTATTCGTTGTAGGCCTCCAACTCAGCCTCGTAGTTGGAGGTTTCAATCGGTGCCGAGCTCTCGAGATCTGTGCATCGTCGCCTGGTGTACGTAACCTCATCTTCGGCCCTGTTGACCCTGAGGAGTGCGTCTTCTACCTGACGCTCTGTATCAGCGAGTTGGCGCATATTCTCCTGGACACGTTCAGAGTGCGTACGCCTTCGCTGCTGACATCTCGTCTGTTCGCCAACTTTCCAGCGTATTTGTTGCTCCAAATCGTCTTTTTTCTGCTGGTCTCGCTCCAGACGCTGGCGTGCGATGTCTGCATCTTCTCGCCGCCTCTGACATTCGCTTTCGGCCTCCGCTATTTCCTTGGCGAAGAACTCCTCCCAGTACTTCTCAATATCTTGTACCAGGGTTTCGTGGCTTAGCGCTCGCATGAGTGTCGATCTTTCCGCATTCAACGAGGGAACGCTCGTGGGTTCACAAGGCTGAATAATCAGACTGCTAGGGCCTAGCTAGATCCGGGCCAGCGCCTGTTCGAGGTCGGCGATGAGGTCGGCCTCGTCCTCGATGCCCACCGAGATGCGTACGAGCTCGCCCGGCACCTCGAGCGCGGAGCCGGCGACGGAGACGTGGGTCATGGTGGCGGGGTGCTCGATGAGGCTCTCCACGCCGCCGAGGGACTCCGCGAGGCAGAACAGCTTCGTGGACGTACAGAACGCCTTCGCCTGCTCCGTGGTCTGGAAGAGCACCGAGACCATGCCGCCGAAGCGTCGCATCTGGCGTTTGGCAACCTCGTGGCCGGGGTGGGACTCCAGGCCCGGGTAGCACACGCGCGCGACCTGCGGCTGGGCCTCGAGGAACTCGGAGACGGCCTCGGCGTTGTCGCAGTGCTTGTCCATGCGCACGGCGAGGGTCTTCAGGCCGCGGCCGGTGAGGTAGGTGTCAAAGGGCGAGGGGTTCGCGCCGACCCAGCCGAAGAAGAAACGCAGCTGCTCCTGGAAGCCGGGGACGCGGGCGTCGTCGCCACAGACGATGCCGCCGACGACGTCGGAGTGCCCGCCGATGTACTTCGTGGTGGAGTGGACCACGACGTCCGCGCCGAGCTCGAACGGCTTCTGCAGGTAGGGCGAGGCAAACGTGTTGTCCACCACGAGCGTGGCGTGCCGCTTCACGGCCGCGATCGCCGCGATGTCGACGATGCCGAGCAGCGGGTTCGTCGGCGTTTCCACCCAGATCACCTTCGTGTTGTCCTGCACCGCGGCGGCGACCTCGTCGGGGGTGGTCATGTCCACCACCGTGTTGGCGATGCCCCACTGCGTGAACACCTGCTGGATGAGGCGATAGGTGCCGCCGTAGGCGTCGTTGGAGACGACGACGTGGTCGCCCGGCTTGAGCAGGACGCGCAGGATGACGTCGATAGCCGCCATGCCCGAGGAGTACGCCACCGCGTACTCGGCGCCCTCGAGCGCAGCGACGGCCTTCTCCAGCGCCGTCACGGTGGGGTTACCCACGCGGGTGTACTCGTACCCGCCGCGCAGCTCGGCGAGCCCGTCCTGGGCGAACGTGGTCGACGCGTAGATGGGGGTGTTGATCGGCCCGTACAGGCCGTCCGGCTCGTAGCCAGCGTGGATGGCATCGGTGGAGAATCCGTTAGCGCTCATGCCCACAGACACTAGACCAAGCGGTTCATTTTCGCGTTATTTTTATGCACTAGACTCGTGCCCCGATGGAAACGTACACCGCCCAAGACGCGACAGAAAAAGTCAGCACTGACGTCGACGACGCCGTCAACGGCGTGACCACCTGGTGGAACGACCCCGCCACCCACGAGATGCTGGTCACGCGCCCGCTGAAGATCCTGCTCATCCTCGTCATCGCCATCGTGCTCAGCCGCCTGGCCAAGCGCATCATCACCCGCGCCACCAAGCGCGGCATCGAGAGCCAGAAGGCGATCCTGGAGCGCTCCGGCCCGGTCGACTCCCCCCAGATCCGCACCCGAGAGGCGCGGCGCCAGCAGCGCATGAAGACGCTGTCGAACGTCGGCCGCTCCGTCGCCGCGATCATCATCTGGACGTGGGCCGCGCTCGCGATCCTGGACCAGCTCGGCGTCAACGTCGCCCCGCTCATCGCCTCGGCCGGCGTCGTCGGCGTGGCCATCGGCTTCGGCGCGCAATCGCTGGTGAAGGACTTCTTCTCCGGCATGTTCATCCTGCTCGAGAACCAGTACGGCGTCGGAGACACCATCGAGGTCAACGGCGTCACCGGCGAGGTGGAGGACATGACGCTGCGCATCACCACGCTGCGCGACATCGACGGCGCGCTGTGGTACATCCGCAACGGCGACATCGACCAGGTGGGCAACCACTCCGTGCGCTTCTCCACGGCCCGGCTGCAGATCCCCGTCTCGCTCATGGCGGACCCGGACAAGGTCTCGCGCGTCATCGAGGAGTCCGCCCGGGCCGCGATCAAGGACCCGGAGATCCGCGACAAGGTCATGGCTCCGCCGCAGATGCTCGGCCCGAGCGAGTTCGCCCCCAACTACGTCTCCTTCCGCCTCACGGTGAAGACGTTCCCCGGCGAGCAGTGGGCCGTGGCCCGCCACCTCAACCAGCGCATCCTCGCGGACCTGCACAAGCAGCACGTCGTGCTCACGCCGATGGATTCGGTGCTCGTCGAACACAAGGAGAACCATGGACATTAGCCCGAAGCAGGAGCAGACGCTTTACGACGCCGTCGGCGGCGACCCCTTCTTCCACCGCCTTGTCCACGGCTTTTACTCGCAGGTGAAAGAGGACGACCTCATCGGCCCGATGTACCCGGAGCAGGACTTCGAGGGCGCCGAGAACCGCCTGCGCTGGTTTTTGGTCCAGTACTGGGGCGGGCCGCGCGAGTACCAGGAGAAGCGCGGCAACCCGATGCTGCGCCGGCGCCACTTCCCCTTCCCCATCGGCGAGCCCGAGGCGGAGCGGTGGCTGACGCTCATGAGCAACTCGATGGCGCAGTTCACTGACGACGAGCTGCCGCCGCCCTACCGCGCCGAGATGTGGAACCACATGCAGCGCGTGGCGTACATGATGATCAACCAGGGCCCGAGGGCCTACTAGAACAGGAGGTTCGGCCGGGTGTTGCGGTAGACGGAGCCGAACGGCGCGTCCAGGCGCGTCCAGCCCCCGCACGTGGAAATGCGCAGGTGGCGCGGGATCTCCGCGGGCGCCTCGAAGCCCGGGACGAGCCCGAGCGCGGTGCAGGCGAAAATCATGCGCATCGGGACGTCCACCGGGTCCGCGCCCTCCGCGTCCGCGGTGAGCACGACCGAGTCGAGCAGCGAGCGCGGCGGGCCGGCCGGACCGGCAAACTGGCGGGCGAGGGTGCGGCCCTCGTCGGCGAGGCGCCGCGCCACGCCGACAGGCACCTCCTCGCGCAGCACGAACCCGTCCGCCGGCGGAAGCGCGCCGGGCCACGCGGCGGGGCGGGCCGGGCCGACCTCAACGCTTCCGGACTGCAGCGCGACGAGCAGGTCCTTCGCGGCCATCGCGGAGCGGTCGGGGGCGATGGTGCCGGAGGCTCGTCGAGAGGCAATGGCGTCGAAGGGGGTGGTGACGAAGACGTCGACGCCGCCCGGCACCTGCTGCGCGCGGGCGGCGGCCTGCGGGTCGAGCGCGACGGCGCGCCCCACGAGCGTGGTCAGCCCGCGGGCGCCGGACTCGATGCGGAAGGTGACCACCTACGCGTCGGCGGCCTGCGAGAGGATGCCGATCTCCTTCTGCGTGATCTCGCGTGGCGACGTCGTCGCCGTGTCCACCGCGACCTGCACGCAGTCGACGACGCAGCAGACCTTGCCCTGGGCGTCCTTGATCTCCTGGCGGGTGGTAAACGAGGTGTTGCCCACCTTGGCCACCTGCGTCTCCACCGTCACCTGCGTCGTGTTCGGCAGGATCGGGCGGACGTAGTCCACCTCGAGGCGGCGCACGAACACGACGAACTCGTGGCCCTGCGAGAAGAAGAACTCCTGCGCGAAGGCGAGGCGGGCCTCCTGCGCGAGCTCGATGTAGGCGGAGTTGGTGACGTGGCCGTAGCGGTCGAAGTCGCCCCAGCGCACCGGGATCGTGTGGACGTGGACGTTGCTGGTATCAGCCATGGTGGGTTCCTATCGGGTGAGCTTGCGGTGGGTGACGCGAGACGGCTTCGCGGCCTCCTCACCGAGGCGCTCCACCTTGTTCTTCTCGTAGTCCCCGAAGTTACCCTCGAACCAGAACCACTTGCCCTCCTCGATGTTGCCCTCCCAGGCGAGAATGTGCGTGCAGGTGCGGTCGAGGAACCAGCGGTCGTGCGAGATGACGACGGCGCAGCCCGGGAAGTTCTGCAGCGCGTTTTCCAGCGAACCGAGCGTTTCCACGTCGAGGTCGTTCGTCGGCTCGTCGAGCAGGATGAGGTTGCCGCCCTGCTTGAGCGTGAGCGCGAGGTTGAGACGGTTGCGCTCGCCGCCGGAGAGCACCTTCGACGGCTTCTGCTGGTCCGGCCCCTTGAAGCCGAACGCGGAGAGGTACGCGCGAGACGGCATTTCGTTCTGGCCGACGTGGATGTAGTCGAGCCCGTCGGAGACGACCTCCCACACCGTCTTCTCCGGGTCGATGTTCTCGCGGTTTTGGTCCACGTAGGAGATCTTCACGGTCTCGCCGACCTCGACGGACCCGTCGTCCGGCTCCTCGAAGCCCACGATGGTCTTGAACAGCGTGGACTTGCCCACGCCGTTCGGGCCGATGACGCCGACGATGCCGTTGCGCGGCAGGGTGAACGAGAGGTCGTCGATAAGCACGCGCCCGTCGAAGCCCTTGTCCAGGTCCTTCACCTCGACGACCTTGTTGCCCAGGCGCGGCGGGGTCGGGATCTGAATCTCCTCGAAGTCGAGCTTCTTGTACTGCTCGGCCTCGGCCGCCATCTCCTCGTAGCGCTCGAGGCGGGCCTTGTTCTTCGCCTGGCGCGCCTTCGGCGAGGAGCGGACCCAGTCGAGCTCCTGCTTGAGCCGCTTCTGCAGCTTCTGGTCCTTCTTGCCGGCGACCTCGAGGCGCTCCGCCTTCTTCTCCAGGTAGGTGGAGTAGTTGCCCTCGTACGGGTAAAGCTTGCCGCGGTCCACCTCGCAGATCCACTCCGCGACGTTGTCGAGGAAGTAGCGGTCGTGGGTCACGGCGAGCACGGCGCCCGGGTAGGTCTGCAGGTGCTTCTCCAGCCAGAGCACGCTCTCGGCGTCGAGGTGGTTCGTCGGCTCGTCGAGCAGCAGGAGGTCCGGCTCGGAGAGCAGCAGCTTCGCGAGCGCCACGCGGCGGCGCTCGCCACCGGACAGGTTCGTCACCGGCGAATCGGACGGCGGGCAGCGCAGCGCCTCCATGGCCTGCTCGATCTTCGAGTCGATCTCCCACGCGTCGGCGGCGTCGAGCTCCTCCTGGAGCTTGCCCATCTCCTCCATGAGCTCGTCGGAGTAATTGGTGGCCATCTCCTCGGCGATCTGCTCGAAGCGGGCCTTCTTGTCAAAGAGGTCTCCCAGGCCCTCCTCGACGTTGCCGCGCACCGTCTTCTCCTCGTTGAGCGGCGGCTCCTGCAGCAGGATGCCCACGGTCGCGCCCGGCTGAAGGAACGCCTCGCCGTTGTTCGGCTGGTCGATGCCGGCCATGATCTTCAGCAGCGACGACTTGCCGGCGCCGTTCGGGCCCACGACGCCGATCTTCGCGCCCGGGTAGAACGCCATGGTCACGTTGTCCAGGATGACCTTGTCGCCGATGGCCCGGCGGACGTTTTTCATCGTGTAGATGAACTCAGCCACTACATTTCCCCTTTTTGGTGTGTGTGGACGTCAATGCAGCACTCAGCGTACATCACGGGCCGCGCGCCCCACCGCGGTTGGAGCGGTGGGGCGCTCGGGTAGCGGCAGGGGGTGCGAGCGGCAGGTTAGAACGGCGCCGGGCCATCCCCCGCGGCAGCGCCGACAAGCGCGTCAGCGCTCGAAGCTTCCCCGCCCGGCGCGCCCGAAGCGTCTCCGCCCGGCGCACCGGCGAACGACGGCGAAATGACGTCCTCGGCGCTCAGGTGGCGCTCCTCCATGCCCTGCGTCCCCTCGCCGTTGAGCTTGCGGTCGAGCGCGTCGGCGTCCATCGGCTGCGCGGGCGTGTGCCCCTCGAGCGTGTTGCCGGCGTTGGAGGTGCGCACGGAGTTGACCTGGAAGCGCGCGAGGTCGAACGCAACGGCGTGGGCCTTCACCTTGAGCCGCGAGCGCGTCACGGTCTCCTCGCTGCCGTCCGACTGCGTCTCCCAGGTATCGGTGACCAGCTTGCCCACCACTACGACCGGGAAGCCCTTGCACAGCGAGGCGGCCGCGTTGATGGCGAGCTGCCCCCAGCACTCCACGTCGAGGTAGAGGTTGTTGTAGTCCTGCCAGACGGGCTTGCCCTCGACGGTGTCGTCGGTCTTGCGGCTGTCGGAGCAGGCGATGCGCAGGCGCGCCACCGCGTTGTCCTTGCCGATGCGCTTGAAGTACGGTTCCGCGACGAGGTTGCCGCAGTAGGTGTTGACGGTGTTACTCATGGACGTTGTCCCCTTTTCTTGCGTGGATTGGTGGTGCGAGGGTTTCGTCGATACGCAACTGCCCCCTGCGCAACCAGAATCGCACGCAACAAGCGAATTGAAAAGGGTTCGCCCGAATTGTGGATAACTTTTCCTGAGAATTCCCCAATCCCCAGCTAGTGACCCTCGAACCGCGCGAGCATCTCGTTGTAGCGGCGCCACTCCTCGTCGTCGGATTCCTCCGCGCGGCGGTCCGACTCCGCAGTCTCGGCGCGGTCCTCCTTGAGCCACTGGCGGAACAGCTCGCCGAAGACGATGACAAGCGGGAACGACCCGGCCGCCCACGCGATGCCGCCGCCGTCCTTCTGCACGCGCAACAGGTCCGGGTGCCACGGCAGCTCGAGCGAGCGGTAGAACTCCTCGCCCATCACCGCGCCGAGCTGCATGAGGTAGACACCCATGAACAGGTGGAACGGCATGGAGATCCAGAGCCACGCCAAGCGCACCTTCGCGCTCGCGCGGCCGACGATCTCGTCCGGGCCGATGAGCTCCCAGAAATAGAAGTAGCCGGACAGCAGGAACACGGCGTTCATGATGACGTGGCCGGCGTGCTCGGAAATCATGAGGTCATAGAGCGGCTCGACGACGTAAAGCACATAGAACAGCACGAGGAACTGGATGGTGGATACCGCCGGGTGGGAGATCCACCGCACGAAGCTCGAGCGCTGGAAGCTCTCCGCCCACAGCCGCGGGTTGAACTCGCCGGCCGGGTACGCGGCGCGCACGAGGGTGAGCGGCGCGCCGAGCACGAGCAGCACCGGCACCCCCATCGAGAGAATCATGTGCACCGTCATGTGCGCGGAGTAGGAGGCGGGCATGTGCATTCCCAGCCCGGAACACAGCGTGACGACGACCAAGGCGCACCCCGCCAGCCACCACGCCGTGCGGCTGGCCTGCCAGCCGTCGACGCGGCGCGCGAGGTGGACGTAGTAGACGGCGAGCAGCACGGCGATGACGCTGAACAGCAGCTCCGGGCGCCACTGCGTGAGCCAGTTGCCCCAGGTGAGCGGCCCGTCGAGGTTGTAGCCCATCTGCACCTGCATGCGGGTGAGGTTCGGGTCGAGCGGGGGCGGTGGCGGGGTGCGCCCGAGCGTGACGGCCAGCCCGGCGACGGCGGCCATGATGGTCACCTCGACGGCCGCGAGGCGTCGAAACGCCTGCGGCTCCGCCTCGAGCCGCGGGATCGTGCGCTCGCGGTGGACGAAGCCGATGAACCCGAGCACGACGATGCCCACCGTCTTCAGGATGAGCACGTTGCCGTAGCTGTACTGCGTGAGGTCGGCGAGCCGCACGCGGATGAGCGCGTTGACCACGCCCGAGACGGCCATGACGGCGATCGCGAACAGCGCGATGCGCGAGTAGCGCCGCGTCGCTTCCGGCAGGTGCGGGCCGCGCCGCATCGCGTGCGCCGTGAGCGCCATGAGCCCGCCAACCCACAGCAGCATGGCCACGAGGTGCCAGATGAGCGAGTTGGTGCCGAAGTCGTGCGCGCCGCCGGACGCGGAGTGGCCCGTGAGCGCGAGCGGCATGACCACGCAGATCGAGCCGAGGAAGGCCGCCACCTGCGACCACCAGCTCGACGCCGCGTACGCGAACCCGGCCACCGCCGCCGCGAGCACCGCCACGATGAGCCACACGCGGGCGTCCGCCACCTGGTCCAGGGCCTGGGACCAGGCCGCCGCCTCGAAGAAGACGGTGCGCAGCGGCTGGCCGGAGACGTCCGAGAGCACGAGCGGGATCATCGCGAGCCCGATGAGCGCGACGCCGGCGCTCGCGTGGGCGCCGGTGCGGGCCGCGAGGTGGCCGTCGACAGTCAGCCGCGCACCGTTGAGGTCCTCGCCCGTCATGCGCGGCGGGACGAGGAACGCGGCGAGCAGGAACGACCCGGTAGCCAGGCTCATGAGGATCCACGCGGCGCCGCGCAGCGCCGGCAGCCCGAACGTCGTCGCCGGGCCGGGGTCCGGGATGCCGAGCGCCGCGAGCGACCCGCCCGAGAACGACTGCGCCACCGCGCCCGCGATGACGGCGGCGACCACCGCCGCGGCGAGGTAGAGCGGCCACGCGGGCGCGACGGTGCGGGTGCGAGTCTCGGTCATGGTCATCACCCTACTTTCGCCTTGGCCTCGGCCATAACTACAATTGCGCGCATTGCCTCCATAGCTCAGTGGATTAGAGCATCCGGTTTCTACCCGGCTGGTCGCGGGTTCGAATCCTGCTGGGGGCGCTTTCTTTCGCCTGCGTATCGACGTTTCCCTCCGGCACCCCGCCGTTCAGCGCTACCATCGGCGTGGCACGATTGCCTATCGCACAAGGAGGCCACGACATGGCTGACGAGAAGAACTCTCCAGTCAATGAGGACAGCATCAACAACCTCTCCGATCCGGACGCCGACGCCTCCATCCAGGAGACCGGCGACGATGACGACTTTGAAAAGGACGGTCGCAACTAATGGCTGACAAGGACCCTCACCTCGACGGCAGCGAGGCATCGGAGCTGGACAAGCTTCTCGACGCCAGCACGACCCGCATCGGCAACGCCCCCACCAACTTCAGCTCGGTGGACGATTTCGAGAACGCGGAGAACGAGACCCGCGAAACTGGCTCCGGCCACCTGGCGGAGCACCCGAACACCGAGGAGCGCACCGAGCAGGTCGAGCGCGGCGTCTCTGACGACGCCGTCGCCGGCGAGTAGCGTCGCTCCCCGCCGCCACCGGCCTTCCCGTTTCCGGGAGGGCCGGTTTTATCGTGCCCTTCCCCTTGTAAAAATTCACATGCGCCCCTCTCTGTCAGGCTGGTTGTGAACAACGATCCGTAGGAGGTTTTGTTCATGACTTTGCTCGATGTTCCAGTGTTGATCCCGGAGCCGGACGCGCTGTCCGAGGCAGCTTCGGTCGGTGGTCAACAGGTTCGAAGCGGTCGCCTGCCCAGGCGGAGGCTTTGTGCTGATGATGTGTTGTCCCTTGCTGTGACGGTGCTGTCTCCTGGCGAGGTCCTCGACGAGGATGACCTGGTCATGCCGCAGGCTGGCGCGGTTGTGTTTAGAGCGTGTGAGCCGTATTCGCGGGGGTTGGATTTTACTGCCACTCAGAAGCGGCAGATGGTCACGATCTATCGCCAGTTGCCCTACGGGGCGAAAGGTATCTGGCTTGATCGCCATGGGCTGTATGGAGTCAAGATCTTTCGGTGGGGCCAACAGCTTGGGCTTTTGACCTGCGCGCAGCAAAAAGCAGCGTCGGTCGGCGACGAGGAACTACCAGCGGTGCTTGACGCTGCGGCGGTGACGTCGCTGGCGCAGCGCTACCTTGCACTTCCTTACGGTGAAAAGGAGGCGTTTTTAGCCAAGCATGATCTGTGCCACCGGACAGTGCTGCGGTGGGCCACCATGGTTGCAGACGGATCGATCGCGCATTACACGCATACACGAAAGGCAGGAACAGTGGGAAAACACACCTCCGATGACCTTACGCAGTCACGGCGCCAGGTTGAGGCGATGATTCGAGAAAACGACCGGTTGAAAAAAGAACTCGCCAAAGCCAACCGCAAACTCACCCGGCAAGAACAAGAACTGGATAAATGGGTCAAAACCAGTGATGTGTTGGGAAAAGCTTTAGCGTCCATGCCCGATCTTCCTGGCGTGGACTACGACGCGGAGGAAAACGCCTATCCGAAGACGAAACGCGACGCTATGAAGCTGGTCGACAAGAAGAACAACGACTCATCGACGCACTTGTCGGATTAGGCCACTCCACAACCCGGGCGTGTGTGTTGCTGAGAGTCAGCCGCAGCCGGATCTACTACGAATCCAACCCACGGCCGAAAACCGCCAACCCGATTGCCCACCACGAACGCAACATCCCCCGGCTCACACAAGAACACATCGACCAGATCCTCGCCCAGCTGGACGCCAATCCGCAGTCCAGCGTGGACGATGTGTTCTACAACGCCTACAACCACGGCGCTTACATCGCCAGTTTGAGCAGTTTCTACCGCATCGCCCGCAAGCACAACAGACTGTTGAAACACCGCAACTGCACAAGCACCAAACGCAGGTCGAAACGCGGCAACAACCAGCCACCACATGTCGTCGCTACTGCACCAGCACAAGTGCTGTGCTGGGACATCACATTCCTGCCCGGCCCGTTCGTCAACGAAACCTACGCCTGCCACACCATTATCGACCTGTACTCACGCGCCGTGATTGGCACGCTGGTCACCCACCGCGAAGACGCGCGCGGTGTATCCAAACTCTTCGACGACATCTTGACGCGCTACCCCACAGTGCAAACCGTGCACTCCGACAACGGGGCAGCTATGCGAAGCAACGCCTTAAAGCGTGTGTTCGCCAAACACGACGTCACCGCATCGTTTAGTCGGCCGGCCATCAGCAACGACAACCCCCAAATGGAATCGCTGTTTCACACCATGAAGGGATTTGCGTACTACCCGAAAGTCTTCGCCGACATCGACGCCGCCACCCAATGGGTAGCCCGGTTTACCAGGCACTACAACAACCGGCCCCACAGCGGCATCAACGGCTACACCCCGCAAAGCGTGCTCGACGGCACCTGGAGACAATACGAAACCAACCGCATCAACGCAGCACGCGCCGCACTCGAAGCCGGACTCATCACCGCTATGCCAAAAACACCGACCGGACTACCCAAGGAGGTCACCATCATCCGCACAACCACCAAAACCCGCCCACAGCCACCCACACTTACCGTCGCCTAAACCAGAAACTGTTCACAACCACTTGACACAAAGCGCGCCGCCAGCGATATCCTCCTGACCGACATGTTTAGTTCTGGACACCCGTCCAGACTGCGGATTTTTACAAACGCCGTCCGCCAGCCCGGCAAGCCCAACCCCACTTCGGAACGCGCTTCCCACACTGTGATACAGTCATTCCATCCGTTAGGACATTGTCTTGCATAGTGGAATGAAAGGCCGGGACATGACAGCGAGCGTCGAACACCCAGCACCGCCAGCCGACACCAACAACGCGCACCCGATCGAGCTCCGCGAGACCACGCCCGAGGAGCGGCGCCGCGTCAAGCTGGCCTCCACGATCGGCACGACGATCGAGTTCTACGACTTCTACGCGTACGCCACCGCCGCGGTCGCCGTCTTCCCGTTCCTCTTCTTCCCCAAAGCAGAGTCGAGCACGGTGGCGCTGCTGTCGTCGTTCGCCACGTTCGGCCTGGCGTTCATCGCCCGCCCGCTCGGCTCGATCCTCTTCGGCCACTTCGGCGACAAGGTCGGCCGCAAGGCCACCCTCGTCGGCGCGCTGCTGACGATGGGCCTGGCCACCTTCACCATCGGCCTGCTGCCCACCTACGCGCAGGCCGGCATCTGGGCCCCCGCGCTGCTCGCGATCCTGCGCTTCTGCCAGGGCCTCGGCCTCGGCGGCGAGTGGTCCGGCGCGGCGCTGCTGTCCACCGAGACCGCCGCGAAGGGCCGCCGCGCCTGGGCCGGAATGTGGCCGCAGCTCGGCGCGCCGTTCGGGTTCTTCCTGGCCAACGGCCTGTTCCTCATCCTGGTCACCGTGCTGGGGCACACCTCCGGCGACTTCGAGGGCGCGTTCATGCGCTGGGGCTGGCGCATCCCGTTCCTACTCTCCATCGTCATGGTGATGATCGGCCTGTGGGTTCGCCTGCAGGTTGAGGAGACGCCGGTGTTCCAGCAGGTTGAGGCCAACGACAAGAAGGCCGCCTCCCCGCTCGCGGAGGTGCTCAAGACGGCGTGGAAGCCGCTGATCCAGGGCACCTTCATCATGGTCGGCTGCTACACGCTGTTCTACATCGTGACCACGTGGTTCCTCTCCTACGGCATCGGCTCCGCCGAGGAGGGCGTCGGCCTGGGTATCGCGTACCCGACCTTCCTCAAGCTGCAGCTCGTCTGTATCTTCGGCTTCATGCTGGGCATCCCGGTGTCCGCGCACCTCGCCGACACGTACGGACGCCGCCCGGTGCTGGGCCTGACGTCCGCGGCGATCATCGTCTACGGACTGTGCTTCAAGTGGCTGCTCAACCCGGACACGTTCACCATGCTCTCGCTGGGCATCTTCCTGTTCATCGGCATGATCCTCATGGGCTTCATCTTCGGCCCGATGTCCGCGATCCTGCCGGAGCTGTTCCCCTCCAACGTGCGCTACACCGGCTCCGGCATCGCCTACAACGTCTCCTCCATTTTGGGCGCGGCCATCGCCCCGTTCATCGCCACCGCGCTCAACGCCCAGTACGGCCCGAAGGCCGTGGGCTACTACTTGGTGGTCGTCACCGCGATCTCGCTGATCGCCATCATTTCCGCGCCGGAGACAAAGCACCAGGAGATGCACGAAATTTAGCGCGTCGGCCAAAACCTGAACTCGGGCGGCTTTGGCCGCCCTTTTTCATGCCACCACCCCACCAACCGCCCGCTGAGTTCGGGTTAGCCACTTCAACCTGAACTCAGGGAGCTTTTGCCTATCGACGACCAAAGGTTCCCCACGCCACCCCCAACCACTGCCGCTGCGAGTTCGGGTTTTTGCTGAGGCCGCCAAACGCGCATACATCCCCTCCGAAAACCCTTGCTTTCCGGTCTAGCAAGTGACATGCTTGCGAACATGGAAAGCAACGCACCGCAGCCCAACACACCGCATACCCAGATCTCCCAAGAAGAAGCCCGCGCCGCCCTCGAGCAGATCGACGGCATCGAGCACGACACCCAGCGCAAACACATCCCGACGTTGGTCTACGCCATCCTCGGCACGAGTTTCGGCATCACGATCGCCGGCACGATCATCGGCTGGAAGTACTGGTGGGTGCTGTTCCTGCTCATCGTCGTCGCCTGCATCGCGCTGGCGATCTGGGACAGCAACCGCAACGTGCGCCCGAGCATGAAGCAGCCGATCCAGGAGGACCCGCAGACGAACTGGGCCGCCGCTCTCGCCCCACTCATCGTCATGCCGCTGACCTGGCTCGTCCCTGAGGGCAGCGTGGTCGGCGGAATCATCGCCGGCGTGGTCACCGCTGTCGTGTTCACGGCCGTGATGGTCTACTCGGAGAAGAACCGATGAACGCCCCTGCCATCGACCCTGTCATTCACCCCCTGGCTAGGCTCAAGATCTGTGCTGCGTTGTATCACGCTGGCGCCGTCGAGAAGCTTTCGTCCCGGCACGAGATGCGATTCAGCGCACTGAAAGCCCAAGCTGACCTGTCGGATTCTGCGCTGTCGAAGCAGCTGGCCACGCTGGAGGAGCACGGATACGTCACGCGCTTCCGCGAGTACGGCTCAAGCAGGGCGAAAGACACCGTGTGGGTCACGCTTACCGCGGCCGGCGCGCGGGCCTTTGAGAACCATACGGCCGCACTCCGCGAGATCGCCGGCGGGTAGATTCGTCCCCATGAGTTTTCCCGCACCCGCACCCGACTCGTTCGCGCTGATCACCGGCGCGAGCCAAGGCATCGGCGAGGCGATCGCGCGCCAGCTCGCGGCCGAAGGCCACAACCTCATCCTCGCTGCGAGGCGCCAGGACGTGCTGCAGCAGCTTGGCGACGAGCTCTCGCTCACCCACGGCGTCGACATCGAAATCTTCGCCGGCGATTTGTCCAAGCAGCGCGACGTGGACGCCCTGATCCGGCACATTGGCAACCGCACCATCTCCATCTGCGTGAACTCGGCAGGCATTGCCAGCTTCGGCCCGTTCATGGCCCAGGACTGGGAGTATGAGACGAACCAGTTCAACCTGAACGCCACCGCGGTGTTCCGCATCACCAAGGCCGTG
Organism: Corynebacterium jeddahense; assembly: GCF_028609865.1. NCBI lineage: Bacteria > Bacillati > Actinomycetota > Actinomycetes > Mycobacteriales > Corynebacteriaceae > Corynebacterium > Corynebacterium jeddahense. The sequence continues at coordinate 2,013,261 of NZ_CP063194.1, forward strand.
CTGGACCAGATGGTGCCGCGCGGCGAGGGCGCGCTGTGCAACGTCGGCTCCGCGGCCGGCAACCTGCCCATCCCGAACAACGCCACCTACGTGTTCACCAAGGCCGGCGTGAACATGTTCACCGAGGCGCTGCACTACGAGCTCAAGGACTCCGGCGTGCACGTCACCCTCCTCGCCCCCGGCCCGGTGCGCGAAGCGTACATCCCGGAGGAAGAGCAGACCATTGTGGACAAGGTCGTGCCGGATTTTTTGTGGACCACCTACGAGTCCTGCGCCGCCGACACCATCCGCGCCATGAAAGCGAATCGCCGCCGCATTGTGCCCGGCCCACTGTCCAAGGCCATGGACGTGGTGTCCAACTACGCCCCGCGCGGGTGGCTTCCGCCGATCATGGGCAAGTTCTACGCACAGATGGGAGAGGAATAGATGGAGACCGCCGCGAAGGACAACCGCATCGTCTGGGTCGATCTGGAGATGACGGGGCTGGACCCCGCCCGCCACGTCATCGTCGAGGTCGCGGCCCTGGTCACCGACGCGGAGCTGAACATCATCGACGAGGGCGTGGACCTGGTCGTGCACGCCACCGACGCGCAGCTCGCCGAGATGGACGACTTCGTCACCGAGATGCACTCCGGCAACGGGCTCCTCGACGACATCAAGGCCTCCACGGTCTCCCTCGCGGAGGCGGAGGATGCGGTGCTCGAGCTCGTGGCAAAGCACTGCGACCCGGCGCACCCCGCGCCGCTGGCGGGCAACTCGATCGCGACCGACCGCACGTTCATCCGCGCGCAGATGCCGCGGCTGGACGCGGCGCTGCACTACCGCATGATCGACGTCTCCACGATCAAGGAGCTCACCCGCCGCTGGTTCCCGAAGGCCTACTACAACCAGCCGGAAAAGGGCATGGCGCACCGGGCGCTCGCAGACATCGTCGAGTCCATCCGCGAGCTCGACTACTACCGTCGCGCGGTGTTCGTGGCGGCACCCGGTCCTGATGCCGACGCCGCCACGGTGGCGGCCGCGGGCGCAACCGACGCGTACCAGCCGTTTTTGTGAAAACACGGTGAGGGACTACAGTAAATCTCGCTGCAAAACAGCGATGGTGGCTGTAGTTCAGCTGGTAGAGCACTAGGTTGTGATCCTAGGTGTCGCGGGTTCGAGTCCCGTCAGCCACCCCAAAGATACCCCGTGACCTGCATAAACAGGTTACGGGGCAAATTGCTTTAATCGCCGGGTACGTTAAAGAGTACGTTAAAGATTCTAGAAATCAGGCGCGGGTTAAGTAGCAGAAAGTGTGTCTGATTTTCGGGGTTATCACTGATCAGGCAGCATAAATCGGGCGTATATAAGGTGCGGAACCTTATATACGCCCGATTCGCGTTCAATCCAGACGATCCACTCAAAATCGCCAGTCAGTGCAATTTCGGACAAGACCAACTCGCCAAAGTTAACGATCTTGCCGAAGAAGACCACAACAAAGCCGACCAAGAAACAGGACGACCAGCCTTCTACGACAACGCTATCCCAACCGAATACAACCACTCGATAGGAATTAGGAAACGCCCCATGAAATAGCAAGCAAAGTGTCCGCCCGGCGACACACCGAACGGACACACATTTTGCTACTTAACCCCTCATCGCCACCCTGGCCATCGCAGGCATCGCGGGTCTGATCTCCTTGATTGCCCTGCTGGCACCGTTCGCTGTGGACCGTGCCCTCGGCCCGATCGCTAAGTTCTAGCCAGAACTACATGCCCAACATCGGCAGTTTGATGCCGAAGTGGGGCAGCGCAAAGAACAGGCCTGCGATGACCAGCAGCGCCGCAACCACCCCACCGACAATGGCTGGCACGTTTACGTCAGCCTCGGCGGTGGGGTATTTCACATTCGCCCGCATGCCCTTGGTGCAGGTTTCGGCGGCGGTGGCGTCGGCGTCGTCGATAAGCATGCGCTTCGCAGCAACCTTGCCGGACGGGGTTTCCGCCCACGCCTTGTACACGTCGCCATCCTTCGCGGTCAGCGGCGTCTCCATGCGCTTCGTGTCCGGGTCAACGCGCCACGAATCCGTGTCAATCGCCTCCAGCGTGCGATGCACCGTCGGCTCCGACTCCTTCATCGTCTTCTGCGCATCCGCATACTTTGCGACGAGCCCCTCCGGCAACAACTTGCCAAACTCCGCCTTCTCACCCTTGAGCGCCTTCTCGTTCTCCGCGACAACGCCCGGGTAGACCTGCTCAATCGCCGCGATGAGGTCGCGAGCCTGCTCGTAGTCACCGATCGCCTTGGACTCGTCGAACCACGACTCGATGAAACGCTTCTCGGCCGGCGCAAGCTTCACGGCGCACACGCCGTCCTTGCCCTTTGCTGCGACGGTAGCGGCGTTCGCCGGGGTCGCGGCGACAGCGCCGAGTGCGAGCGTTGCTGCGGTTGCGTACGCGGCGATACGGGTGGTGGTGCTGGTCATGATTTTTCCTCCTCGGAGTGTGTGTACGGACTGAACCACCTCAGTGTCCAGGAAGGCGTGTTGCGACAGCGTTAACGCGGGATGGCGGAGGGTGGCTGCCTGTTAGGATCCTGGGCGAAAACACCGTGTCAGAAGCAATGTGATGAACCAGGGGTGATGGAAATTTCACAAATGCAGTTAACCGCTTTGCAAGGCAATGGAGTTTCTCCATTAGAACCATCTCCGGTCGATTACGTTTTTATGCTGCTCACGTTGGCGGCTGTGGTGCTATTAGTTGCCAGTATCATTGTATTTTTCAGGCAACCTAACAGACGATGGTCGGATGTCTGGATCGTGCTCTTTCTGGTGTTCATACCCGTGGTAGGACCGTTGGCGTATCTACTGCATGTGCGGTCCCGGAGGGTGTCCGATTCTTTGTGTGCGGGGGCTTGGTTTACAAGTAGTCCGCGAATCGGTCGGGGTAAGCCACGGCTAGTTGATTGATGGCTTGTTTCCACCCGGTGGCTTTCGCTCCTTCAATATAGCCGTTGCACTCAACGTCGCGCTTGGCTTTCTTCGCCCGCTGCGCAGCGCGCTTGTCCTCGATGTTGCAGATCATCAACCACAGCGTCTTCAGCGCCGCGGTATCGTTCGGGAATTGTCCCCGGTTACGGGTGGCTTTCCGCAGTTCAGCATTCAGCGACTCGATCGAATTGGTGGTGTAGAGCACCCGGCGGGCTGCCGGTGGGAACTGCAGAAACGGCACGAACCGCTCCCAAGCGTCGCGCCAGACTTTGACCGACTGGGGGCATTTTAGGCCCAGCTCACTGGCCTCGAAAGCATCCAGGCTGGCGCGTGCCGTCTCCTCATTGGGAGCGGTGTAGACCTCACGCAGCGCGCGGGAGACGCCTTTGCGGTCCTGATACGACACCCACCGGTTCGCAGCCCGAATCAGGTGCACAATACAGGTCTGCACCATAGAGTTCGGCCAGGTTGCCTCCACGGCTTCTGGCAGGCCTTTGAGCCCGTCGCAGCAGACAATGAACACGTCCTGGACACCGCGGTTGGCCAGATCTGCGCAGACTGATGCCCAAAATGCGGCACCTTCATTGTCAGCGATCCACAATCCCAAGATGTGCTTGATGCCGTCGATGTCCACACCGACAGCCATATAGCAGGCCTTATTGACCACGCGGTGGCCGTCACGGATTTTCACGCGTAGCGCGTCGAGGAAGATCACTGGGTAAAACTCGTCGAGCTGGCGGTTTTGCCAGATCATGACCTCGTCTAAGACCGCATCAGTAATGGTGCTGATCGTATCTGGGCTCATATCCACCCCCAGAGTGGTGGCAAGGTGGTGCTGAATATCTCGCACCGTCATCCCGCCGGCGTACAGCGAGATGATCATGTCGTCGAGCTCTGTGAGCCGACGGGAGCCTTTGGGCACCATCTGCGGGCGAAACGTTCCCGCACGATCCCTCGGCATGGTCACTTCGATTGGGCCGTAGCCGGAATCGACGGTCTTGGTGTACGACCCGTTGCGGTGATTGCTGCCCCGCCCGGTTTCCACCTGGGCTTTCGCTTTGCGGTCGGAGTGGCTATAGCCCAAATGGGCATCCATCTCCGCCTGCAGGCCGGCGTTGATCGACGCCTGTAAAAGCCCCTTGACCAGCTCGCTGGCGTCGTCGGTGGAGGTGGACAGCTCCCCGATGAGCCTTGCGAGCTCGGGGTTATCCATCAGCTTCTCGCTAATCGCATTGACCCTCGCCGGGTCATGGCTTTTCTTCGGTGACACCGTAGTCATTATCGGTGAAACTCCTTCAGATCAGAGCCTCACACACAAACTTCCTGACACCCTCCGGTCCCGCGGAAAGCGCGACAAAAGGGCCACATCTAACCCTCCGACACGCCGATAGCAGACACACTTTTTGCTACTTAACCCTCAGGCGCTAGTCATCGCCACCATCTCGATCGCCTTCCCGGCAAGGCTGTTGCTGTTGCTGCTGTTGTTGTCTCCGCCGTGCCGTGGCGCGACGCAGCGCATCGAGTCGCCGCTGGTTCTCGCCGACAGTACGCAGCAGCCGATCGCGTTGACCGCCTACCGGTTTAACCAGTCGGGTGCGAGGCTTCGCGTATGCGGCGTGGTCGAGGGCGAGCGCATCATCGTCAGCGAGCAAATGCTCGAAGTACTCAGCGTCAGTACCGTCAAACTCCGAACGCTGGAATTGCCGAAATTCATCGTCCATAACGCGCTGTTCGAGGAAATCAAAAGGTTGCGTCCCTTAGTGTGGTGTAACGCTTGCTGGTGGTGGGCCCTTGAAAATAGTGGGGCGGCCATCGTCAGTAACCTTTCGACTCAACTACCACATCTCACCGAAAGGCACATGACGATGACCGCTGCACCGCATTCTATCGACCCGACAACCTATCTGGATGAACTGCTGGCCCAAGCCTCGCCGGATCTGATGCGCCAGATGCTGCAAGGGTTTATCAACCAGATCCTCTCCGCCCAGGCCGACACCGTCTGCGGCGCCGAATACGGCGTCTCTTCTGAACAGCGGGTCTCCCGGCCATTTCCCATGCGGATGCTTCACTCCCCAACCACCTGGGCGTTTAATCCCCTGAGCCGATGGCCGTGGCCCCCTCCGAGGTACGCACGGGCACGGAATAGCCGTTGCCATGTACGCGTTGAGGAGCGCATGACCTCACTTTTTGATTCCCTCGACGTGGGTCGAATGACCCTGCCAAACCGCATCATCATGGCTCCGCTGACGCGCTCGCGCGCGGGGCGCGACGGCGTGCCTACTTCGCTGCACGAGACCTACTACACGCAGCGCGCCTCCTTTGGGCTCATCGTCACCGAAGGCGTCTTCCCCACGGTCAGCCGTCGGACTTTTCCGGGCCAGCCCGGCATCGACACCGCTGAGCAGATCGCAGGGTGGCGCCGCGTCGCCGACGCCGTCCACGAGGCCGACGGGCACATCTTCATGCAGGTGATGAACGGCGGACGACTCTCCCACGCCAGCCTGCAGGAGGGCACGGAGCCGGTCGCGCCGTCCGCAATAGCCTCCGGCACTGCGGTTCGAGACTTCGAGTCCCGCAAGGACTGCCCAATCCCCCGCGCGTTGGACACCGCTGAGCTGCCGGGCATCGTCGACGAGTTCCGCCACGCCGCACGAAACGCCATCGACGCCGGCATGGACGGCGTGGAGATCCACGGCGCCAACGGCTACCTGCTGCACCAGTTCCTCTCGCCGAATTCCAACTTGCGCGAGGACGCCTACGGCGGATCCCCGGAGAACCGGTTCCGGCTCGTCGAGGAGATCCTGCGCGCGGTGTCGAATGAAATCGGGGCTGACCGGGTGGCTATCCGCTTGTCGCCGCAGAACAACATTCAGGGCATCGAAGAGCTGGATGAGGCCGACGTGCTGGCCACCTACGGCGGGCTTCTGCGCGCCACCGCTGACCTCGGCCTCGCCTACGTCTCAATCATGCACGCGGATCCCGCAGGTGAGCTGGTGGCCGAACTGATCGCGCGTGCCCGCGAGAACGGCCGCACCTGCGTCTTCCTCAACTCCGGGTTCGGTCAGCTGACCGACCATGACGCGGCCGAGCGGCTCTTACAGCAGGCGGATGCTGCCGTGGTGGGCCGGTTGGCCATTTCCAACCCGGACTTAGTGCGCCGCTGGAAGGAGGAGCTGCCGGTGGCCGCACCGGACGAATCAACCTTCTACACCGGCGGGGAGAAGGGCTACACCGACTACCCCTTTTACACGCGGTAGCCGAACGCCCCCTACTCGTACAGCGGCGCTTCGGAGCCGCCGGAGCGCTGCTCCCAGTCGAGGTTCCAGTACCCGAGCCCGTCGTACGGGGTGAGCGTGCCGCCGGCGGTGTTCTTTACTACTACTGGGTCCCCGCGCTTGACGTAGCTCTGGTACCACTTCGCGTTGTCGTAGGAGGCGTTGATGCAGCCGTGCGACTGGTTGTAGCTGCCGAGCGCGCCGATCGCCCACGGCGCGGAGTGGACGTAGATGCCCGAGTACGACAGCTGCGTCGCGTAGTCCACGCCCGTGACGTAGCCGCCCGCGTCAAGCGCGAGGCCGTACGTGCGCGAGTCCATGGTGAGCTTCTCGTTCTCGTCGCCGACGACGTACGTGCCATTGGGCGTGTCGTTCTTGTTGTCGGTGCCCAGCGAGACCGGGAACTCTTTCACCAGCGCGCCGTTGTTGTAGACGCGCAGCATCTTGTCGTAATTGTCCACGACGGTCTCCACCTTGTCGCCGATGGTGAACCCGATGTGGGTGTCGTCGCCGCCGTAGACGCCGTCGCCAAGCTTGTGCCCGTACATGCCCACGTCGACCTTGACCTCGGTGCCCGGCTCCCAGTACTCCTTCGGGCGCCACCGCAGCTCGTAGGGGTCGAGCCAGAAGAAGGCGCCGTCGGTGTCGTTCGACGTCTGCACCTTGATCAGCTTCTCCACCGCCTTGGTGTCCTTGACGGGGGCGTCGAACCGGATGGTCACTGCCTGCGCCACGCCCACCGTCGAGCCGTCGAGCGGACCGACGTAGGCGTTGAGCGTGGTGCTCGGCGTCGCGGTGGTGAAGGTGCTCACGACCTTCTGCCCCTCGGTGTCGCGCGCCTCTACCGTGTACTTGCGGCCGTAGCCCAGCGCCTCGGTGGTGGCCCACCCAGACTTGTCCTCGTTGAACTCGGCGAGCACTTCCTTGCCGTCCTCGTTCTTCATGCTCACCGCGGACAGCCCGGCAGCCGAGCTCACCTTCACCGGCTCCCCCGGCTCGACGCCCGTTGCGCCGTTGGCGACGGACACCTTCGGCGGGCGCGGGGAGGCCTTCTCCGTGGTCTTTTCCACACCCGCCGCGTCGGTGGTGTGCGCGACGGGCTCGAGGCGGTGCTCCTCCCCGATCGTGCACGACGCTAACGCCGCCGCGAGCGCGATCGCGGCGGTGCCACGCACCATTCGAAGGTGACCCACTGGCTCCCCCTCACATGACGAACAAATAAATCTCCACTACTCTAACCGCTCCGCCCGAGAATTCCACTATCCGCCGGGCCCGTGTGTTGGGCTCTCGCGTATCGACGAAACCAACGGTCTGACCTGCCGATTTCATGCCTGCGGGCGACGGTGCTACAGTTTCTCTTCGTTGCCGAGAGCGCGTGACGCCGAGGCAGCAGAGCAAAATAGAATACGCGCCATTAGCTCAATTGGTAGAGCAACTGACTCTTAATCAGTGGGTTCGGGGTTCGATTCCCTGATGGCGCACAGTAATTGAAAGGCCAGCGGGGATTTCCTGCTGGCCTTTTTCTTTTCCCACGTTCCGAGGATCGGCGGCCCGGGCATCGCGCACCTGAGAGTATGCTGAAACGTATGAAGACCGCTCTCCTGCTCGTTGACGTCCAGAACGACTTCTGCCCCGGCGGCAACCTCGCCACGGCGCGCGGCGACGAGGTCGCGTCGAAAATTGCCGAGCTCATCTCCACCCCGGACAGCCGCACCCGCGACTACGTTGCGACGGTGGCCACGCAGGACTGGCACATCGACCCGGGCGCGCACTTCTCGGAGAAGCCGGACTTCGTCGACTCCTGGCCCGTGCACTGCGTCGCGGACACGTACGGCGCGGAGATCCGCGGCCCGGTGAGGCGGGACCTCATCGACCAGTTCTTCAAGAAGGGCGAATACTCCGCCGCGTACTCCGGCTTCGAGGGGAAGAATGCCGACGGCGCGCTGTTGGGCGACTGGCTGCGCGAGCAGGGCGTGACGCACCTCGACGTCTGCGGCATCGCCACCGACTACTGCGTGCGCGCCACGGTGCTCGACGCGCTCAAGGAGGGCTTCGAGGTGCGCGTGCTGCGCGGCATGTGCTCGCCTGTCGACGACAAAGGTGGCGCCGACGCCCTTCAAGCAATGATGGACGCCGGCGCCGAGATCGTGTAGCGCTGCCGGGTTAGCGACGGGAGAGGAGCTTCTGCAGCTCCTTGAGCTCGTGCTTGCGCTTGCGGCCGTTGTAGACCTTGATGCCAATGAGCGCGGCGATGCCGATGCCGATGCCGGCGAAAACCTTCTGCACGGTCTCATCCTGCAGCCAGTCCTGGGCCTGGTTCTTCGCGTTGTCGGCGAGGGTGGACGGGTTGGTGCGGTCCGCGAGCTCGTCAAGCGTGGAAGCGAGCTGGCCGCGGGTGCGCTCGAGGTCGCGTTCGATGTCGTGGATGTCACGTGCCATGGGTGATCTAGCTCCTCTAATTGGGTGAAGTTTCGTTGCTCGGCGTTTCCGCCGCCAAGCTCCCAGCCTAGTGTAAAACGGGATGGTATGACCGATTCCACGCACCTCCAGGCGGGCGATGCCGCCCCCGCATTCGAACTGTCCAACGACCGCGGCGAGACCGTTTCGCTCGCCGACTTCGCCGGCTCCCGGGTGGTCGTCTACTTCTACCCCAAGGCCAACACGCCGGGCTGCACCACCGAGGCGTGCGACTTCACCGAGAACTTCGACCAGTTTGACGGCGCCGGTGTGAAGGTGCTCGGCATCAGCCCCGACGCACCCGAGGCCCTGGCGAAGTTCCGCGCCGACCACGACCTGTCGGTGGAGCTGCTCTCCGACCCGTCGAAGGCCACCCTCGAGGCCTACGGCGCGTACGGGGAGAAGAAGAACTACGGCAAGGTGATCCAGGGCGTCATCCGCTCGACGTTCCTCGTCAACGTCGACGAGCACGGCGCCGGCACCATCGAGCAGGCCCAGTACAACGTCAAGGCCACCGGCCACGTCAGTCGCATCCTGCGCGACTGGGACATTTAGCTGAGGCTTTTAGCAACAGTGCGCCCGGGGAGACTTGAACTCCCACGCCATAAGGCACTGGAACCTAAATCCAGCGCGTCTGCCAATTCCGCCACGGGCGCGTCGTCGAAGGATGTTACACGCCGCCGCCGCGCCGCCAATAACCGTTCGGCGCATCAAACTTTCGTTTGGTCTGCGGGCGGAGGCGGGTAAACTCTGCCGGTGTGAGCGAGGAAAAGCAGGAGGGGGCCGGAGGGTCGTCGCAACGCGAGCGCGTGAAGGTGCGTTGGTGGCACATCGTGCTGCTCGTCGCGGCGGCCGTGACCTGCCTGCTGCTCGCGCGCTGGCAGTGGCACCGCTACCAGTCCGGCTCCGGCACGTTCCAGAACCTGGGCTACGCGCTGCAATGGCCGTGCTTCGCGGCGTTCTTCGTCTACGCGTACCGCGCTGGGATGCGGATGGAGAACGAGAAGATCGACGCCGAGAACGCCGGCCTGACCATGGACGACCTCTACGAGGCGGACGAGGCGAAGTACGGCAGCGCGTCGAAGCAGCCGACGCAGATCGACGAGGATTTCCTGCCCGCCAGGCCGAAGCTGAACGTCGAAGAATACAACGAGCTCGTGGCGCCGCACCGCGAGCGCCAACACGAAGGTGAAGGGAAATCAGCATGACGCAACCGACCCAGCAAGCGCAGCAGCCGCGCATCCACCCGGAACGGCAGCGCCGCGTACAGCAGGCGCTCACGTTGTTCTCCGTCGCCGCCTGGATCACCGGTACCCTGCTGTTGCTCCTGTGTGCGCGCATGATCATGCAGTACGGGATGCACATGGACGTGCACTACCTGTCTTGGGTGGCGCGCGTGCACGGCTTCGCGTTCATGGCGTTCCTGCTCGCCTCGCTGAACCTGGGGTCGAAGGCGCGCTGGTCCGCTCTCGAGTGGTTCACCACCGCGATCTCCGGCGTGGTGCCGTTCATGTCCTTCGTCGTGGAGGCGAAGCGGCGCAAGGAAGTGAAAGAGAAGTTCCAGCTCAACTAGCGCGGGAATAATAAAAGGCCCGGTGGGAGTACCCGCCGGGCCTTCTGTATTGCCGTCCTACTTGTCGCTCGTCTTGGACAGCACCATGACGCCGACCTTCTCGGCCTGGTCGTTCTTCGGGCTGAAGGTGAGCGTGTCGCCGGAGCGCTCCGCGTCGTACTTGAGGTCCTGGTGCGTCAGCGGGTCCTCGAGCTTGAAGCTCTTATCGTCGCGCTTGCACTTTGCCTCGTTCTTCTCGCCCGAGGTCTCGGTCATCTCCCAGGAGCAGTCCTTGCCGTCGATGGTCACGGTGGCGTGGCCGCCGCCCTTGCCTTCCTGGGTGGCGGTGACGTCGCCGGACCAGGTGCCGTCGAAGTCGCCCTTCTGGCCGCAGGCGGTCAAGAGCGCGCCGGAGGCGAGGACAGTTGCTGCGAGTGCAATGGATTTCTTCATGCTTCCACTGTAACGAATTGCGTCACTTCAGCGCCGCGAGGTGCGGGGCGAGCGCCCGCAGGGCCTTGCCGCGGTGCGAGCGGGCGTTCTTCTCCTCGGCGGTGAGCTCGGCGGAGGAGCGCCCATCGGCGTCGTCGGGCAGGAAAAGCGGGTCGTAGCCGAAGCCGTTCTCGCCGCGGGGCTCGCGCAGCAGCTCGCCCTCCCAGCGGCCCTCGGCTGTGAACTCCTGCCCGTCCGGGGAGGCCAGGGCGCAGCAGGACACAAACGCGGCGGCGCGCTCGTTGATGTCCGCCATCTGGGCGAGCAGCAGGTCGTTGTTGGCCTGGTCGTCGCCGTGGTTGCCGGACCAGCGCGCGGAGAGGATGCCCGGCATGCCGTTGAGCGCCTCGACCGTCAGCCCCGAGTCGTCCGCCACGCACGGCAGGCCGGTCGCCTTCGCGCCCGCACGGGCCTTGAGCAGCGCGTTTTCCTCGAACGACAGGCCGTCTTCGACGGGGTCGGGGTACGCTGGCGCGTCGATAAGCGAAACGAGCTCCACGCCTTCGATGGCGAGCTCGCGCAGCACCTGCTCGAGCTCGCGGACCTTGCCCTGGTTCCGGGACGCGACGAGGACCTTTACCATCCCAGCGCCGCCTTCTGCGCCGCGATGAGCTCCTCGCAGCCCTGCTGTGCCACGTCCAGCATCTGCCCAAGCTGCTCGCGGCCGAACAGGCCGTGCTCGCCGGTGCCCTGGATCTCCACGAAGTTGCCGCCTTCCTGCATGACCACGTTGAGATCCACCTCCGCGCGCGAGTCCTCCTCGTAGGGCAGGTCGAGACAGACGTGGCCGTCGATGATGCCGGCGGAAACGGCGGCCACCGGCGCGAGCAGCGGCTCGCCCGGCACCACGCCGCGCTCCTTGAGCACCGTGATCGCGTCGGCGAGGGCGACGTACGCGCCGGTGATCGACGCCGTCCGGGTGCCGCCGTCCGCCTGCAGCACGTCGCAGTCGAGCTGGATCGTGTTCTCCCCGAGCTGGGAAAGGTCCACCGCGGCGCGCAGCGAGCGGCCCACGAGGCGGGAGATCTCGTGCGTGCGGCCCTTCACCTTGCCCTTCATGGACTCGCGCGCCATTCGCTCGTGCGTCGCCGAGGGCAGCATCGCGTACTCGGCGGTGAGCCAGCCCTCGCCGGAGTCCTTCTTAAAGCGGGGCACGCCCTCCTCCACGGAGGCGGTGCACATAACGCGGGTGTTGCCGAACTCCACGAGCACGCTGCCCGCCGGGTTGGAGGTGAAGCCGCGGGTGATGCGCACCGGGCGCATCTCGTCTACCGCGCGGCCGTCGAGGCGCGAGAAATCAGTCATGCGTCCAAGCGTAACGCAGTTCGGCGGTGTCGATTCCTCGGACTGCTACACGGTCAATCCCGAACTTCATACCGAGCCGAAAGCACCAACGGCTACACCACTACACGGGACTTGACCAGTGGCAGCCCGGTCGCGATCCAGACGCAACCAACAAACACATGGATATTCAAAAGATCTTGGATTTCGACTTCTAGGGCCGCGCCTCAAAAGCAGGGTGCTCTCGAGTGACACTCGAGTCGCGTGCTTTAGCGTGGGTGTGTCGCTGGCTAACGGTGGATCCCCAAGTATTTGAAAACCGGCCCTGGGCTGACTACGCGAAGTAGTCGAGCGGAACGCAGGGGATTACGGCTCGAAGGTGGCCCCGGCTTTGCCCAGGATGATCTCCCCGTCGAACTCGGTGCGAGCGGCAGCGAGGACGTCTTCCGGGTCCGTCCACGGCTGGATGTGCACTAACACCAGGGTCTTCACACCGGCTTCGCGAGCGATGCTGCCGGCTTCCTTGCCGGATAGATGCATGCCCTCTGCCTTACCCTCGGAGGTAGCGCCCCACGCGGCTTCGCAGAGGAATAAATCAGCGTCACGCGCTGCGTCGATGAGCGTTGGCGTGGATCCGGAGTCGCCGGAGAACGTGATGACCTTGCCAGCAGCGTCCTCGATGCGCAGCGCATGCGACTCCTGAGCCGGGTGGACCACGTCGAACGGGGTGATCGTCAGCCCACTGAGCTGCTCCGGCTGCCCGGCGCGCCAAGTGGTGAACTCGAAGGTGTCGGTGAAATCATCCTGCTCCCCCGGCGCGTCCGCGCTCATGCGCCCCAAGTGCTCCGGCGCGTACGAGGGGCCGATCAGGCGGTGGCGCTGCTCCGCAGGGGCCGTGGGGTGGTAGCGACGCCAGACCAAAAGCGACGGGAAGTCCGAGCAGTGGTCGGCATGAAGATGACTGAAGATGACGTGCGCCGCAGACGGGTCGAACCGCTCCTGCATGGCGGCGAGCGCTCCCGGACCGAAGTCCATCACCACATCCGTTTCACCAGGCACGGAGATGACGTAGGAGGAAGCTGGGTTACCGGGCGCGGCCAGGCTCCCGGAGCACCCGAGGATGGTCAACTGCATGGACATACTCTGCCATGAATGGGGCACATTTTCCTAGTGAATCCTTAAATTCTCCTAGTTGTGAGGTGCGAATCGCCGCCCACGGCGTGCAAGTGCGAACGGGGCGTCAGATTGTTCTCGCGTCCCACGACGCCGGGATACCCAAGCTAGGAGGGCTTACAAGGGGATTGGGGAGGAAAGCATTGTTTACCAAGTCGAGGATTTTCAACGGCCAGGTCGTGCCCGAAGCGACTTTTCGCAGAATGTGTGACATGAGTTGGAGTGCCCCAAACAACCGTTCATTCTGGCCCGGTGGAAGGAGAGAGATTTCCATTTGTCCTGATAAAACTTGTCGATGCAGGATTGAATGTTCGATTCCACAACCGGCTGTGATGAGCGCAAACATTCCGAATCAACACTAACTGCTCTAACCAGCTTGCGAAAGGGTGACTCTTTTGGACCTGTGACTTCTGGTTGTCACTAAGGACATTGAAGTCGATGAAGATATCCAGGTTTTCCGCAACTGCCCGTTGATCTCGGGATTTAAGGCCGGAGTACAAAACGGAGACATCGCGGAAATCCAGAACCTCCGCGACAGCCCAAAATGGGAACATTCCCGAATAATGTTTTGCGTGATGTTTGACTGAATCACTTTTCGATCCCGCCCGTGCTAGTCGGCTGTACGCAGTTTGGAGCCACTGAAGATGAGCGAACTTGGAGCGGAAACTATCCGAGCTTAGGTAGAAGGCAGGGTTAGAGGGATGCTGTGCACACAAAATCTCCACCACCTGCGTGCGAACTGCAACTTCAATCCGCTCCATACCGTCATGCACTAACGTACGGAGCTTTCGATCAGCTTCGTAAAGTTCGGCAACGTTAGCGAAATCTGTGCCAGGTACGAACTGATCGAGCCGCCTGCCTGTCGGAGATGGATCTACCTGCCGTGCCGGGTACCAATACGCTGACAGTCGGTAGTACCCGACGCTATTAAGCCACTGTTCCGCCTGAGCTGAATCGACCACCATCCCCCTTTGCCTCAAAAGTGCAATGTGCTGGCTCGTCGTAAGCGCAGGTTTGAGCAAGATCTTATTCTTCTAGCCATCCCCCAATTAGAGATCCAGCCCACTCAACCAACTTTGCAAGCTGGAAGGCGGGCTGAACTATTGCCACTAATTAAAGTCGCACTCTGACGGTCTGTCAAGCCCTAGTCGCGCCCCACCGCGTGCACCGGGGGTGCGAGGAAGCGCCGGGCGAGGGCGTCGAAGCGCTCGGGGTCGCCGGTGGACTCGAAGATGTGGGTGGGGGCGGTGACGGCGTCGTGAAGCATGTCGCCCTCGGTGAGCACCCTGAGCACGTCCTTCGACGTCTCCTCGGCCGAGGAGACGAGGGTGACCTCGTCGCCCACCGCGAGCTGGATCACGCCGGAGAGCAGCGGGTAGTGGGTGCATCCGAGCACAAGCGTATCGACGCCCGCGGCCCGCAGCGGCCCGACATACCCCCGGGCCACATCCAAAACTTCCTTGCCGGAGGTCACCCCCTGCTCCACAAGCGGGACGAACTGCGGGCAGGCCACGGCGGTGACCTCGAGCCCCGGGTGGATGGAGAAAAGGTCCTGGTACGCGCCGGAGTTCACGGTGCCCTGGGTGCCGATCACGCCGACCTTGTTGTTGCGCGTCGTCGCGATGGCGCGGCGCACCGCCGGCTGAATCACCTCGATGACGGGGATGTCGTAGCGCTCGCGCGCGTCGTGGAGGAACGCGGCGGTGGCGGTGTTGCACGCGATGACGAGCATTTTGCAGCCGCGCTCCACGAGCTCGTCGGCGATGCGCTGCGAGTGCGCGCGCACATCCGCGATCGGCTGCGGCCCGTACGGCCCATGCGCGGTGTCGCCGATGTAGATGAGGGATTCGCCGGGCAGCTGATCCATCACTGCGCGGGCGACGGTGAGTCCCCCCACGCCCGAGTCGAACAGTCCGATGGGTGCGTTGTTGCCGGCGTCGTTGCTCACGCCGGCCATCCTATCCCTGCCGGCGGGCCTGCTTCTCAAGCGCTTTGGCCTGCTTCTTCGCCGCGAGCTCCGGCGGGTCGTCCGACGTGATCACCATGCCCGCGACGAAGCCGCCGATCGAGCCGAAGAGGTGCGCCTGCCAGCTCACGCCCTCCGTGCCGGGCAGCACGCCGTAGATGAGACCCGAGTAGAAGAAGCCGAGGACCAAGCCGGTGAGGATCTGCTCGAGCGAGCGGTTGAAGAAGCCGCGGACGAGCAGGTACACGAGCCACCCGTACACGAGACCGGACGCACCGATGTGGTTCGTACCCACCCCACCGAACAGCCACACGCCGAGCCCGCCGATGATGACAACGAACGTGGTCACCTCCCAGAACACGCGCTTGCCGGAGTACCCGACGAGGTACGCGAACAGCGCGCCCGGCAGCGAGTTGGACACGATGTGCTCCAGGTTCGCGTGCAGCAGCGGCGAGGTGAAAATGAGCGGCAGCCCGAGCGGGTCGAGCGGGTGCACACCGAGTGCGACGATGTCCGGGAACACCTGCTCGAGCACGAACACGACCCAGATCACGACGAGGAAGCCGATGGCGAAGCGCAGGCCCGAGTTGCGCTGCTGCTTGCGTTTCTGCGACCTTCGGCCCCGCTCCTTCGGCTGCCGGTACTGCGGGTAGCCGGGCTGCTGGGGCTGGTACTGGGGCTGGTACTGGGGGCGCAGCCCGTACTGCTGCTGGGCCTGTTGCTGGCCCTGCTGCTGGGGCGTCGCGTACGGGTTGTACGGCCCCCGCGGATCGCCGAACGCGGGCGGCTGCGACTCCGGGTGCGAGAACGGGCGCTGGAACGGCTTGCCATAGCCGGGCTGGCCGGTCTGGCCATAGCCCCAGCCCTCTGGAACGTGGTGTTGGTTGCTCATCAAGGCTGAAGCTTAGCGGGTCTGCCAGGGCGGGGCCCGGCGGCGTCGAGGCGGCAGGCGTTGTAAAAATCCGCACGATCCCCTTAGTGCCAGGGTGGTTCTCGGGCGGTGTGGATTTTTACACGATCGCGATGTCGCGCCACGCGGTGACGCCGTACGCGGACTCGGCGCTCACCACCGCGTCGACGATCGCGGCCTGAATCACCCCGGCGCCCACCTGGCCGAGCTGGGCGAGCGCCTCAACGTCGCGCACCGGCGCGGCGCCCGCGGGCGCGGTGGAAACTGCGAAGAGCGTGTCGCCGTCGAGCGGCGAGTGGGCGGGGCGTACGGCGCGGGCGATGCCGTCGTGGCCCGTCATGGCAACGCGCTTGAGCTGGGCCTTCGTCAGCGGCGCGTCCGTGGCAATGACCCCGATGGTGGTGTTCAGCTTTGGTGTGGGGCGCTCGAGCTGGGCGAACGCCTCCAGGTCCACCGCCGGCTGGGCCGGGTCGCCGTAGAGCAGCCCGGTCGCCGGATCCACCACCGAGCCCACCGGGTTGGCCACCACGAACGCCTCGACCGTGTAGCCGGCGGCCCGCGCGCGGGCGTGGCCGAAGCCGCCGCGTAGCACCCCGGCGGTGGCGCCGCAGCCCGCGCCGACAGACCCAGACTCAACCAACCCACCGCCGCCGTCGAGCGCTGCAGCCACGGCGGCGGCGCCGTCGGCGGCGGTGGGCCGGTGCGCCGGGTCGCCCACCACGAGGTCAAAGATCACCGCCGCCGGGACGATGGGCACGCGCGGGCCCGGCGCGCCCTCGCCGAAGACGGGGAAGCCCCGGCCGCGGCGCTCCAGCTCGGCCATCGCGCCGTCCGCGGCCGCGAGCCCAAACGCGGAGCCGCCGCAGAGCAGGATCGCGTGGACGCGCTCGACGGTGTTATGCGGCTCGAGCAGGTCCGTCTCGCGGGTGCCCGGGCCGCCGCCGCGCACGTCCACCGCGGCCGCCATGCCGTCCGGGTCGGCGGCAACGAGCGCCGTCACACCGGTGTCGCCGAGGGAGGTGTGGCCGGTGATGGCCGAAGGTGCGTCGATACGCATTAGTCCATGAGGGCCTGGAGGAGGGAGTCCTGGCAGTACGCGAGCCAGTCGATGAGCGTCTGGCGGTTCTCTCGGGCGGCCTCGCTGCCGGAATCGTCGGCGGAGGCGTAGAGGCGCATGTCGTTGAGCGCGGCGATGAACTGGTGGGCCTCACCTTCCTCGATGGTCACCTCGACGCCGCCGGTCGGCCCGAGCGCGGCATTAACCACCTGCAGGTTCGTCAGCTTCGCGCGGATGATGTCGTTCTCGTGGAGGCTGCGCAGCAGGCCGTTGTCGCCGTCGAACTCCTCGTCGCCCTCGCGCTCGAAGTCGGGCAGGAGGCGGGCGAGCCGGGGATCCGCCGGCGCCTCGGTGTGGCCGGTGGAGACGCCGAGCATCTCAGCGAACTCGTCCTTCGGCGCGGACTGGGCGCGGGCGATGAGCGCCTCGGAGACGGTGGCGGTGAGATCCCCGATCACCTCGCGCTCCATCGGGTCAAACACGGTGGTGAACTTGGCGGTGGAGCGCATGAGCCCCTTCTTCTTGCGCCACGGCTGCATAACTGCCCTACCCTGCCTGCTGCATCGTCGCCCACAGGCCGGCGGTGTGCAGCTTCTTCACGTCGGTTTCCACCTTGTCCTTCTCCCCCGAGGAAACGACGGCCTTGCCCTCGGTGTGCACCTGCATCATGAGCTCGGTGGCGCGCTTGCGGTCGTAGCCGAGCACGGTCTGGAACACGTAGGTGACGTAGCTCATCAGGTTGACCGGGTCATCCCACACGATGCACAGCCAGGGCAGGTTCTCGCTCGTGGCCACGTCCACGTCCACGGCCTCGTCCAGCTCCGGGGTGGCAAGCGGGGACCCCGCCTGCGCCGCGCGGGCTGGAGTCGGAAAAACGGCTGACACACACATGTGAATCACCTTACCTTCTCGTGCCGGGAGGGTACGCTGGCTGAGCATGAACGACGCACAGCGCCACTCCTCCGAGGCGGAGGGCTCCACCGCCTTCCTCACGGACATGTACGAGCTGACGATGCTCGACGCCGCCATTAAGGACGGCACTGCGGAGCGAGACTGCATCTTCGAGGTATTTGGCCGCCGCCTGCCCAACGAGCGCCGCTACGGCGTTGTCGCCGGCACCGAGCGCGTCCTCGACGCGATTACCAAGTTCCGCTTCACCGAGGACCAGCTCGCCACCGCTGACTTCCTCTCCCCGCAGTGCCGCGAGTACCTCGCCAACTATCGCTTCTCCGGCCAGGTCGACGGCTACCGCGAGGGCGAGCTGTACTTCCCGTACTCCCCCATCATGACGGTGCGCGGCACGTTCGCGGAGTGCGTCATCCTGGAGACGGTCATCCTCTCCATCCTCAACTCGGACTCCGCGGTGGCCTCCGCCGCCTCGCGCATGGTCTCCGCCGCGGACGGCCGCCCGATCATCGAGATGGGCTCGCGCCGCACGAACGAGCAGGCGGCGGTCGCTTCCGCCCGCGCGACGTACATCGCCGGCTTCAACGCCACCTCCAACATGGAGGCCTCCCTGCGCTACGGCATCCCGCCGTCGGGCACGGCGGCGCACTCGTGGACGCTGCTGCATGTCGACGACCAGGGCCAGCCCGACGAGAAGGCCGCCTTCAAGGCGCAGATCGCCTCCCTCGGCCTGGACACCACTCTCCTCGTGGACACCTTCGACATCACGAAGGGCGTGGACAACGCCCTCGAGGTCGCGGGCACGGAGCTCGGCGCGGTGCGCATCGACTCGGGCGACCTCGGCATCGTCTCGCGCCGCGTGCGCAAGCAGCTCGACGCCGCCGGCGCGTTCAACACCCGCATCATCGTCTCCTCCGACCTCGATGAGTTCGCCATCGCCGGCCTGCGCGGCGACCCGGTCGACGGCTTTGGCGTGGGCACCTCCGTGGTCACCGGCTCCGGCGCGCCGACCGCGGGCCTGGTGTACAAGCTCGTGGAGGTGGAGGGCCACGCGGTGGCGAAGCGCTCCTCCGGCAAGGTCACCTACGGTGGCGGCAAGTCGGCCCTGCGCGCCTACCGCTCCTCCGGCGTCGCCGTCGCCGAGATCGTCCACCCGCTCGGCGCGGACATTCGCCGCAAGCCGAACCTGGAGTACCGCGAGATGACCGTGCCGCTCATCCGCGACGGCGAAATCGTGGACAACCAACCGAGCATCGAGGAGATCCGCGAGCTGCACGCCACCGCCCGCGGCACCCTCCCGTGGGAGGGCCTGGCCCTGTCGCGCGGCGAGGTGGCCATCCCGACGAAGTTCATCGGTTTCCCCGAGCCGGAGTAAGGCGTGGCAGACGAGCACACGGGCGACCACAGCACCGAGGAGCTCCTCGAGGCTGCCGTCGCGGCCCTCGGCGGCGCCGAGCGTTCCGGCCAGGTGAAGATGGCGCAGGCGGTGACCCGGGCGCTGGACTCCGAGCGCCACCTCGCCGTCCAAGCCGGCACCGGCACCGGCAAGTCGCTGGCCTACCTCGTGCCCGCGATCCGCTACGCCCAGGCGAACGAGACCACCGTCGTCGTCTCCACCGCCACCATCGCGCTGCAGCGCCAGCTCGTCGAGCGCGACCTGCCGCGCCTCGCCGACGCCCTCGAGCCGCTCCTGTCGCACCGCCCCACCTTTGCCATCCAGAAGGGCCGCAACAACTACGTGTGCCTCCACAAGCTCATGCTTGACGACGCACCTTCGGCCCCGCTCCTCGACGACGAGGACCTCTCCTGGGTGGGCAAGCACGTCAAGCGCGTCGCCGAGTGGGCGCAGGACACCGAGACCGGCGACCGGGACGACCTCGTGCCCGGCGTGCCGGACCAGGCCTGGCGCCAGGTGTCGGTGACCTCGAACGAGTGCCTCGGCGCCACCCGCTGCCCGCACGGCGCGGACTGCTTCGCCGAGCTCGCCCGCGAGCGCACGAAAGACGTCGACATCGTGGTGACCAACCACGCGCTGCTCGCCATCGACGCGCTCTCCGACATCGCGGTCCTGCCCGAGCACGACGCCGTGATCATCGACGAGGCCCACGAGCTCGACGGGCGCATCACCTCCGTAGCCACCTCCGAGATCTCCGCCCGCGCGTTGTCCATGGCCGCGCGCCGCGCCAGCAAGCTCGGCGGCTCGCGGGATGCCCTCGAGGAGGTGATCGACGACTTCACCGCGGCCATCGACCTCGAGGAGCCGGGCCGGTGGGAGACCATCTCGGATCCCGCCCGCGCCGCGTTCGCCGCCCTGCGCGACGCGCTGTGGAAGACGCGCAGCGGCATCGCGGACTCGCCCGAGGGCGAGGCGGACAACGACCCCGAGACCTTCGCCGAGCGCGGCAACCTCAAGAACCACCTCGAGGACCTCCACGACGCCGTCGTGCGCATCCTCGACGTGTTCGACGAGCCGGACCCGGCCAAGCACGTCGACGTCGTCTGGCTCACCCGCTCCGACCGCGCCGGCGACTCCGTCTCGGTGGCCCCGCTGTCCGTCGCCGGGCTGCTCCACGACCGGCTCTTCGGCGAGACCACCGTCGTGCTCACCTCCGCGACGCTCACCGTCGGCGGCAACTTCGACGCCATGGCCGCCGCCTGGGGCCTGCCGAAGGGCACGTGGGACAGCCTCGACGCCGGCACGCCCTTCGACCCGCGCAAGTCCGGCATCCTCTACACCGCGACGCACCTGCCCGCCCCGGGCCGCGACGGTCTCTCGCGCGAGACCCTCGACGAGATCGCCGAGCTCATCACCGCCGCGGGCGGGCGCACCCTCGGCCTGTTCTCCTCGCGCCGCGCCGCCGAGCAGGCCGCCGAGGCGATGCGGGCGCGCCTGCCCTTCGACATCCTCCTCCAGGGCGAGGACTCGACGGGCGTGCTCGTGGACCAGTTCGCGAAGAACGAGAACGCCTGCCTCTTCGGCACCCTTACGCTCTGGCAAGGCGTGGACGTGCCCGGCAGCGCGTGCTCACTCGTCATCATCGACCGCATCCCGTTCCCCCGCCCCGACGACCCGCTGCTGCAGGCGCGCGCGAACGCGGCGGACGCCGCCGGGCGCTCCGGGTTCATGGAGGTCTCCGCCACCCACGCGTCGCTGCTCATGGCGCAGGGGGCGGGGCGGCTGCTGCGCTCCGTCGACGACCGCGGGGTGGTGGCCGTGCTGGACAACCGCCTGAAGACAAAGCGCTATGGCGCGTACATCCGCCGCAGCCTCCCCGCGTTCTGGGACACCACCGACCCGGAGGTGGTGCGCGGGGCACTCCGGAGGCTCGTCGCTACGCAATAGCGACGACGGTTGTGGAGCCGGGGGCGACCTCGGTGAAGCCCGCGTCACGCACGGGCACGGCGCCGGGGGTGCGGCACAGCTCGGCGAACTCGGCGCGGGGCACCTCGCGCACGGTGAGGGGGAAGCCCGCCGCTGCCCAGGCCAGCGCCCAGGCGGCGTCACGCGCCGCGGCGAGGAGCATCGAGGCGTGGCCGACCTGTGCCGCCGCCTTGCCCGCCGTCATGCCCAGCGACGCGTCGACCGCGATGAGCGGTGCGCCCGGCTGTGAGGGGAGCTCCGGGCCGGGCTCGATGTCGGTCCCCTTGATCTGGAGCTTGGCGATGGCGTGGGGCACCTCCCCCACCGCCGACGGCACGAACGCGCGCACTGCCCCGACCGTGATGCCGGGCAGCGCCTGCACGTCGTCCCACGCCTTGTTGCGCGCGCGGCGGACGACTTTGCGGATGCGGCGGGAGTACCAGTTGTCGAGCCCGTCGCGCCAAAAGCCGTCCTCACCCGCGCGGGGGTCGAGGCAGACGGCGACGGCGGCGCGGGCCGCGTCATTGAGCACCTGGTTCCGGCTCGGCGAGTCCTGCTTCGGCAGGTTGATGGCCAGCTGCATCGCCTGGACGGTGGAGGAGTCCGCCGGGTCCTCGGTGTCTTTCGCGCGCTCGCGGGCGTCGTCGGCGAGGCGGCGCCGGAGCAGGTCGTGGGCGGATTCGATTGCGGGGGAAGTCACCGCCACCACGCTACCCCGCGGGTGCGCGGCCGCAAGCACGACGAAACCCCCGCCGGAGCGGGGGTTTGCGTTCAGGAGGCTCGAAGCCCGGGGTGACGGTGCCGGTTAGTTGGACGCGGCGTTGGCGTAGCCCTCGGTCTCGACGAACTCGTGGTTATCCGGCTTGCGGGTGTCACTGTGGCCGGTGTGGGCCTCGCGGCGCAGGGTCTCCACCATGTGCGGGTAGTGCAGCTCGAACGCCGGGCGCTCGGAGCGGATACGCGGCAGGGAGGTGAAGTTGTGGCGCGGCGGCGGGCAGGAGGTGGCCCACTCGAGCGAGTTGCCGTAGCCCCACGGATCGTCGACGGTGACGATCTCGCCGTAGCGCCAGGACTTGAACACGTTCCAGATGAACGGCAGCATGCCGATGCCCAGGATGAAGGCGCCGATGGTGGACACCTGGTTCAGGGTGGTGAAGCCGTCGGTGTCGAGGTAGTCGGCGTAGCGGCGCGGCATGCCCATGTTGCCCAGCCAGTGCTGGACCAGGAAGGTCATGTTGAAGCCGACGACGGTGAACCAGAAGTGGATCTTGCCCAGCTTCTCGTCGAGCATGCGGCCCGTCATCTTCGGGAACCAGTAATACACGCCGGCGGTCGAGGCGAACACGACGGTGCCGAACAGTGTGTAGTGGAAGTGCGCGACCACGAAGTAGGTGTCGTGCAGGTGGAAGTCCAGCGGCGGGGACGCGAGCATGATGCCGGTGAGGCCACCGAAGAGGAAGGTGAACAGGAAGCCCGTCGCCCACAGCATCGGGGTCTCGAAGGTGAGGTGGCCGTTCCACATCGTGCCCAGCCAGTTGAAGAACTTCACGCCGGTCGGCACCGCGATGAGGAACGTCATGAAGGAGAAGAACGGCAGCAGGATCGCGCCGGTGGCGAACATGTGGTGCGCCCACACCGCCATGGACAGGCCAGCGATGGCCAGGGTGGCGAAGACGAGGCCGATGTAGCCGAAGATCGGCTTACGGGAGAAGACCGGGACGATCTCGGAGATCACGCCGAAGAACGGCAGGGCCAGGACGTACACCTCGGGGTGGCCGAAGAACCAGAACAGGTGCTGCCACAGGATGGTGCCGCCGTTGGCGGTGTCGTAGATGTGGCCACCGAGCAGGCGGTCGTAAAGCACACCCATAGCCGCGGCGGTGAGCAGCGGGAAGATCATGAGCGCGATGATCGAGGTGACGAAGACGGTCCAGGTGAACACCGGGAGGCGGAACATGGTCATGCCCGGCGCGCGCATGGTGAGCACGGTGGTGAGCATGTTCACGGCGGAGGCGATGGTGCCCACGCCGGTGGCGCCGACGCCGACGACCCAGAGGTTCGCGGAGACGGACGGGGTGTGCACCGCGTCAGCGAGCGGCATGTACATGGTCCAGCCGAAGTCGGCCGCACCGCCCGGGGTGACAAAGCCGAGGAGCATCGCCACGACGCCGATGGTGGTGACCCAGAAGCCGAACGCATTGAGACGCGGGAAGGCCACGTCCGGGGCGCCGATCTGCAGCGGCAGGACGTAGTTGGCGAAGCCCCACACGATCGGGGTACCGAACGCGAGCAGCATCACGGTGCCGTGCATGGTGAACAGCTGGTTGAACTGCTCATTGGACAGGAACTGCAGGCCCGGGCTGAACAGCTCGGCGCGGATGAGCAGCGCCATCAAACCGGCCACGAAGAACCAGGTGAAGGACATGATGATGTACATGATGCCCAGTTCTTTGTGGTCGGTGGTGGTGAGAAGCTTGTAAATCTTCGAACCCTTGCGGGCGTTGCCCGTGGGCTCGGGGCGTGTTGGCGGGACGTAATTGTCCAGCCGCGGTGCCACAGCGGTCATCGAATCCTCCTGACTACAGCAGCCGCGCCACCTCGGTTCTCACCGAAACTGACCCAGTTGCCACGAGTGATACCGGATCAGCATAACGTTCCCCACATTGTTTTTCCAGCCTCCCCGGATGCTGCCCCCGTGCGGGGTGAAACTGAAAAAGCGCCACACGGATGTGGCGCGTGGGGAACCGGAGGTTCGTCGATACGCGACTGCCTAGAAGTCCCAGTCCTCGTCCTGCGTATCCTCGGCGCGGCCGATGACGTAGGAGGAGCCGGAGCCGGAGAAGAAGTCGTGGTTCTCGTCCGCGTTCGGCGAGAGCGACGCGAGGATCGCCGGGGAGACCTTCGTCTCATCCGCCGGGAACAGGCCCTCGTAGCCGAGGTTGTTCAGCGCCTTATTCGCGTTGTAGCGCAGGAAGCGCTTCACGTCCTCGGTCCAGCCGAGCCCGTCGTAGATGTCCTCGGTGTACTGGTTCTCGTTCTCATAGAGGTCGTAGAGCAACTCGAACGCGTAGTCCTTGAGCTCCTCCTTGCGCTCTTCGCTCTCGCCGCGCAGGCCCACCTGGTACTTGTAGCCGATGTAGTAGCCGTGCACCGCCTCGTCGCGGATGATGAGGCGGATGATGTCCGCGGTGTTGGTGAGCTTCGAGTGCACTGACCAGTTGAGCGGGAGGTAGAAGCCGGAGTAGAAGAGGAAGGACTCGAGCATCACGGAGGCGATCTTGCGCTTGAGCGGGTCCTCGCCCTCGTAGTAGCCGAGGATGATCTTCGCCTTGCGCTGCAAGTACTCGTTTTCCTCGGACCAGCGGAACGCGTCGTTAATCGCCGGGGTGTCCGCGAGCGTCATAAAGATGTTGGAGTAGCTCTTCGCGTGCACGGACTCCATGAACGCGATGTTGGTGAGCACCGCCTCCTCGTGCAGCGACGTCGCGTCTGGCAGCAGCGAGATCGCGCCGACCGTGCCCTGGATGGTGTCCAGCAGCGTGAGGCCGGTGAACACGCGCATCGTGGCCTGCTTTTCTTCGTCCTTGAGCGTGTTCCAGCTCGGGATGTCGTTGGACACCGGGATCTTCTCCGGCAGCCAGAAGTTGCCGGTCAGGCGGTCCCACACCTCGAGATCTTTGTCGTCCGCGACGCTATTCCAGTTGATCGCTTTCACGGGCGCGTTCAGGTGAGTCATGGCGACCATAGTAACGCTCCTCGTTGGAGCCGGCGTGAGCATGGCCTACACTACTCGGGAATCACGTGTCCCCGATGCCGTAGGAACGCCCGGCGAAGGAGGTAGCCCTAGTGGCTGCAAGTGGCGAGCGCTCTTCCCAACCGCTCTTGTCGTCCATCCTGGACACCCTTGGCGAAGAAATCGTCTCGGGCGAGATGCCGGAGGGCCACACATTTACCTTGCACGACCTGTCCGAGCGCTTCGACATCTCCCGCACCGTCGCGCGCGAGGCCATGCGCGCGCTCGAGCAGCTTGGCCTCGTCTCTTCCTCCCGCCGCGTCGGGCTGCGCGTGCTGCCGCAGAGCGAGTGGAACGTCTTCGACCACTCCGTCATCTCGTGGCGTTTGCGTAGCGACGAGCAACGTCCCGCCCAACTCGCTTCCCTCAGGGAGCTGCGCGACGCCATCGAGCCCGGCGCCGCCCGCCTCGCGGCGACGAACGCCACCGATGCGGAGGCCCGCGAGCTTGTCGGCCTGGCCCAGCGCATCGTCGAGCTCGCCGGCGAAGACCAGGGCAACTCGGACGCCTTCCAGGAGGCGGACCTCGCGTTCCACGCGCTCGTGCTGCGCGCCTCGCGCAACGAGATGTTCGAGCAGCTCACCGAGCCGATCATGGACATCATGCGCGGCCGCGCGCTCTACGGGATCATGCCGGACGACCCGCACGTGGACACGATGAAGATCCACGCCGAGCTGGCGGACGCCGTCGTCAAGCACGATGCGAACCGCGCGGAGGACGCCTCCCGACGCCTCCTGCGCGGCGTGAACGACTTCATGGAGATCTAGGCCCGCTAGAGCATGCAGGACACGCAGCCCTCGATCTCCGTGCCCTCGAGCGCCATCTGGCGCAGGCGGATGTAGTAGAGCGTCTTCACGCCCTTCTTCCACGCGTAGATCTGCGCCTTGTTGATGTCGCGGGTGGTCACCGTGTCCTTGAAAAAGAGGGTGAGCGACAGGCCCTGGTCGACGTAGCGCGTGGCCACGGCGTAGGTGTCGATGATCTTCTCGTAGCCGATCTCGTAGGCGTCCTTGAAGTACTCGATGTTCTCGTTGTCCATGTGCGGCGCCGGGTAGTAGACGCGGCCGATCTTGCCTTCCTTGCGGATCTCGATCTTCGAGGCGATCGGGTGGATCGAGGACGTCGAGTTGTTGATGTAGCTGATCGAGCCGGTCGGCGGCACCGCCTGGAGGTAGCGGTTGTAGATGCCGTCGCGGGCGACGTCCGCCTTGAGCTGCGCCCACTCCTCCGCCGTCGGCACCGCGATGTCGGCGGCGTCGAACAGCGCCTTGACCTTCTCCGTCTTCGGCTGGAAGTCCGCCGCGTCGTAGCGGTCGAAGAACTCGCCGCTGGCGTACTCGGACTTGTCAAAGTCGGCGAACGCCCGGCCTTTCTCCACCGCGATCGCGTGGGAGGCGCGGATGCACTGGTACATCACCGCGGCGAAGTAGGCGTTGGTGAAGTCGAGGCCCTCCTCCGAGCCGTACTCGATGTGCTCGCGGCCGAGGTAGCCATGCAAGTTCATCTGCCCCAGCCCGATGGCGTGGGATGCGTCGTTGCCGTCGCGCACCGGGGGCACCGACTCGATGGAGGTCTTGTCCGCTACCGAGGTCAACGCGCGGATGGCCGTCTCCACCGTGCGGGCGAAGTTGTCCGAATCCATCGTCATCGCGATGTTCAGCGAGCCCAGGTTGCAGGAGATGTCGTGGCCAACCTCGGCGTAGGTGAGGTCCTCGTTGAGCGTCGACGGGGAGTTGACCTGCAGGATCTCCGAGCACAGGTTGGACATGTTGATCCGGCCCGTCTTCACCGGGTTCGCGCGGTTCGCCGTGTCCTCGAACATGATGTACGGGTAGCCGGACTCGAACTGGATCTCCGCGATGGTCTGGAAGAACACGCGGGCGTTGATCTTCGACTTGCGGATGCGCGGGTCCTCCACCATCTCGGCGTACTTCTCCGTGATGGAGATGTCCGCGAACGGCACGCCGTAGACCCGCTCGACGTCGTATGGGGAGAACAGGTACATGTCGTCGTTACGCTTCGCGAGCTCGAAGGTGATGTCCGGGATGACCACGCCGAGCGAGAGCGTCTTGATGCGCACCTTCTCGTCCGCGTTCTCGCGCTTCGTGTCCAAGAAGCGCATGATGTCCGGGTGGTGGGCGTTGAGGTACACCGCGCCCGCGCCCTGGCGCGCGCCGAGCTGGTTGGCGTAGGAGAACGAGTCCTCGAGCAGCTTCATCACCGGGATGACGCCGGACGACTGGTTCTCGATGTGCTTAATCGGCGCGCCCGACTCGCGGATGTTGGACAGCAGCAACGCCACGCCACCGCCGCGCTTTGACAGCTGCAGCGAGGAGTTGATGGCGCGGCCGATGGACTCCATGTTGTCCTCGACGCGCAGCAGGAAGCAGCTCACGAGCTCGCCGCGCTGCGCCTTGCCGGCGTTGAGGAACGTCGGGGTCGCTGGCTGGAAGCGGCCGGTCATGATCTCGTCGACGAGCGCGCTCGCGAGGTCCTCGTTGCCGTCGGCGAGGAAGAGCGACGTCATGGCCACGCGGTCCTCGAAGCGCTCGAGGTAGCGGCGCCCGTCGAACGTCTTCAGCGTGTAGGACGTGTAGTACTTGTACGCGCCGAGGAAAGACTTGAAGCGGAACTTGTAGGAGTACGCGCGCTTGAACGTGTCCTTAATAAAGGACCACTCGTACTTCGCAATCGTCTCCGGCTCGTAGTACTTGTGCTCCACGAGATAATCGATCTTCTCTTCCAGGTCGTGGAAGTAGACCGTGTTCTGGTTGACGTGTTGCAGGAAGAACTGGTTCGCCGCCTCGCGGTCTTTGTCGAACTGGATCTGCCCGTTCTCGTCGTACAGATTCAGCAGCGCGTTGAGCGCGTGGTAGTCCAGCTGGTC
Organism: Corynebacterium jeddahense; assembly: GCF_028609865.1. Taxonomy (NCBI): domain Bacteria; kingdom Bacillati; phylum Actinomycetota; class Actinomycetes; order Mycobacteriales; family Corynebacteriaceae; genus Corynebacterium; species Corynebacterium jeddahense. The sequence continues at coordinate 2,041,339 of NZ_CP063194.1, forward strand.
GTGCTCGTTCACCGGCTCCGGGACGTTCTTGCCCAGCTTCTCAGGGGTCGGGGTGCTCACTTCTCGTCCTTCGATCTGTTGTATTTTCCTGCGTATTTCTCGCGCAAGGCCGCGAGTCGCCCGGACTCATCCGAGGCACATTGCGTATCGACGACCTCCGGCCCCCCACGCAACCCCAACCGCCCAGCGTGCTGGATGAGTTGGCCGCGTACGTTCGCAACGTCCTCGGCCGAGCCCATGAGCTCAAACCTGTACAGGTACGGGACCTTACATTTGTCGGCGATAACCTTCCCGGCGAGACAGTAATCCGCCCCGAAGTTCGAGTTCCCCGCCGCGATGACCCCGCGGATGAGCCCCCGGTTGCCCTCGTGGTTGAGGAAGCGGACGACCTGCCCCGGCACCGGCCGCGAGTTCGTCGCGGACCCGCCGGCCACGCTCGCCCCTCCCCCGTAGGTGGGGCAGACGAGCACATACGGCTCGTCCACCGTGAGGTCGGGGTCGGCCTTGCGCAGCGGGATGCGCTGGGCGGGGAGGCCGAGCTTCTCCACGAACCGCTTCGTGTTCTCCGTCGCGGAGGAGAAGTAGACCACCAGCATGGCCGCCGCCTTTCGTTGATTGTTGGGCCCGCCCAGCCCGCTCGTGGCCCGCCCCTGGGCCCAAATCCAGCTACTAGGACCCAGCTATTCGCCGGATTTTGGGCGGTTAGCTGGTTCTTACTAGCTGGATCCGCGGAATGGAGAGAGAGCTGGGATGAAGGGGACAGGCCGGGCCAGCCGCCTACGCGACGGACGCCGCGAGCCCCTTGATGCGGTCCGGACGGAAGCCCGACCAGTGCTCGCCATTCGCCTCGACGACCGGGGCCTGGACGTAGCCGAGGGCCATGACGTAGTCGCGGGCCTCGTCGTCCATGGAGATGTCCACCGTGGTGAACTCCAGGCCGGCTCTGGTGAGGGCCTTCTCGGTTGCCTTGCACTGCATGCAGGCCGGCTTACTGTAAACGGTGATCGCCATGATTCTCGGGCTCTTTCTACGGTCTCAAACGGGCATCGGGGGTGAGTTTCTGCGACTTCCCCGGCTCCCCCGGGGCAACACCAGAAGACACTATACCTTGGGGGAAAGTTCGGCAACCACCACTACATATAGTAGTTACAGGGGTGGTATTCCCAGGATAGGGGGAGCGAATCACCCACATGTAGTTCACAACTGCCCCAAACCTGGACGCCCGCATGCTCCCACGCGTGTAATTCTTAGGAAAATTTTTGGCCGACAGGTGCGCGTCGATACGCAAAAGGCCCCGCCACCACGCGGTGACGGGGCCTGGATCGGCGCGACTAGCCCTGGCGAGCCTTGAAGCGGGGATCCTTCTTGTTGATCACGTAAACCTTGCCGTGGCGGCGCACAACCTGAGCGCCCGGCTTGTTCTTCAGCGACCGAAGCGACTTGCGGACCTTCATCGGGCGCTCCTTTCTGCTCGGAATACCTGCAATTAGCGACGCGCGGCGGGCTGCCGGGTCGCAACACGGGGACAAATGTTACACATCGACCGCCCTGAATCAAAAACAGATCGAAAACAGCCTACGATGAGCGCCATGCACTCCGAGCTGCAATCCGAGATCATCGCCGCTCTCGGCGTCTCCCCGACCGTCGACCCGGCAGCCGAAATCGAGCGCCGCGTCGCGTTCCTCGCAGACTACCTCGACGCCACCGGCGCGAAGGGGTTCGTGCTCGGCATCTCCGGCGGCCAGGACTCGACGCTCGCGGGCAGGCTCGCGCAGCTCGCGGCGGAGCGGCAGCGCGCCGCCGGCCGGGACGCCACCTTCGTCGCGGTGCGCCTCCCCCACGGCGTGCAGGCCGACGAGGACGACGCCCAGCTCGCGCTCAGGTTCATCCGCCCCGACGAGACCGCGAACGTGAACATCGAGCCGGCCACCACCGCCATGTCCGCCGCCGTCGCCGAGGCGCTCGGGCTGGGCGGCCTGGGCGACTTCAACAAGGGCAACGTCAAGGCGCGGATGCGCATGATCGCCCAGTACGCCATCGCGGGCGAGCGCGGCCTGCTCGTGGTGGGCACGGATCACGCGGCGGAGAACGTCACCGGCTTCTTCACCAAACACGGCGACGGCGCCGCCGACCTCGTGCCGCTCGCCGGGCTGAACAAGCGCCAGGGTGCCGCACTGCTCGAGCACCTCGGGGCCGACAAGCGGCTGTGGGAGAAGGTGCCCACCGCGGACCTCGAGGAGGACCGCCCGGCGCTGCCCGACGAGGAGGCGCTCGGCGTCACCTACGCCCAGATCGACGACTACCTCGAGGGCAAGGACGTCCCGCAGGCAGCCGCCGACCGCCTCGAGCACCTCTGGCGCGTCGGCCAGCACAAGCGCCACCTGCCCCCGGGGCCGAATGACGAGTGGTGGCGCAAGCGCGCCTAGCCCACGACCCGCAGCGTCTCCTCCGCCGCGCGCACAAGCGCCGAGCCGTACGCCGGGCCGTGCGTCCACGCGTGCACCGCGAGCGGGTGCAGCTGGTGCACCGGGATGCGCCGCTGCCAGTCGCGCCCGAGCTCGCCGCCCGCGGCCACGTACCCGTCCACGATCGCGTCGAAGTGCGGCGCGCCGAACAGCTCGAGCATCGCGATGTCCGTGAGCGGGTGCCCACCGTGCGCCGCAGGGTCGATGAACCGCGGCCCCTCGGGCGAGAACAGCAGGTTGCCCGCCCACAGGTCGCCGTGGAGGCGCGCAAGGGGGGCGTCCTCGTCCTCGGCGAGGAGCGCATCACACGCCTGCTTGACGACGTCGATCCCGCCGCGACCGAGGTTGCCGGCCTTCTCGGCGTGCTCCGCGAAGGGCAGCACCCGCTGCTCCACGTAGAACCGGGCCCACCGCTGCGTCGGCTCGCAGGTCTGCGCGCGCGTGCCGATGAAGTTCGGGCCGTCCCACCCGTCCGCCGGCGCGCCGAACGCGTCCGCCCCCATCGCGTGGATGGCCGCGAGCTCGCGCCCGGCCTGGCGGGCGGCGTCGACGGTGGGCCGCGCGCTGTCCACCCGCTCGATGGTGAGCGTGTTCGCCTCCTCGTCGAGGTCGAGGACCTCCACCACCGCGGCGGAGCCCTCCCGCAGCCAGCGCAGGTACGCCGCCTCCGCGGCGGCGGCGCCCGGTGCGCTGCCGTGCTTGACAAATCCACGTTGTCCAACACCGTCAGACATCAATGCCCTCCAATGCAAGTAGGAACCGTTTCGCGTCCGCGCCGCCGCGGTAGCCGCCGACGGCCCCGTCGCTGCGCAGCACGCGGTGGCACGGGATGAACAGCGGCAGCGGGTTGTTCGCGCAGGCGCCGCCGACCGCGCGCACCGCGTTCGGGTTGCCCACCGCGCGCGCGAGTTCGCGGTAGGTCGCGGTCTCGCCGTACGGCACCTGCATCAGCTCGCGCAGCACCGCCGCGCGGAAGTCGGTGACGCCGCGCAGATCGAGGGGGACGGAGAACTCCCGGCGCGCGCCGGCGAAGTACTCGGCGAGCTGCTGGGTGGCGAGGGGCGGGTCCGAAGGTGCGTCGATACGCTCGTGCTCGAAGCACACTCGAGATACGCCCGCCTCGCCGGCGGCGAAGCGAAGGGGTCCAATCGGCGTGTCCATGCACCCCACAATACGAACACTGCCCGGCGGTGTGCCGGGCAGTGTTTTCTCGGTGGAGCTAACGGGATTCGAACCCGTGACCCCCACACTGCCAGTGTGGTGCGCTACCAGCTGCGCCATAGCCCCAATGCGTATGAAGTTGTGAAGTGGAGCTAACGGGATTCGAACCCGTGACCCCCACACTGCCAGTGTGGTGCGCTACCAGCTGCGCCATAGCCCCGTTGGATAACTCACGTAAATATACAGCCGGGCTCGCGGGCCTCCAAACCCCCAGGTTGCCCCGATACAACACCGCTTCCCGCCAATCACGGCGGAAAGCGGTCGGGGGTGCGGCGGCTTAGAGCTGGGAGAGGGTCTCCGGCCAGTCGTCGCGGTTGCCCTGGATCTTCTCAATGTCCTTGCCGTCGACGAGGACGCGCGGGGTCCAGGCCTCGCCGGTCTTGTCCTCCTGGTACTTGCGGTTGTTGTCGCCCATGCGCTTCGCGGTGTCGGTGTACTTGCCGTCGCGGATGTCCTGGACTGCCTCCTTGGACGCGCCGTAGCCGGCGACGAGGTCGGCGAAGCCGTCGTTGTCGTACTTGTTGTACGCGGTCTGCTGCTCGCGGAAGAGGTAGTCGCGCATGGTGAACGCCTGGGCGATGTCGTTGTGCGCGAAGAGCGCGAGCTCGGCGGCCAGCGCGTTCGTGGAGTGGCCGATCTGGCCGTTGTCCAGCGCGGTCATCGGGCGCAGGTCGACGGCGATCTCGCCGGCCTTGAGCTTGTCCATCATCGAGTCCTCGGCGACCTTGTATAGATCCGCGCAGTGGGAGCAGGAGAAGTCCTCGAACAGCTCGGCCTTGTTCGCGTCCTTATTGTCGCCGGTGATGTGGATGATGTCCTCGTCCTCGTTCCAGGACACGTTGAGGCCGGTGACGTCCATGAGGCTCTCGCGCATCGAGGCGCTGCGGTTGTTGCGGCCGTTGTAGATGATCAGGCCGATCACGAGCAGGGCGATCGCGATAACCGCGACGACGGCCCAGATGAACGCGCTGTTGCCCTTCTTGTTCGGGTTCTGCACTTTGCGAGTGGTCACTAAAGTCTCCTGGATCGGGCGCTTCACAGCGCGAACTGTTGGACGGGGGTCTTGCGTACCCGCAAGAGTTTAGGGGTAGATGGCAAACTTTTTAAACGGACGCCACATCATGAACGCGGTGATGGCGATGTAGAGCACGTCGCGGGCCACGGTGACCAGCAGGTTGGTCTCCCCCTCGCCCGCCGCGGACGGGTCGAAGCAGCCGCAGTCGATGACGAGCCCGCGCTGCCACGCCGAGAGCATGCCGATGATGAACAAGCTGAGCACGATGATGGACACCTTGCCGGACCAGCGCAGCTTGATGCCCAGCAGCAGGAGCAGGCCGCCGGCGATCTCGAGCGGGCCAATGATGTGGGCGAGCAGATCCGACCAGTCGGGGGTGAAGATCTGGTACGCCTCGATCGTCTTGGTCACGTCGAGGTGCACGCCGATCTTCGACCACCCCGCGGAGATCCAGATGTACGCCATGTAAAACCGCGCCAGCGCGGACAGGACGTCCAGCACCAGCGACTTCGTGTTCCGCGTCGGTTCCGCGGTTGTTGATGTGCTCACCAAAGGCACCTTAGCGCACCGTCCAGCCGGCACACACGCGGTGCCAGTGTGTTTTCAACTACTTCCCGGCTAGTTCCCCAGCACGTCCGCGACGAGCGCCTTCGCCTCCTCCTGCACTTGCTTGAGGTGTTCCTCGCCCTTGAACGACTCGGCGTAGATCTTGTACTTGTCCTCGGTGCCGGACGGCCGCGCCGCGAACCACGCGTGCTCCGTGGTCACCTTCAGTCCGCCGATCGCCGCGCCGTTGCCCGGGGCCTTCGTCAGCTTATCGACGATAGCTTCGCCCGCCAGCGTCTCCGCCGAGACCTGCTCGGCAGACAGCGCCTTGAGCTTCGCTTTTTCCTCGCGCCCGGCCGGGGCGTCGATGCGCGCGTAAACCGGCGAGCCGTACTCCGCTTCCAGCTCCGCGTAGCGCTGCGAGGGGGTCTTGCCCGTCACAGCGGTGATCTCGGCGGCGAGCAAGTCCATGATGAGGCCGTCCTTGTCCGTGGACCAGACGGTGCCGTCCTTGCGCAGGAAGGACGCGCCCGCGGATTCCTCGCCGCCGAAGCCGATGGTGCCGTCGATCAGCCCGGGCACGAACCACTTGAACCCGACCGGCACCTCGACGAGCTCGCGGCCGAGCGAGGCGACGACGCGGTCGATCATCGACGACGACACGAGCGTCTTGCCCACCGCGGTGCCCTCCGCCCAGCCGTCGCGGTGGCTGAACAGGTACTCGATGGCCACGGCGAGGTAGTGGTTCGGGTTCATCAGCCCGGCGTCGGGGGTGACAATGCCGTGGCGGTCCGCGTCCGCGTCGTTGCCCGTGGCCAGGTCGTACTTGTCGCGGTTGTGCACGAGCGAGGCCATGGAGTTCGGGCTCGAGCAGTCCATGCGGATCCTGCCGTCGGTGTCCAGGGTCATAAACCGCCAGGTGGCGTCCACGTGCGGGTTGACCACGGTGAGGTTGAGCCCGTAGCGCTCCCCGATCGCACCCCAGTAGTCCACGCTCGCCCCGCCCATCGGGTCCGCCCCGATGCGCAGGCCGGAGCCCTTGATCGCGTCGAGGTCGACGACGTTGCCCAGGTCGGCGACGTATTGGTCGAGGAAGTCGAACCGCTCGGCCCGCTCGTCGAGCACCCCGCGTACCGACGTCCTCCGGACCCCCTCGAGCCCGGCCTTGATGGTCGCGTTCGCCCGCTCCGCGATCCAGTCCGTGGCCTCTGCAGGGGCCGGGCCGCCGGTCGGCGGGTTGTACTTGAAGCCGCCGTCGCGCGGCGGATTGTGCGAGGGGGTGACCACGATGCCGTCGGCCGTACCGCCGGCGTGGGTGAGGATCGCGTGGGAGACGGCGGGGGTCGGAGTGTAGCGGCCGGAGGCGTCGACACGCACCGGCACCTCGTTGGCAATGAGGACCTCGAGCGCGGAGAGCATCGCCGGCTCCGAGAGCGCGTGCGTGTCGCGGCCGAGGTAGACCGGCCCGTCGATGCCCTCGCCGCGGCGGTAGTCCACGATCGCCTGGGTGGTGGCCAGGATGTGCGCCTCGTTGAACGCGTTATCCAGCGAGGAGCCGCGGTGGCCCGAAGTGCCGAAGACGACCTGCTGGTCCGGGTCGTCCGGGTCGATGTCACGGGTGTAGTAGGCGGCGACGACCTCCGCGATGTCGATGAGGTCCTCGTCTCGGGCGGGCTGTCCTGCGCGTTCGTGTGCCATGGGGCGCTCCTTCGGGGTGGCTGGTGTGACGCCTCCATCATCGCCCGCGGCGCGCGCCCCCGCTACCTATTTTTCTATAGAAACCAGGCGTGGTTTACTCATCCTATGAATTCGCTGAACGACGCCTTGAGTGCGGTGTCCACGTTCGTGTGGGGCCCGTTCCTCCTCATCCCCCTCCTGCTGGGCACCGGCCTGTACCTCACCGTGCGGCTGCGCGGCATCCAGTTCCGCACGCTCGGGCGGGCCACCCGCCACGCGTTCATCGACCACTCCGAGGACGGCGCCGGCGACATGTCGAACTACCAGGCGCTCACCACCGCCCTCGCGGCGACGGTGGGCACCGGCAACATCGTCGGCGTCGCCACCGCGATCTCGATCGGCGGGCCCGGCGCGCTGTTCTGGATCTGGCTCACCGGCATCGTCGGCATGGCCTCGAAGTACACCGAGGCGTACCTCGGCGTGCGCTTCCGCACCACCGACGCAAAGGGCAAGCAGCAGGGCGGCCCGCAGGAGTACCTCAAGCGCGGCATCCCGGGCACGTTCGGCAAGGTGCTCGCGGCGGCGTTCACGCTGTTCACCATCTTCGCGTCCTTCGGCATCGGCAACCTCGCGCAGGGCAACTCCATCGCCGCGGGCATGCAGGACGCGTTCGGGCTCGACTCCACCGTCGCGGGCCTCATCATCTTCTTCGCCGTCGGCGCCGCGGTGCTCGGCGGCATCGAGGGCATCGGCAAGATCACCGCGGCGTTCGTGCCGCTCATGATCGTCGTCTACGTCGGCGGCGGCATCACCGCGCTGGCGCTCATGGCGGACCGGGTACCGGGGGCCTTCGCCACGATCTTCCACGACGCGTTCACCGGCACCGCGGCCACCGGCGGGTTCGTCGGCTCGGGCATCATGCTCGCCATCCAGTTCGGCGTGGCCCGCGGCATCTTCTCCAACGAGTCCGGCATGGGCTCCGCGGCCATCGCCGCCGCCGCGGCGAAGACGCAGCACCCGGCGCGCCAGGCGCTCGTGTCCATGACGCAGACCTTCATCGACACCATCGTCGTGGTCACCATCACCGGCCTTGTCATCGTCACCGCCGGCACGTGGGACATGGGCCGCGAGGAGGCCGCGACGATGACGGCCGCGGCGTTCGAGCAGGCGCTGCCCGGGCAGTGGGGCGGGCTCATCGTCTCCGTCTCGCTCATCTTCTTCGCGTTCTCCACCATCCTCGGCTGGTCCTACTACGGCGAGCGCGCCATCGTCTCGCTGCTGGGCAACTGGGCGTCGGTGCCCTACCGGATGTTCTTCACCATCCTCTCGCTCGTCGGCGCCGTCACCTCGCTCGAGCTCGTGTGGACGTTCTCCGACCTCTCCAACGGGCTCATGGCCATCCCGAACCTCATCGGCCTGCTCATGCTGTCCGGGCTCGTCACGCGGGAGACGCGGGAGTACCTCGCCTTCGACCCGTACCTGAAGAAGTCGCCGGAGGAGGTCGCGGACTTCGTGGAGCGGCAGCACATGGACTGGCACTAGCGCCGCGATAGACTCGCGCCCGTGCACAACGACGCTTTCGCAACCGCCCTCGCCGTCGGCCTGGGCGCGGGCCTCGGCGCGGTCGCGCGCCAGCTCGTCCTCCTCGCCGCCGAGCCGGGGACCACGGCGGCGCTCGCGCTCACCTTCGCTGTCAACATCGCCGGCTGCTTCGCCATGGGCCTGTGGAAGCCGGGGCCACTGTGGGGTACCGGCTTTCTCGGCGGGCTGACCACCTACTCCGCGATCTCGCTCGCCGCGATGCAGTCCCAGGCGCTCACCGCGCTCATCATCATCGTGCTCAGCTACGCCACGTCCGTCGGGGCCTGGTTCGCGGGCGACGCGCTGCGGGAGCGCCGCCATGCTTAGCCTCACCGCGGTTGCCCTCGTCTTCGCCGGCGGATTCTGCGGCGGCGCGGCGCGCTACGCCCTCACCCGGCTCATCCGCGACGCCCGCGCCGCCACCTTCGCCGCGAACATCGCCGCGTCGATGATCATCGGCTTCGTGGCCGCCGCCCCCGACGCGTGGCAGACCGGGCTCGGCGTCGGCTTCGCGGGCGCGCTGTCCACGTGGTCCACGTTCGCCCGCGAGCTCGGCGAGCTCATGAAGGCGCGCCGGCGCGGCGAGGCCGCCCGCCACGCGCTCTACACCGCGCTGCTCGGTATCACGGGCGCCTGGTTCGGGCTGGCGTGGGGCGTGCGGGCGTTCGGGTAGCTACTCCGCGATCGCGTCGAGCGGCGGCGTCCTCGCGGCCCGCGCCGCCGGCCCCACCGCGGCGGCCAGCCCGACCACGAAGGACCCGGCGAGCACGATGCCGATCATGTCCCAGGGCACGGCGACCGTCGTCAAGCCTTTCGCTTTCAGCACGTCGAGGAACGCCCACCCGAGCCCGAGCCCGAGGAGGATGCCCAGCACCGCGCCGTACACCGTCATCTGTACCGACTCGAGCACGATCATCGTGCGCACCTGCCGGCGCTGCGTGCCCACCGCGCGCAGCATCCCGATCTCCTGGCGCCGCTCGATGACGGAGAGCGTCAGCGTGTTCACGATGCCCAGCACCGCCACCACCACAGCAAGCGAGAGCAGCGCGTAGAGGATGAACAGCATCTGGTCGATGAGCGCGGCGACCTCGCCGCTCATGTCGTCGGTCGAGCGCACCTGCACCACGATGTCGTGGCGCACCTCGCGCTCGAGGTTCGCGCGCAGCGTCTCGTCGTCGACGCTGCCGTCGCCGTTCACCCCGACCATGAGCAGCCGGGCCGTGCTTGACGACGTCAGCTCCGCCGCCACCTGCCCCGACACCACGAACGTCGTGAAGATGTTCGAGCCGTCGAAGATGCCGCCGACCGTGGCCTCGACGGTACTGTCGTTCAGCCCCGGCGCCGCGACCTGCACCGTCTCCCCGACGTGCCAGCCGCGCTCCTGCGCCACGTCGGCCGGGGCGATGATGGTGTCGCCGTCGAGGGCCGGGCTGCCGTCGACCATGTGCAGCGAGATGAGGTCCGCCGGGTTGCCGCGCAGCACGTCGGTCGTGCCCACGGAGCCGAATTGGTGGCCGTACTCGCCGTCCACGGTGACGGGTGCTTGGAGGTAGCTGACCACCTCGCCGACGCCCTCGACGCCGGCGGCGCGGTCCGGGAGGTCGTCGGGAAGCGGAATCGCCCCGTTGTCCGGCCCGGTGAGCACGTACTGCGCGCTCACCTCGCTCGTGGCCACGTTGTCGACGGACTGCTTCATGGACGCGCCGAGCATCCCGATCACAGTCACCAGCGCAATGCCGAGCATGAGCGCGAACGCCGTCGTGGCCGTGCGCCGGGGGTTGCGCCTCGTGTTCGTCGAGGCGAGGCGGCCCACCGCCCCGAACGGCGCGCCGATGAGCCTGCCGAACGGCGGGACGACCGGCAGGCTCAGCGCCGGCCCGGCGAGGAAGAGGCCCGTCACCGCCGCGAGCGCCGCCAGCCCAACGAGCCCCGCGCGCCGCCCGGTGGCGGCGCCGTCCCACGCCATCGCCGCCCCGGCCGCCGCGAGCCCCGCCGCGACGAGGACCGCGCCCGCGATCGTGCGCCCGCGCAACGGCTGCGGCGCGGCGGACTCGCTCGCCCGCATCGCCTCCACCGGGCGCACGCGACCGGCGCGCATGGCCGGCGCCAGCGCGGAGAGCACCGTGACTGCGGTGCCCACCACGAGCGGCACCGCCACGGCGCGCGCCGACAGCCCGGTCCCCGCGTCCGGCAGCGGCATCCCGTACGAGTTCATGGCCACGCGAATCGCCGCGACGAGCCCCACCCCGCCAACGACGCCGAGCGCCGAGCCCACCAGCCCGACGAGCGCGGACTCCAGGCACACCGACCGCGTGATCTGGCCCTTCGACGCGCCGAGCGCACGCAGCAGCGCGAACTCCTTCGTCCGCTGCGCCACGATCATCGAGAACGTGTTCGCGATGAGGAACGTCCCCACCAGCAGCCCGACCAGCCCGAACGCGACGAGGAAGTAGCTGACAAAGCTGAGCGCCTCGCGGATCTGCTTCGACGTCTCTTCGGCCACGTCCGCGCCCGTCCGGATCTCCAGGTCCGGGTGCGCGCCCTTCAGCTTCTCGACGACCTCCGGCGCCCCCACGCCATCCCGCGCCCGCACCGTCACGGCGGGCAGCCTTTCCCCGTTCGTGTAGTCCGTTATGTAGGCGTCCTCGCCCACGCGCAGCATGAGCGACGTCTCCTGCGCGAGCGGGTCGTCGTAGAGCCCCGTCACGGTGAACTCGTGGCGGCCGTCCTTGTCCACGACGATGAGCCTGTCGCCGAGGCCGATGCCGTAGCGCGCGGCCCCGTTCGCGTTCACGGCGATGTCGTCGGGGGCGTGCGGGGCGGAGCCGTCGATAAGCGAAGGCGCCCTGCCAACAGCCTCCCCCTCGCCGTAGTACAGGCCGAGGCGCGAGGTGCCGCGCTGGGTCTGGATCGCGACTTCGTCTTGCGTAGCGACGACCACAGGCAGCTCCGCGTACAAATTCACCCGCGCGGCGTCCCCGTCCGCCCTGATCGCGTCGACCTCGTCCCGCGCGATCGAGCCATCGCCCTCGCCCGGGCGCACGACCGCGTCCACGTCGCCGAGCGCGGTGTCCACCGCCGAATCGAACGTCGAGGAAAGCATATTGGTGAACATGAGCGCGCCCGAGAGGAACGCGGTGCCGAGTACGACCGCGACGACGGTGAGCGCGAGACGCACCTTGTGCGCCGCGACGTTGCGCAGCGACACCTTGGTCAGGGGCGCGGCCATTAGTCCTCCATGCCGGACATGACGCGCAGGATCGTGTCCATATCGGGGTTGCGCAGCTCGTCGACGATGTTGCCGTCGCGCAGGAAGATGACGCGGTCCGCGTACGACGCCGCCTTCGCGTCGTGTGTGACGATGACCACCGTCTGCCCGTCCTCGTCCACCGCCGTGCGGAGGATGTCAAGGACCTCGCGCGACGCGTTCGAGTCGAGGTTGCCCGTCGGCTCGTCGCCGAAAATGATCTCCGGGCGGGAGACGAGGGCGCGGGCGCAGGCGACGCGCTGCTGCTGCCCGCCCGACAGCTCCGCGGGGCGGTGCGTGAGGCGCTTTTCCAAGCCAAGCCGGCGCGTAACCTCGTCGAACCAGGCTTGGTCCACCTTCCGCCCCGCGATGTCTGTCGGCAGCGCGATGTTCTCCGCCGCGGTGAGCGTGGGCACGAGGTTGAACGACTGGAAGATGAACCCCAGCCGGTCGCGTCGCAGCGCGGTGAGCTCCTTGTCGTTGAGCTTGGAGAGGTCCGTCTCGCCGATGTAGGCCGACCCGCTCGTCGCCGTGTCCAGCCCCGCCATCACGTGCATCAGCGTCGACTTGCCGGACCCCGACGGTCCCATAATCGCGGTGAACTCGTTGCGAGCGAACTCGACATCCACCCCGTCAAGCGCCACGACCTCCGCCTCGCCCCGGCCGTACGTCTTGACCAGGTTCGCCGCGCGCGCAGCAGCTCCTCCGTCGCCCATCGACCCCTCATTCCTTTCCGCTCCGCGCACCCGGTTCTTGCTCGCCGAGCGCGCTGTGTTCTTGCGTGACTATACCGCCGTGCCCGACGCCGCCTTCTCCGTGCGTTCTGGGCACTTCGGCGGCCTGGCGCCCGGACGTAGTGGTGCTCCTGCGCGGGCGCATTGCTAGCCCGCAGCGTTGTGGCCCACGCGTTTCCCCTGGTGGCCTGTTACTCGTGTGACGGTTTTGTCGTTGAGGGCTAGTGAGCTGGTGCCCGTGCTAGCCCTCAGCGTGGTGCGTTGCAGGTTTGCCCTGGTGGCGTTTGACTGGTGTGGTGGTTTCTGCACTGAGGGCTAGTGGCGTCAGTGTTGCTAGCCCTCAGCGTGGTGCGTTGCACGTTTGCCCTGGTGGTGTGTGACTGGTGTGGTGGTTTCTGCACTGAGGGCTAGTGGCGTCAGTGTTGCTAGCCCTCAGCGTGGTGCACTGCAGGTTTGCCCAGGTGGCGTGTGACTAGTGTGGTGGTTTCCGCGCTGAGGGCTAGTGGCGTTCGTATTGCTAGCCCTCAGCGTAGTTCGCCAGATGTTTTGCCAGGAGCCGTGTTGCTCATGTGGCGACGCACTCCCTGAGGGCTAGCAGCATGGAGACTGCGCAGCCACGACAAACCTGCATTGCGGAGTGTGTAGGGACCTGCATTGTCTGCAATGCAGAGACGCGTCCGCAATGCTGGCGGGCTTTTACGTCCGCGGGGCGTCCGCAATGAGTCCACGCCTCGCCTATCTGCCTACGGGGCTGCATTGTGGAGTGTGTAGGTACCTTCGTTGTCTGCAATGTGGAGCCGCGGAGTCCGCAATGCGTTACCGGTGTTGTCCGAAAGCCGCCTCCCCGCCGGCAAGTCCGCGTTGTGGAGTGTGTAGGTACCTTCGTTGTCTGCAATGTGGAGCCGCGGAGTCCGCAACGGGGGCGGGCCACACTCTGTCACTATGGCATGTGGAGTCCGCGTTGTGGAGTGTGCAGGTACCTGCAGTGTCTGCAATGCGGAGTCGCGGGGTCCGCAACGCGTTACCGCTGTTCTCCGCAACCGGGTTGAGCCGTCTTGCACGCCGGGAAGTCCGCGTAGCGGAGTGCGTAGGTACCTGCAGTGTCTGCAATGCGGAGCTGCGGTGTCCGCAATGAGGCCGAAGTATCTTCCCCCACTGCGAACCAAGTCTGCCTTGTGGAGTGTGTAGGTGCCTGCGGTGTCTGCAATGCGGGGTCGCGGTGTCCGCAATGCGTTACCGGTGTTGTCCGCAACGGGGCTGAGCTGCCCTGCCCACCGGAGAGCCTGCGTTGCGGAGTGTGTAGGTGGCTGCAGTGTCTGCAATGCGGTGTCCGCGATGCGCGTGCGTGGTGTGTGCTGGGGGTTGGGTATAAGAAACACCCGCCGTACACCATTAGGGTTGGTGTGTGGCGGGTGCTGGTGTGAAGTTGTTGGGTCGGCGGTAACCTACTCTCCCACCTCCTCCCGGGGGCAGTACCATCGGCGCGGGCGGGCTTAGCTTCCGGGTTCGGAATGGGACCGGGCGTTTCCCCGCCGCTATCAACCACCGACACATCCATGAGGGGTGTACACGATATGTCTGTGTGTATTTGGTTGTGTGATTGTGTTGGTGTTGTGTCAGTGACTGCACAGTGGACGCGGTGGATTGTTTTCTTGTCTTGTTTCGTGTTTGGTTGTTTGGTGTTTTGCACACCTGGTTGAGCGTGTTGGTGTGTTTATTGGTGTATTAGTACCGGTCGCCTCCACACCTTGCGGTGCTTCCAGTTCCGGCCTATCAACCCAGTAGTCTGCTGGGAACCTCGAATGAAACCTCATCTTAAAACAGGCTTCCCGCTTAGATGCTTTCAGCGGTTATCCCTCCCGTACGTAGCCAACCAGCGATGCTCCTGGCGGAACAACTGGCACACTAGAGGTACGTCCGTCCCGGTCCTCTCGTACTAGGGACAGCCTTTTTCAAGTTTCAACGCGCGCGGCGGATAGAGACCGAACTGTCTCACGACGTTCTGAACCCAGCTCGCGTGCCGCTTTAATGGGCGAACAGCCCAACCCTTGGGACCTACTCCAGCCCCAGGATGCGACGAGCCGACATCGAGGTGCCAAACCATCCCGTCGATATGGACTCTTGGGGAAGATCAGCCTGTTATCCCCGGGGTACCTTTTATCCGTTGAGCGACACCACATCCACAAGTAGGTGCCGGATCACTAGTCCCGACTTTCGTCCCTGCTCGACTGGTAAGTCTCGCAGTCAAGCTCCCTTGTGCACTTACACTCTTGCACCTGATTGCCAACCAGGCTGAGGGAACCTTTGGGCGCCTCCGTTACATTTTGGGAGGCAACCGCCCCAGTTAAACTACCCACCAGGCACTGTCCCCAACCCAGATCATGGGCCAAGGTTAGATATCCACTACGGTCAGAGTGGTATTTCAACAACGACTCCACCACCACTAGCGTGACGGTTTCACAGTCTCCCACCTATCCTACACAAACCGCACCGAATGCCAATACCAAGCTATAGTGAAGGTCCCGGGGTCTTTTCGTCCTGCCGCGCGAAACGAGCATCTTTACTCGTACTGCAATTTCACCGGGCCTGTGGTTGAGACAGCAGGGGAGTCGTTACGCCATTCGTGCAGGTCGGAACTTACCCGACAAGGAATTTCGCTACCTTAGGATGGTTATAGTTACCACCGCCGTTTACTGGGGCTTAAATTCTCCGCTTCGACCCAACAAGGGGTCTAACAGGTCCTCTTAACCTTCCAGCACCGGGCAGGCGTCAGTCCGTATACATCAACTTCATCGTCTTCGCACGGACCTGTGTTTTTGATAAACAGTCGCTCCCCTCTCTTCTCTGCGACCACCCTCAGCTTCCACCACGTGTGTGGTGCCACCGAGTGTGGTCCCCCTTCTCCCGAAGTTACGGGGGCATTTTGCCGAGTTCCTTAACCACAGTTCACCCGAGCGCCTTAGTATTCTCTACCTGACCACCTGTGTCGGTTTAGGGTACGGGCCGTACACGCACATCGCTAGAGGCTTTTCTCGGCAGTCCAGGATCACCAACATCACCCAACGTTTGGGCTACGCATCACGCCTCACACTTATTGACAGCCGCATTTGACATGCTGTCGTGCCACACGCTTGCACCGCAATCCAATAAGCGGCTCGGCTACCTCACTGCGTCACCCCATCACTGACCTACCACGGATCAGGCCCCACGCGTTACCACCAACTGATCATCAATGATGATCATGCCGGAGGGTCAGGGTGGTTAGTATCACCGCTTCGATACTGGGCGCGCGTATACGGGTACGGGAATATCAACCCGTTGACCATCGACTACGCCTGTCGGCCTCGCCTTAGGACCCGACTCACCCTGGGAAGACGAACTTGACCCAGGAACCCTTAGTCATCCGGCGGGCAAGATTCTCACTTGCCATTCGTTACTCATGCCTGCATTCTCACTCGCGTGCAGTCCACCGCGCCTTACGATACGGCTTCACCCCACACACGACGCTCCCCTACCCAACAAAACATTGTTGCCGCGGCTTCGGCGGTGTGCTTGAGCCCCACTACATTGTCGGCGCGGAACCACTCGACCAGTGAGCTATTACGCACTCTTTCAAGGGTGGCTGCTTCTAAGCCAACCTCCTGGCTGTCATCGCGATCCCACATCCTTTTCCACTTAGCACACCCTTAGGGGCCTTAACCGGCGATCTGGGCTGTTTCCCTCTCGACTATGAAGCTTATCCCCCACAGTCTCACTGCAATGCACCACTTCAACCGGCATTCGGAGTTTGGCTGACGTCGCTAAGATGATAGTCCCGCTCAACCAACCAGTAGCTCTACCTCCGGCAAGCTCACATCACGCTGCACCTAAATGCATTTCGGGGAGAACCAGCTATCACGGAGTTTGATTGGCCTTTCACCCCTACCCACAACTCATCCCCTCAGTTTTCAACCTAAGTGGGTTCGCGCCTCCACAACCTCTTACAGCTGCTTCACACTGGCCATGGGTAGATCACCCCGCTTCGGGTCCAGGACATGCCACTAACAACACCCTATTCGGATTCGCTTTCGCTACGACTACCCCACACGGGTTAACCTCGCGACATGCCGCTGACTCGCAGGCTCATTCTTCAAAAGGCACGCCATCACACACATACAGGTGCTCTGACGGATTGTAAGCGCATGGTTTCAGGAACTCTTTCACTCCCCTCCCGGGGTACTTTTCACCATTCCCTCACGGTACTTCATTCACTATCGGTCACACTGAGTATTCAGGCTTACCGGGTGGTCCCGGCAGATTCACAGCAGATTCCACGAGCCCGCTGCTACTCGGGAACACAAACAACACAACCACACATGCCTTCACGTACGGGACTTATCACCCACTCCGGTGCACCATCCCAGATGCTTCCGCTGACACACGCGCATCATGCTCACAGTTGACAGCCTGCGACATTCATGCCCCACAACACCGCACACGCAACCCCTGCCAGGTATCACACGCACACGGTTTAGCCACCATCCGCTATCGCTCGCCACTACACACGGAATCACAATTGTTTTCTTCTCCTACGGGTACTGAGATGTTTCACTTCCCCGCGTCAACCCCCACACAGGCTATGCATTCACCTGCAGGTAACACCACACAACTGGTGCTGGGTTTCCCCATTCGGACATCCTCGGATCAACGCTTTGTTGGCAACTCCCCGAGGCATAACGCAGCCTCACACGTCCTTCATCGGCTCAGCATGCCAAGGCATCCACCATACGCCCGTAACAAAACACACGGACACACAATCAGCGCACAAAACACTAAAACACAAAAAAAGAAAGAAAAATAATGCTCGCGTCCACTATACAGTTCTCACACAACACCACCCCCCACAAGCACACCACCACCAACACAGCAGCAGCACACCCACGACAGGGGCACAATCAGGAACACACACACTCGTGCTGCCCCAGACACCCAACAGTGCACCAACAAACCACTTTTGCCACGCAACCAGGTCACTCAACCCACCACACACACACCGTGTTCACGCGCAACCCCTTTGTGGTTGCTCCCTATCCACCCCACACACAATGAGGCAGGTGCGCATCCACTCCGGATTTCTCAAAATACAGGTGGCAGTCACACACTCGGTGACATCAACCACCACACCCACAACTGCGGGCAAACATAAAGCTCCTTAGAAAGGAGGTGATCCAGCCGCACCTTCCGGTACGGCTACCTTGTTACGACTTCGTCCCAATCGCCGATCCCACCTTCGACAGCTCCCTTTCACAGGCCACTGGCTTCGGGTGTTACCAACTTTCATGACGTGACGGGCGGTGTGTACAAGGCCCGGGAACGTATTCACCGCAGCGTTGCTGATCTGCGATTACTAGCGACTCCGACTTCATGGGGTCGAGTTGCAGACCCCAATCCGAACTAAGGCCGGCTTTCAGCGGTTAGCTCACCCTCACAGGCTCGCGGACGCGTTGTACCGACCATTGTAGCATGTGTGAAGCCCTGGACATAAGGGGCATGATGATTTGACGTCATCCCCACCTTCCTCCGAGTTAACCCCGGCAGTCTCTCATGAGTCCCCGGCCGAACCGCTGGCAACATAAGACAAGGGTTGCGCTCGTTGCGGGACTTAACCCAACATCTCACGACACGAGCTGACGACAACCATGCACCACCTGTACACCAACCACAAGGGAAACTACATCTCTGCAGCGATTCAGTGTATGTCAAGCCCAGGTAAGGTTCTTCGCGTTGCATCGAATTAATCCACATGCTCCGCCGCTTGTGCGGGCCCCCGTCAATTCCTTTGAGTTTTAGCCTTGCGGCCGTACTCCCCAGGCGGGGCGCTTAATGCGTTAGCTACGGCACGAACCCCGTGGAAGGGACTCACACCTAGCGCCCACCGTTTACGGCATGGACTACCAGGGTATCTAATCCTGTTCGCTCCCCATGCTTTCGCTCCTCAGCGTCAGTTACTGCCCAGAGACCTGCCTTCGCCATCGGTGTTCCTCCTGATATCTGCGCATTCCACCGCTACACCAGGAATTCCAGTCTCCCCTACAGCACTCAAGTTATGCCCGTATCGCCTGCAGTCCCGCAGTTAAGCTGCGGACTTACACAAACGACGCGACAAACCACCTACGAGCTCTTTACGCCCAGTAATTCCGGACAACGCTCGCACCCTACGTATTACCGCGGCTGCTGGCACGTAGTTAGCCGGTGCTTCTTCTCCAGGTACCGTCAATTCCTCTTCGTCCCTAGCGAAAGGAGTTTACAACCCGAAGGCCGTCATCCCCCACGCGGCGTCGCTGCATCAGGCTTGCGCCCATTGTGCAATATTCCCCACTGCTGCCTCCCGTAGGAGTCTGGGCCGTATCTCAGTCCCAATGTGGCCGTACACCCTCTCAGGCCGGCTACCCGTCGACGCCTTGGTAGGCCATTACCCCACCAACAAGCTGATAGGCCGCGAGCTCATCCCACACCGAAAAAACTTTCCACCACACCATCCAAAATGCGGTCCTATCCGGTATTAGACCCAGTTTCCCAAGCTTATCCCGAAGTGCAGGGCAGATCACCCACGTGTTACTCACCCGTTCGCCACTCGAGTACCAGTGCAAGCACTGGCCTTTCCGTTCGACTTGCATGTGTTAAGCACGCCGCCAGCGTTCATCCTGAGCCAGGATCAAACTCTCCACAAAACGTTTCAACAAAACCAGTGAAACAGGCCGTGAAAAGCCCAAAACCCAACCAAAAAACAAACCAAACCAACACCACCACCAAAAGCAGCGGCATCAGACCTGGCAAAAAATCCAAAAATTACAAAGGTTCAACAACCAACCCCCACCCGACAGGGAAAAACAGGGGTCAGCAAAAATACGCGAGAAAATCAACCAACCCGCGCACACCAAACCAAACAGCAGCATGATCCATCAATGGATTCAACCACACCACCACCGGCACACACCCAAACAAACACAAAGGATGCAAAACACAGTGCACACAAGGCAGGCAAACAACCCACGCAACAAAAGTACATTGGCACACTATCGAGTTCTCAAACAACACCAGCACACCCAAACCAACCCACACAACGCGAGCCAGCCTCAAGTGACTTTGGAATCCGCCAACGATCGTTTTCCTGCCCGCCACACAAACCAGGAGAATCTCACTCACCGGCGGGGCGTTGTCGGTCTCGCTGACTTGATATAAGTTACACACACCCCAACAACAACACAAACCCGCAGGCCAGAACGCGAAAATCTACTCACTTACGCGTCGTACATCGGCGCCTAACTCGTTGAGCTGCTCGACGAAAGCGGGGTATCCGCGGTCGATGTGGTGCACCCCGTGGACGGTGGTCACGCCGTCGGCGACCAGGCCGGCGAGCACGAGGCCGGCGCCGGCGCGGATGTCGGAGCTCCACACGTCCGTGGAGGACAGCGTGTCCACGCCACGTAGCATGACGTGGTGGCCGTCGACGTTCGCGTCGGCGCCGAGGCGCAGCATCTCGTCGACGAAGCGGAAGCGGGCCTCGAAGACGTTCTCGGTGATCACGGACACGCCGTCGGCAATCGCGGAGAGCGCGATGGCCATGGGCTGCAGGTCCGTCGGAAAGCCGGGGTACGGCAGCGTTTGGTAGTCCACGGCCCGCGGGCGCTGGTCCATGCGGACACGGAAGCCGTTGTCGTACGTCTCAATCTCCGCCCCGGCGAGTTTGAGCTTCGACAACGCGAGGTGGAGGTGCCCCGGCGCGGCCCCGGTGACGGTGATGTCACCCTGCGTCATCGCGGCGGCGTACGCCCAGGTGCCGGCGACGATGCGGTCGCCCACGACGGTGTGCTCCGTCGGGTAAAGCTTGTCCACACCGTCGACGGTGATGCACGAGGTGCCGGCGCCCTCGATGCGCGCGCCCATCGAGTTGAGCATCGAGCACAGGTCGACGATTTCCGGCTCGCGCGCGGCGTTGTCCAACACCGTTCGCCCCTCCGCCAGGACGGCGGCAGTGACGATGTTCTCGGTGGCGCCGACGGACGGGAAGTCGAGCTTGATGTCGGCGCCGGTGAGCTTGTCCGCGCGGGCGACGACGGCGCCGTGCTGGATGTGCGTAGTCGCGCCGAGCTTCTCGAGGCCGGACTGGTGCATGTCGAGGGGGCGCGAACCGATGGCGTCGCCGCCGGGCAGCGCCACGTAGGCCTCGGTGCAGCGGGCGACGAGCGGGCCGAGCACGGCGACCGAGGCGCGGAACTGGCGCACCGCGTCGAAGTCGGCGTGCGGGGACACCTCCGCCGGGGTGTGGATGCGCACGACGTCGCCCTCGATGTCCACCTCGCAGCCGAGGCCGATGAGCACCTCGCGCATGAGCGGCACGTCGAGGATCTCTGGGCAGTTGCGCAGGGTCGTCGTCCCCTCGGCGAGCAGCGCGGCCGCCATGAGTTTCAGGACACTGTTCTTCGCGCCGCCGACGCGCACGACGCCCTCAAGGCGCGAGCCGCCGGTGACCAAAAAGCGTTCTTTCACACCAGCCAGGGTACAGAACCGAAGGAGGCGTCGATACGCAACCGCTTAGGGCAGCGCGCCGATGCGGCGGGCGGCGTTGACCGCCTCGTAGCGGGTGTGGGCGCCGAGCTTGCGCATCACGCTGCGCAGGTAGGACTTCACGGTCTCTGCGCCGATGCCCATCTCGGCGGCGGCCTCGACGTTCGTGTGGCCGAGTGCGACGCAGGAGAGCACGTCGAGCTCGCGGGCGGACAGCTTCGTCGTCTGCTTCACGGCCACGGGCGAAACCATCTGCTCGCAGATCTGCTCGAGCTCCTTGCGCAGCTCCTCGTCCTCCACCTTGTTCGTGAGCATGCGCAGCTTCGAGTGCGTCGAGCGGACCTGCTCCCACTCGGCGCTGTTCATCGAGTGCCCGCTCTTCGCCCCGGCTCGCTCGCCGTCCGCGGAGCGCATCGCCGCGTTGACCGCGAGGTCCTGCTCGAGGGTGCGGGCAGTCATGGTGACCTCCTCGATCACCTTGTCGCCGAGGCGCACCGGCGAGTGCACGCCGACGTAGAGCACGCCCCTAATCTCGCGACGCACGATGACGGGCACGGCGACGAGCGAGTGCAGGCCCTCGTCCTGGATCTGCTTGTCGTACTCGTGGGAGATGGTGTTCGCGCGGGTGTAGTCCGAGATGCCGGCGGCCCGGCGGGTGTTCACCACGCGCCCGCCGACGCCCGCCCCGGCGTCGATGGTGAGGTTCTGCAGGGCCGGGGTGCGAAGCCCGATCCACTGGGTGATCTGCAGCCGGTTGTCCGCGAGCAGCGTGCCGTACATCGCCACAGGGATCCCCGTGGCGGTCTTCAGCGCCGTCAACGCCGCGCGGATCGCGTCATCGTCGTATTTGATGCGCTGCGCATCCATCGTCATACTTGTCGCCTTCCACCGTTCCGGCATCCCCGTGCGGGCACACCCGGAGCTGAACAGGACTCCAAAACGGTTTCATCATATCGCCCGAACGGGGGTAGCCAAATTTAGCCCCGCTCACCCGCGTGCCACACGCCCGGGCATGTTGCGTATCGACGACCCTCCGGCCCGCCCCTGCCGAACCACCCTGTCTGTTTCGCCCAAACCGCACGGTCTACTGGCGGGTGTACAATGGGCGCCGGACACGTCACCGACAAGGAGAAGGATCATCATGGCGAATATCGCGAACAACGTACTCGAGCTCATCGGCGGCACCCCGCTCGTCGAGCTGCACGACATCACCGAGGCCCACGAAGCGAAGGCGCGCGTGCTGGCCAAGCTGGAGTTCTACAACCCGGCGAACTCCGTGAAGGACCGCATCGGCAAGGCCATCGTCGAGGCCGCCGAGGCGTCCGGCGAACTCAAGCCGGGCGGCACCATCGTCGAGGCCACCTCGGGCAACACCGGCATCGCCCTGGCGCTCGCGGGTGCGGCGAAGGGCTACAAGGTCATCCTCACCATGCCGGAGACCATGTCCACCGAGCGCCGCGTGCTGCTGCGCGCCTACGGCGCCGAGATCGTGCTCACCCCGGGCGCGGCTGGCATGAAGGGCGCGGTGGAGAAGGCCAACGAGATCGTCGCCGAGAACGAGGGCGCGGTCCTGGCCCGCCAGTTCGAGAACGAGGCCAACCCGAAGATCCACTACACCACCACCGGCCCGGAGATCTGGAACGACACTGACGGCGAGGTGGACATCCTCGTCGCCGGCGTGGGCACCGGCGGCACCATCTCGGGCGCCGGTAAGTACCTCAAGGAGCAGAAGCCCGAGGTCAAGGCCGTCGCCGTCGAGCCGGCCGCGTCGCCGCTGCTGTCCAAGGGCGAGGCCGGCCCGCACAAGATCCAGGGCCTCGGCGCGAACTTCATCCCGGGCACCCTCGACCGCGCCCTTCTCGACGAGATCATCGCCGTCTCCAACGAGGACGCCGTGGCCACCTCGCGTGAGCTCGCGGTCAAGGACGCGATCCTCGGCGGCATCTCCGCCGGCGCGAACGTGAAGGCCGCGCTCGACCTCGCCGCCCGCGACGAGAACGAGGGCAAGACCATCGTCGTTATCATCCCGGACTTCGGCGAGCGCTACGTCTCCACCATCCTCTACGAGGACATCCGCGACTAAGCGGCTGCTTGGCAGCGAGCTCCGCCACTCCCCCGCGCACCCCTCCGGCTGCGCGGGGGAATTTTTTGCCCGCCCAAAACGAACAGATTGGTACACTTCGCCCCATGCTTTCCCTGGCCACCACCGTCGTGAGCACCATCCGCGAAGACCTGGCGAACGCCCGCGAGCACGACCCAGCGGCGCGCGGCGACCTCGAGAACGCCGTCGTGTACTCCGGCCTCCACGCAATCTGGGTGCACCGAATCTGCCACGCCATGTGGGAGCGGGGCTGGAAGGGGCCGGCGCGCATCCTCGCGCAGGCCAACCGGTTCTTCACCGGCATCGAGATCCACCCGGGTGCGACCATCGGGCGACGCTTTTTCATCGACCACGGCATGGGCATCGTCATCGGCGAGACCGCCGAGATCGGTGAGGGCGTCATGCTCTACCACGGCGTGACGCTCGGCGGGCAGGTGCTCACCCAGACGAAGCGCCACCCCACCGTGGGCGACAACGTCACCATCGGCGCGGGCGCGAAAATCCTCGGGCCGATCACCATCGGCTCCGGCTCCGCCATCGGCGCGAACGCGGTGGTGACCAAGGACGTGCCGGAAAACTCGATCGCGGTGGGCATCCCCGCGAAGTCCCGCCCGCGCAAGACGGACGAGTGCATCCGGCTCGTCGACCCGGACAACTACGTGGATCCGGGCTCCTACATCATCTAGCCGACGAGGCCCTTGTACTCCGGGTGCTGCTCGATGAAGCGCTCCACCGCCGGGCAGGTGGGGATGACGCGGAGACCGTTCGCCTGCGCGTCGTCGAGCGCGTGCTGGATGAGCGGCTTGGACAGGCCCTGGCCGCGGTACTTCGGGTCCACCACGGTGTGCGGCAGCTCGCGCGCGCCGTCGCGGTCGGTGTAGGTGGCGAGGCCGGCCACCTCGCCGCCGACGAGGATCTCGTACTGGTGCTCTGCCTCGTTGGTACGCACTGAGACTTCGGGGGTTGCAGACGGGGATGTAGACATGGCCACGACTATACAATGCGAAGCCCCTCTCACCATCCTGTGCGGACGGAGGGAGGGGCCTCGCGAGAGTGTGGCTAGAGCCAGGATCGAACTGGCGACCCCACACTTTTCAGGCGTGTGCTCTACCGACTGAGCTATCTAGCCAGAACGGCTTGTACAAGCTGTTCGGCGACCCTGACGGGACTTGAACCCGCGACCTCCGCCGTGACAGGGCGGCGCGCTAACCAACTGCGCCACAGGGCCATATTCTGTTGTTTTTCGTGCGCTTTGCACGAGTTGTTACCTTACACAGACCCCTCGCGCGCAGCCAAATCGCCTGCGTACGCAAGGTAGCGACCCGTCGCCGAGCCGGTTTCGCCGGCAGACGCCACAAGCTCGGTGGGCGAGCCCGTGGCCACGACCTGCCCGCCGGCGGACCCGGCGCCCGGGCCGAGGTCGATGACGTAGTCCGCGATCGCGATGGTCTGCGGGCGGTGCTCCACGACGAGCACGGTGTTGCCCTTGTCACGCAGCGCGGCAAGCAGCGCGTTGAGCCGGTCGATGTCGGCGGCGTGCAGGCCCGCGGTCGGCTCGTCGAAGACGTAGGTCACGTCCGTGAGCGCGGAGCCGAGGTGGCGGATCATCTTCACGCGCTGCACCTCGCCGCCCGAGAGCGTCGAGCTCGGGCGGTCGAGGGTGAGGTAGCCCAGCCCGATGGCGGCGAAGTTCTCGAGCGCCTCGCGTATCGACGCCACCAGGGGCCCCACCTGCGGCGCCTCCACCCCCGCGAAAGCGTAGCCGTCGATACGCACAACGCCCCGAGGCGAACCTCGAGGCGTGATGGCGACCCTGACGGGACTTGAACCCGCGACCTCCGCCGTGACAGGGCGGCGCGCTAACCAACTGCGCCACAGGGCCGTACCCCCAACGGGATTCGAACCCGTGCTACCGCCGTGAAAGGGCGGGGTCCTAGGCCGCTAGACGATGGGGGCGCTGAAAGACAGCCGTTCGATCATAAACCGGGCGTTCGCGGCGCGACAAACACGCTGCTAATTCGGCAGAAGCAGCAGGCTCACCGCCATCACCGCCATGCCAGCGACCATGCCGTAGATCGCGGTGTGGTGCCGGCCCGTCTGGATCGCGGTGGGCAGCAGCTTGTCCAGACTGACGAACACCATGACGCCCGCGATCGCCGCGTACGCCGCGCCGAGCGTGACGGGCCCAAGGAACGAGCGCAGGAGCAGGTAGCCGATGAGCGCCCCGAGCGGTTCCGCCAGGCCGGAGAGCGTCGCCCAGCCGGCGGCTTTCCACTTCGAACCGGTCGCCTCGCGCAGCGGCACCGCGACGGCGATGCCCTCCGGGATGTTGTGGATGGCGATCGCGATCGCGATGGGCACGCCCATCACCGGGTCCTCCAGCGCGGAAATGAAGGTGGCAAAGCCCTCGGGGAAGTTGTGCACCGCGATCGCGAGCCCGGTGACCACCCCGACGCGGCCCATGCTTCCCCCGGAATGGTCCTCGTGCGGGTTGACGCCCTCGGGCACGAACCGGTCGATGAGCGCGATCACGGCGATGCCGGCGAAGAACGCGACGGTCCCCCACAGCTCGCCGTCCGCCCCCTCGCCGGCCAGCGTATCGACGCCCTCCGGCAGCAACTCCACCAGCGAGATGTACACCATCACCCCGGCAGAGAACCCGAGGGACGCGGCGAGGAACCTATCGCCGGGGCTGCGCTTGAGCGCGACGAGCAGGCCGCCGAGGCCGGTCGAGAGCCCGGCGAGCAGGGTCATCCCGAACGCGATGGCGACATTCATGGGTGGTGCTCCTGTGGGTCGTCGAGACGCGAAACGCCCCGGCCGAAGCCGAGGCATGCGGTGGGCCCTGTGGGGCTCGAACCCACGACCTGCGGATTAAAAGTCCGTAGCTCTACCAACTGAGCTAAAGGCCCGCAGGGAATCATGGTAGCCCGCGCGGGCTGGGCCGCGGTAATCGGGGCGCGGGACGGGGCCCACACCGCAAAAGTCGAGTCCGGGAGGTCGAGTCCGGCCGGAAAACGCGGTGAACTCGACCTCCCGAACTCGACTTTCAGAGCAGAGCGGCGAGGCGGCGGCAGCGGCCGCGCCCCGAAGGGCCTACTCGCCCTTCATCATCGTGCCGGTCTCCTCCATGCGGATGTGGAAGTCGAAGGCGTGGCGCAGGTCGTGCGGCGTCGCCTGGTACTTGCACTTGGAGGCCAGCTCGACGTACTCCTCGAGCAGCGGGCGGTAGGACGGGTGCGCGATGGAGATCATCTTCGCCGGACGGTCACGCGGGGCGAGGCCGCGCAGGTCGGCGACGCCGTACTCGGTGATGAAGACCATGGCGTCGTGCTCGTTGTGGTCGATGTGCGAGGCGAACGGCACGATCGCGGAGATGGCGCCGTCCTTGGCCACGGACGGGGAGATGAACGTGGAGATGTAGGCGTTGCGGGTGAAGTCGCCGGAGCCGCCCAGGGCGTTCATGAGGCGCGAGCCGTTGATGTGGGTGGAGTTGGCGTTGCCGTAGATGTCCGCCTCGATCATGCCGTTCGACGCAATAAGGCCCGTGCGGCGGATGACCTCGGGGTGGTTGGAGATGGACTGCGGGCGCAGGATGATGGACTCGCGGTAGCGCGAGGCCTCGGTGTTCATCTTGTCCGCGTACTCCGGCGACAGCGAGAACGAGGTGGCGGATGCGACGGTCATCTTGCCGGCGTCGATGAGGTCCACCATGCCGTCCTGGATCACCTCGGTGTAGGCCTGGATGCTCTCGAACTTCGACTCCATGAGGCCGGACATCACGGCGTTGGGCACGTTGCCCACGCCGGACTGCATGACGTAGCCGTCGTAGGCGAGACGGCCGGCCTTGACCTCGTGCTCCAGGAAGTCGAGGAAGTTGCCGGCGATCTGCTCGGAGATCTCGTCCGGCGCCTTGAACGGGGCGTTGCGGTCCGGGGCGTCGGTCTTGACCACGGCAACGACCTTCTCCGGGTCGATCTCGATGTAGGTCTTGCCGATGCGGTCGCCGCACTTGGTGATCGGGATGGGCACGCGGTTCGGCAGCGGCGGCACGGTCCAGATGTCGTGCATGCCCTCGAGCTCCTCGGACTGCCACTCGTTGACCTCGATGATGATCTTCTTCGCGGCGTTGAGGAACTCCACGGAGTTACCCACGGACGAGGACGGGACGATGTTGCCCTCCTCGGTGATGCGCACGGCCTCGACGATGGCGAGGTCGACGTCGCCGAAGAAGCCCTCCTCGACCATCATGCCGGAGTGGGACAGGTGAATGTCCTGGAACTTCATCTCGCCGGCGTTGATCTTGTTACGCATGGTCGGATCGGACTGGTACGGCATGCGGTAGCGCAGCGCGCCAGCCTCGGCGAGCACACCGTCGCACTCCGGGGCGGTGGAGGCGCCGGTGTACATGTCAATGGAGAAGTCTTGGCCCTTCTCGTGGGCCGCCTTCGCCTTTTCCGCGATGGCTGCCGGCATGGCCTTCGGGTAGCCGGCGCCGGTGAAGCCGGAGGTGCCGACCTTGTCGCCGTGGTTGACAAACTGGACTGCTTCCTCGGCCGTCATGACCTTGTCGCGCAGCTGGGGGTTGGCGATGCGATCGCTCATGATGCTCCCTATATCTGTTCGTTCGAGTAGATAACAGACCCCACCCTATTGTGACGTAGGACCCACTGCCACGAAGTGTGCGGGACGCGTCGTAAAGCAACTGCATACCGGGGCTGGGGTACCCCCGAAAGGGCGTAGCCGCCGCGATTGGACGCGCGGGCGGGACCGCGGGAAGAATGGAGCGCACTATGACGACAGCCGCGTCCGCCCAGCAACCCGCCCTCACCATCGGCGGCATCGACCTCAACTCCCCCGTCATCCTCGCGCCGATGGCCGGGGTGACCAACATGCCGTTTCGCGTCCTGTGCCGCGAGATCGAGGAGGAGCTCACCGACACCGCGTCTGGGCTGTACGTCTGCGAGATGATCACGGCGCGCGCGATGGTGGCGCGCAACGAGAAGACCCTGCACATGACCACGTTCGCTGACGTAGAGACGCCGCGCTCGATGCAGCTCTACACCGTCGACCCGAAGTTCACGTACGAGGCGGTGCGCATGATCGTCGAGGAGAACATCGCGGACCACGTGGACATGAACTTCGGCTGCCCGGTGCCCAAGGTCACGCGCAAGGGCGGCGGCTGCGCGATCCCGTACAAGCGACGCCTCTACGGCAACATCGTCGAGGCCGCCGTGCGCGCCGCCGAGGGCTCTGGCGTGCCAATTACGGTGAAGTTCCGCATCGGTATCGACGGCGAGCACCACACGCACCTCGACGCCGGGCGCATCGCCGCCGAGTCCGGCGCGTCCGCCGTCGCCCTCCACGCGCGCACCGGCGCCGAGCGCTACTCGGGCGAGGCGCACTGGGACGAGATCGGCCGCCTCGTCGAGCACATGGAGGGCACGGGCGTGCCCGTCATCGGCAACGGCGACATCTTCGCCGCCGACGACGCCGCGAAGATGATGGCACAGACCGGCTGCCACGGCGTTGAGGTCGGCCGCGGCTGCCTCGGTCGCCCGTGGCTGTTCGCCCAGCTCGGGGCGCAGCTGCGTGGCGACGCGATCCCGCCCGAACCGACCCTGGGCCAGGTCGCGCGCATCATCTACCGCCACGCGGAGCTGCTCGCCGCGCACGACGGCGAGGAGCACGCGTGCCGCGACATCCGCAAGCACACCGGCTGGTACCTGCGCGGGTTCCCCGTCGGCGGGGAGTTCCGCAAGTCGCTCGCCCAGGTCACCTCGCTCGCCGAGCTGCGCGAACGCCTCGCCCCCATCGCCGACTCGGACGAGAGGGCCGAGCACGCCGACGACGCCCGCGGCCGCCAGGGCTCGGCGGGCAAGATCGCCCTGCCCGAGGGCTGGCTCGACGACCCGGAGGACGAGGCCGTACCGGAAGGAGCAGAGATTGAAAATAACGGAGGATAGCCACGAGCCCGCGGGTAGCGTGAAGCACATGCTCCGCGTCCAGTACCGCGAACACCTCAAGGCCTTTAACCGGGACCTTCTCGAGATGTGCGACACCGTGCGCAGCATCGCCTCGCACGCGAACGCGGCGCTGCTCGAGCAGTCGCTCGACGACGCTGAAACCGCCCTCACCGAGGCCGACAGCCTGCAGGAGATCAGCGACCGCTGCGAGGAACGCAGCATGCGCCTCCTCGCGCTGCAGAACCCCGTCGCCAGCGACCTGCGCCAGGTGCTCTCCGCCATCTACATCGTCGAGCACTTCGAGCGCATGGGCTCGCTCGCCCGCAACATCGCCCTGCTCGCGCGCCAGCGCTACCCGGAGCCGGTCTACCCCGCCCCGCTGCACGGCTACGTCGAGGAGCTCGCGCGGCTTGTCGACGACATGGGCGCCGCCACCCGCAACCTCCTCGTCGAGCCGGACGCCGACGCCGCGGTGGAGCTGCACACGATCGACGAGGGCGTCGACGACATGCGCGCCTACCTGTGCAGTTTGGTTTCCGACCGGGAGTGGGAGTACTCCACCCGCGAGGCCGTCGACCTGTCCATGCTCGCCCGCTACTACGAGCGCTACGCGGACCGCTGCGTCGGCGTGGCCGGGCGCATGGTCTTCCTCATCACCGGGCTGAAACCCGAGGCGTACCTGCTGCGCCGCGACGAACCGGACTACAACCCGGACGAGAAGTTCGCCACCATCGAGCGCAAGTTCCGCGTCGAGGGCTAAACGCGCGCGCCCTCCCAGTGCCTGCTGCGGGCGGCACCGGGAGGGCGTCGAGAAGCGGGAGTGCTCTAGCCGAAGCGGCCGGAGATGTAGTCCTCCGTCTCCTTCTGAGAAGGGTTCTCGAAGATGGTCGTCGTGTCGTTGAACTCCACGAGGTGGCCCGGCTTGCCGGTGGCCTCGAGGGAGAAGAACGCGGTCTTGTCGGACACGCGCGCAGCCTGCTGCATGTTGTGCGTCACGATGACGATGGTGTACTCGTCCTTGAGCTCATGGATGAGGTCCTCCACGGCCAGGGTCGAGATCGGGTCGAGAGCCGAGCAGGGCTCGTCCATGAGGAGCACCTCGGGGCGCACCGCGATCGCGCGGGCGATGCAGAGGCGCTGCTGCTGACCGCCGGAGAGGCCGCCGCCCGGCTTGTCCAGGCGGTCCTTCACCTCGTCCCAGAGGTTCGCGCCGCGCAGGGACTGCTCGGCGACCTCCTTGAGCTTCTTCTTGTCCTTCTCGCCGGCGAGCTTGAGGCCGGCGACGACGTTGTCCTCGATGGACATGGTCGGGAACGGGTTCGCCTTCTGGAACACCATGCCGATGGTGTTGCGCACGGCCACCGGGTCGACGTTCTTGCCGTAAATGTCGTGGCCGTCGAGGAGGATCTGGCCCTTCACGGACGCGCCGGGGATGACCTCGTGCATACGGTTGATGGTGCGCAGCACGGTGGACTTGCCGCAGCCGGACGGGCCGATGAACGCGGTGACCGCCTTCGCCGGGATCTGCATGTTGACGTTCTGCACGGCGTGGAAATCGCCGTAGTAGATGTTGACGTCGTTGAGTTCGAGCTTGGTAGACATCTGGGTTTTCTCCTGGATGGTGTGGGAAACGCGGGGTGGGTTACTTCTTGACCGAGTAGCGCTTCGCCACAAAGCGGGCGAGCAGGTTCAAGGTGACGACGAGGATGACGAGCGTCAGCGCTGCGCCCCAAAGACGGTCGTTCGCCGGACCGACCGCACCGGACTTCCACATGTCGAGCATGAACAGCGGCAGCGAGGACTGCGGCTTGTCGAACATGTCGAACCAGTTCGTGGCCGGGGTGGAGCCGACGAGGATGAGCACCGGGGCGGACTCGCCCATCACGCGGGCGATGGCGAGCATGATGCCGGTGACGATGCCGGACAGCGCCGTAGGCAGCACGATGCGCACAATGGTCTTCCACTTCGGCACACCGAGGGCGTAGGAGGCCTCGCGCAGATCCATCGGCACGACGCGGAGCATCTCCTCGGTGTTGCGCACCACGACCGGGATCATGAGCAGGATGAGAGAGAGCGACACCGCGAAGCCGGAGCGCTGCTGGCCGAGGATGGTGATCCACAGGGCGTAGACGAACAGCGCGGCGACGATCGACGGCACACCGGAGAGAATGTCCACCATGAAGGTGGTGAGCTTGCCCAGCTTGTTGCCGTTGGAGTACTCCACCAGGTAGATGGCGGTGAAGATGCCGATCGGGATGGAGAACAGGGACGCGATGAACGTCTGCATGAGGGTGCCGGCGATCGCGTGCGCGGCGCCGCCGCCCTCCTTCGCGGCGCGGACGCCGACCATGTCCTTCGTCCACCAGTCGGGGTCGATCACGGCGCCCCAGCCGCGGGAGATCACGGTGATGAGCAGCCACAGCAGCGGGATGAGCGCGAGGATCATGCACAGCCACATGAGGCCGCCCATGATGGCGTTCGTGGTCTTGCGGCCCGACGCGATGTCGGTGAACGGGTTGTCGCCGCGGCGCGCGGGGCGCGAGTCGGTGGCGGCGGTGGCCACCTGCGAGGTGCCCGTCGCCTGCGTTGCGACGCGC
Organism: Corynebacterium jeddahense; assembly: GCF_028609865.1. Lineage (NCBI taxonomy): Bacteria > Bacillati > Actinomycetota > Actinomycetes > Mycobacteriales > Corynebacteriaceae > Corynebacterium > Corynebacterium jeddahense. The sequence continues at coordinate 2,073,036 of NZ_CP063194.1, forward strand.
GAAGCGCCGTTGGCGGCGCCGTTGTTCGGAACTGCAGTAGACATATCTGCTTCGCTCCCTTACTTGTTGACGATCGCGCGGGCGATCGAGTTGACAACGAAGGTCAGTAGGAACAGCACCAGGCCGGCGGCGATGTAGGCGCCCGCGGAGACCGGGTTGTTGAACTCTGCGGCGGCGTTCGCGATCGCGGTAGCGAAGGTGGTGCCACCGTCGAACAGGGAGCCGCGGAAGTCGTTCGCCGGGGCCACGGCCATGTAGAGCGCCATGGTCTCGCCCAGCGCGCGGCCGAGGCCGAGCATGGCGCCGGCGATGAAGCCGGAGAGGCCGAACGGGATGACCGTCATGCGGATGACTTCCCAGCGCGTCGCGCCGAGCGCAAGTGCGGACTCGATCTGGCCGGGAGGCGTCTGCACGAAGATCTCGCGGGCGGTCGCGGCGATGATCGGCAGGATCATGATCGCGAGCACGATGCCGCCGGTCATCATGTTGCGGGCCGTGGAGAACGGCGGGGAGTTCTGGTAGGTGGCGAACAGGAAGAAGTCGCCGCCCCAGCCGTTGACCCACTTGTAGAAGTCGCCCAGCAGCGGGCCGAGCACCTGCGCGCCCCACAGGCCGTAGACGATCGACGGCACGGCCGCGAGCATGTCCACGAGGGTGCCCAGCGGGCGAACGAGCTGCGGCGGGCAGTAGTTCGAGAGGAACAGCGCGACGCCGAGCGCGATCGGCATGGCGATGATCAGCGCGATCAACGAGATGGTCAGCGTGGAGAAGAAGAGGTTCGGGATACCGAACTTCATCGCGTCGAGGTTGGAGGTCTGCCAGTCGCCGCCGTAGGTGAGGAAGCCGAGGAAGCCGCCGTCGTTACGCACGAGCGGGGGCATCGCCTGAATGAGCAGGAAGATGCCGATCGCGGCGACGAGGACGGTGATGAGCACCGCGGAGGCGGTGGAGAAAAACTCGAAGACGCGGTCGCCCGGGCGCTTCACGCCCGCGCCGGTCGCGGAGCCGGAGGGCTCGCCGGCGATCGGGGTGCCCTCGGTCGCCGGGTCCTGGCCCTTGCGCACTGGGCGGCCCGTGGAGGACTGGACCACCGGATCGGTTTTCGTCGCGGGCCCTGCGCCGCGGTCGTCGTGCTCGGTAGCCGGCAGTTCGTTGTCAGCCATATGCTCGAATCCTTTGAGAATAAAACGGTTGGAGGTGGGGGTTAACCGAGGTCGGCGACCTGGTACCCGCATACGTAGACCCCCCGCAGATCGATCGGAATCAGTGGGGGGTCGGTCCGCCCTCCGGTCTACGGCCGGAGGACCAAACGCGCTGCGGCGTTACTGGATGGCGTTGATCGCCTCGCGCAGGCGGTCAGCGTGAGCGCCGGTGACCGGGATGAAGCCCTCGTCAGCGAGCTCCTGATCCTGGTGATCGAGAGCGACGTTGAGGAAGTCCTTCACCATGTTGGAGGTCTCCTTGTCGTAGCCAGCGGAGCAGACGATCTCGTAGGTCGTCAGCACCAGCGGGTACGCGCCAGCGGTGTTGGTCTTGAACAGCTTGTCGGAATCGACAACCATGTTGTGGCCGTCGGTCTTGAAGGCGAGGTCGTCCAGAACCTTGCCAACGGTCTCGTTGGTGAGCTCGACCGGGCCGTTGCCGAAGTCGATGTTCGCCTTCTTGTCCGCGAAGCCAGCCTCGACGTAGGTGATAGCACCCTCGGTCGCCTTAACCTCCTGGGCAACGCCGGAGGAGCCGTTGGCGCCGGTGCCCACAGCGTTCGGGAACGCCTTGCCGGTGGACTCCCACTTGCCGTTGGAGGCGGCAGCCAGGAACTTCTGGAAGTTGTCGGAGGTGCCGGACTCGTCGGAGCGGTAGAAGACGTTGATCGGCTCGTCCGGGAGGTTCACGCCCGGGTTCGCCTCGGCGATCTTCGGGTCGTTCCAGGTGGTGATGACGCCCTGGAAGATCTCGACGATGTTGTCGACGGTCAGGTTGAGCTTGTCCACACCCTTGAGGTTGTAGGCGACGGCGACCGGGCCGATGACGAACGGCAGGTGCCAAGCCTCGTTGCCACCGCAACGGTCGGCAGCAGCCTGGATCTGGTCGTCCTTCAGCGGGGAGTCAGAGCCAGCGAACACAGCCTGGTTGGCGATGAAGTTCTTCTGGCCGGAGCCGGAGCCGGACGGGGTGTAAGCGAGCTGAGCACCCGGAACCTCGGAGGAGTAGACGGAAGCGAAGTAGTCCATCGCGTTCTGCTGAGAGGAAGCGCCCTCAGCGACGAGGGTGCCGGTCTGGCCGGAGAGCTCGTACGCGCCGGACTTCTTGTCGTCCTTGTTGCCGGAGGTGGAGGTCTCGGTCGCGGTGGAGGTCTCCGTGTTGGACTCGACGGAGGTCGACGACGCGTTGTCGTCGTCGGAATCGCCACAAGCGACGAGGGAAACGGAAGATGCTGCAACGACGCCGACGATCGCGGCGGTGCGCTTGAAGTTACGGATCACGGGATACCTTTCCGGTGCTTAACAGTTCAATGTCGAGCATCGGCACAACTGTCCGATTACTCACGATTGCAAACCTACGGAATCCTGGTTAATCCTTGGTAACCGGTTAAGTGAATAATGGGTTAACTTCTTGGAAGCGCAGTGTTCGCGCACGTCAGACGCCATTTACTTGTACACGACGTGCCGCTCCCGCACAGCGAAGCCGAGCTGCCGGTAACGCTTCACGGCGGGCTCGTTGTCGGCCTCCACATAGAGGATGACCTGCGGTGATCCCACCCCAATGAGGTACTCCAACCCCACCCGCATCAGCGGTCCCCCCATTCCCTCCCCCCGGTAACGCGACGCGAGCCCCACGACGTACACCTCGCCCGTCCCGTCTGGGTGGCGCTTCGTCCAGTGGAATCCCGCCAGCGTGGCGCCGTCGTAAAGCAAACGCACCCCGTCCGGGTCGAACCACTCCGCCTCCATCCCGCGGTGCAGGCGGTCGAGGTCCCACCCGCCCTGCTCCGGGTGCCAGGAGAACGCCTCGTTGTTCACCTCGAGCCACTGCTCCTCCACTCGCTCGCGCCCGAACCGGCGCGCCGCCTCGGGGTAGCTCAGCGCTTCGAACCCGTCCGGGATCGCGGGCAGCTGGCCCAGCTCGGCGGCGTCGACCCCCATGACCAGCAGCTCCCGCTGCGGCGTGAGCCCGAGCTCGGCCGCGAGCGCGCGGGCCGCGGGGAGGTCACCGTGCGCCCAGAAGCCGGCGCCGCCGTCGCGCCTGCGCACCGCCTCCGCCAGCGCCGTCCCCAGCCCCTCGCGCCGGCGCCGCGGGTCCACCACGAGCTCGCACGACCCGTCCGGGGCGAGGGCGGCGCACGCGATCACCGCGCCCTTGCCGCCGCTGTCCTCGACGGTGAGGTGGGTGTGCCCCGCGCGGGCGTCGTCGAGGCCCAGCTCGAACGCCTCGGAAAACGCGGCGATGCCGTCGTGCTCCGCGGCGGCGGCGAGGAGGGGTCGCACGCGCTCACCGGGCAGATGTGCGCTTAGGATGTCGGCAGTCATGGCACCACGTTACGTTCCCGCCCTCGCGGCCGCCGCCGCGCTGCTCGGCGCGCTCGCTCTCGGCGACACCGCGCTCGCCTCCCACGTCGAGCGCGGCATCGCCCCGCCCGGCGCGGATGCGACCGTCGCCGGGTTCCCCTACGCGGCGTCGGCGCTGACCGGGCGGGTGCCTCGCGTGGCGGTGCAGCGCATTGACGAGGACATCCCGGGACCCGGCGTGGGCACGGTGAGCGTCGAGCTGTTCAACCTCGAGCTCGCCGACCCGCGCGCGGCGCTGCGCGGGGATTTCGTCGGGGCGGACGCGCGCGTGGTGCGCCGCCGCGTGCGCCTCGACGGAGTCGGCTTCGGCAAGCTGCTCGACATCACCGACCTGGACATGGCCAACCCGTACGACATCTCCCCCTCCGGCGGCGTCGCCAGTGAAGCGCGCCTCACCGGCACCGTGCCGGGAGCGAGCGAACCGGCCACCGCGGTGGTCACCCTCCGCCTCGAGGACGGCGTGTTCCACATGCGCCCGAGCCAGCTTCTCGACGTCCCTTCCGGCGAGCAGGACGCCGTCCTCGCCGGCTTCACGCTCGACCTGGACACGCGCGAGCTCCCGCTCGACGGGCCGGCGGATCTCGTGCAACTCAACGGCGGGTCCATCGAGTTCTCCCGCGACCGGGTGAACACCCGCGTTGAGGCGGCGGACCTCGAGCCGCGCGCCGGAGCGTCTACCCTGGGGCAGCATGACTGAGAACACTGCTGACAACAGCGCACCGCTCAACGGCAACGACGCCGTCAACCTCGCCGCGGAGCAGTCCAAGGAGACCGCGCACCGCAACATCCCGGAGCTCGGGTTCGAGGACATGCCCCTCGCCGCCGACACCGCGAACCTGCGCTACGGCCCGAGCCTGCACGACGGCCTGCTCGCCCTCCTGCCGCTCGTCGGCGTGTGGTCCGGCTCGGGCCAGGCGAACGACAACGGCGACGAGTACGCGTTCGGCCAGCAGCTCGTCGTTTCCCACGATGGGGAGAACTACCTGCGCTTCGAGTCCCGCATCTGGCGCCTCGACGCGGAGGGCAACGCCACCGGGGCCGACCAGCGTGAAGTCGGGTTCTGGCGCATCTCGCTCAAGGACGAGATCGAGGTGACGCTCACGAATTCCCGCGGCCTCGTGGAAATCATGTACGGCGAGCCGGTGAACGAGCGCGCGTGGCAGCTCACCAGCGCCTCCACCATCGCCACCGAGACCGGCCCGGCGAGCCACGGCCCGGGCAAGCGCCTCTACGGCCTCATGCCGAACAACAACCTCGGCTGGGTGGACGAGCGCGCCGTGGACGGCGAGATGGTGCCGTACATGTCCGCCGAGCTCAAGCGGGTCGCCGGCTAGACGGTACCGGCGCGGTTACGGACAAGCGCCGTCACGGCCAAACGCCGTCACGCGACGGCGTCGGCGATGAGCTGCCGGATCTCGGCCTCGTTGTCCGGGGCGGCGAGCTTCGTGCCGTCGAGGCGCTTCACGCGCGTGGCGATGCGCGTCGAGCTGACGAGCCAGACGGATTCCGCCTTGAACAGCTCCCCGACGTAGATGTTCTTCGCCTTGCACTTCCAGCCGAGCCGCTCCGCGTGCTCGAAGATCGCGGCCTGCGTCGTGCCGGCGAGCACCCCCGGGCCTGGCGCGGGGGTGCGCAGGCGCCCGCCCTTTTTCACCATGAGCACGGAGCTCGTCGCCCCCTCGAGCACGCGGCCCGTGTCCGGCTCGACGTAGATGACGTCGTCCGCGCCCTGCTCTTTCGCCCAGCGCAGCGCCGCCATCGTGAGCGCGTAGTTGAGCGTCTTCGCGCCGACGCCCAGCCAGGGCACGTCCGGGTCGATGCTGTAGCCGCGCGGGGTGGTCACCGCCGCGACGCCGTGCTCGCGCTGGTCGAGCACCTCGTCGGCGATCGGGCGGACGGTGAGCCAGGCGGTGGGCACGCCGGTGGTTTCGCGGCCGCGGGTAAACGTCCACACGCAGCGCGCCTCGACGTCGCCCGCGTCCCCGCCGCGCTCCCCGCAGTAGTCCGCCACCGCCTCGCGTGTCGCGCGAGCCCACTGCTCGCGCACCGGCTCCGGCAGCCCCATGAGCCGTGCCGAGCGCGCGAAGCGGTCGAGGTGCTTGTCCAGGTTCTTCGCCTCCCCGCCGCGCACGAGGACGGTCTCGAAGATCCCGTCTCCGCGCGTGACCGCCGCGTCGTCCCAGAACACGTGCGGCATGTTCGGGTTCTGCCGCCGCACCGAGCCGCCGAACGGCTCCACCAGGTAGATGACGGGCGCGGGCGGGAGCAGGGAGGATTCCGACATGCCCCTATGATAGGCGCTCATGGGTTACGCATCCGAGCTACTTTCGCAGCCTGGGGCCGCCGCGTTGGAGGGGTCCTCGCTTCTCGACGCCGAAGGGGTGGCCTGGCACTACGGCGACCCCCTCGGCGAGCAGCGCATCGCCGAGCCGACGCTCATCGACCGCTCGCACCGCGCCGTTCTCGCCGTCGCCGGGCCCGACGCCCCCGCCTTCCTCAACAACCTCCTTTCGCAGAAGCTTGACGACGTCACCTCCGGGTTCGCCGCCGCGGCCCTCGACCTCGACGCCCAGGGCCGGATCCTGCACCACGCGGACGTCGCGTTCGTCGACCGCGTGTTCTACCTCGACGTGCCCTCGTATCAGCGCGACTCCTTGGCCGACTACCTGCGCAGGATGGTGTTCTGGTCCGACGTGACCGTCGAGGAGACCGGTCTCGCGCTGCTCACCGTCCTCGGGGAGCCGGGCGAGCTCGCGCTCGGGCAGGCGTTCACGCGGCGCCTGCCGGGCTGGGGCGCCATCGGCCGGACCGACATCGCGGTGCCGCGCGAGCGCCTCGGCGAAGCCGCGCGCGCGTTCCCGCTCGCCGGCCTCATGGCGTTCACCGCCTTCCGCGTCGCCGCCGGGGAGCCGGAGCTGCGCGCCGACCTCGACGAGAAGTCGATCCCCCACGAGGCGCCCTCCCTCATCAATCGGGGCGGCGCCGTGCGCGCCGTGCACCTGGCCAAGGGCTGCTACCGGGGGCAGGAGACGGTCGCCCGCGTGGAAAACCTCGGGCGCTCCCCCCGCCTGCTGGTGAAGCTCCAGCTCGACGGGTCCGCCCCCACCGAGCCGACCCCGGGCACCACGCTTACCGCCGGCGGGCGCGCCGTGGGCAGGCTGGGCACCGTCGTGCACGACGCGGACGAGGGGCCTGTCGCCCTCGCGCTGGTCAAGCGCTCCGCACTCGAGGCCCCGCTCGACGCCGGCGGGGTGGCCGCGTCGGTGGACGCGTCGTCGCTGCCGGCGGACGAGGGCGAGCACGCGGGCCGGAGGGCCGTCGATACGCTACGCGGAAAACTGTAGGCCAACTGTGGGCGCGCATAGGCGCAGCGTAGGGGCCTAAAGCGCATTTTTCGTTGGCGCAGGCTATAGTGTCCTACAGGAAAATAACGATAAAAAGTATGAGGCCGCCTCTTTTTGCAGGCCGCCCTAACCACCTCAAGGGGGTCACGCCATGGGCCGCGGACGCGCGAAAGCCAAGCAGACCAAGGTTGCTCGCCAGCTGAAGTACAACACTCCTGAAATGGACCTCGATTCCCTGCAGCGGGAACTGTCCGGTCAGGCGCCCCAGCGCAACTGGGACGACGACGAGCCCGAGGTGGACGACCAGTACTCGGACTACGCCGACTGGGACGAGGACGAGGAAGACGACGCGCGCCGCTAGCGAAGTTGCGCGCACGAAGGCACCTTGCGGGGTGCCTTTTTCGCGTCCCGCGCGGCCCTAGTACTGCGGATGCGAGCCGGTGAGCACCGCGCGGGAGGTCTCCCCCGCCGCGGCGGCGCGCACCTCGCCGAGCTCCCACGCCTCGATGTGGCGGGCGGCGAGGATGGCCAGCGCGCGGTCGCGGTCCTGCGGGCTGACCACGGCCACCATGCCCACACCCATGTTGAACGTCTTCTCCATCTCGGCGTCCGGCACATGGCCGACGGACTTGATGGTGCGGAAGATCGCGCCCGGGGCCCACGTGCCGCGGCGCATCTCCGCGACGAGGCCCTCGGGGATGATGCGTTCCATATTGTCGGCGAGCCCGCCGCCGGTGACGTGGCAGAACGTGCGCACGTCGCACTCCGCGGCCAGTTCGAGGCAGTCGAGGGCGTAGATGCGGGTCGGCTCGAGCAACTCCTCCCCGAGCGTGCGCCCCAGCTCCTCCATCTCGGCGTTCAGCGGCAGCCCGGCGCGCTCGAGCAGGACGTGGCGGGCCAACGAGTAGCCGTTGGAGTGGAGGCCGGAAGACGCCATCGCGATGATGGCGTCGCCCTCGCGCACCTTATCCGGGCCGAGCAGGTCCGCCGCCTCGACGACGCCGACTGCGGTGGCGGAGACGTCGTACTCGTCCGGATCCATCACGCCCGGGTGCTCCGCCGTCTCGCCGCCGAGCAGGGCGCAGCCGGCCTGCACACAGCCCTCGGCGATGCCGGCGACGATCTCCGCGACCTTCTCCGGCACGACCTTGCCGATGGCGATGTAGTCCTGCAGGAACAGCGGCTCCGCCCCGCACACGACGAGGTCGTCGACGCACATGGCCACGAGGTCGATGCCGATGGTGTCGTGCTTGTCCATCGCCTGGGCGACGGCGAGCTTCGTGCCCACGCCGTCGGAGCCGGCCGCGAGCAGCGGCTCCTTGTACTTGCCCAGCGCGAACAAGCCGGCGAACCCGCCGAGGCCGCCGCGGACTTCGGGGCGGGAGGCGCGCTTCGCGTGCGGGGCGAACAGCTCGACAGCCTTGTCGCCTGCCTCTATGGACACGCCGGCCGCTTCGTAGGAAACCTGCTGGTCTTCGGTAGTCATTTACGCTTCAGCGCCTTTCTGGATGCGACGGACAAGGTCGGCGTTGTCGTTCCCCTCGGGCAGGCCGAGCGGGTAGTGGCCGGTGAAACAGGCCGCGCAGAGGTTTTCTTCCGGCTGGTTCGAGGCTGCGATCATGTCATCGATGGGCACGAACGCGAGCGAGTCCGCGCCGATGACGGTGCGGATGGACTCGGCGATCGCCTCGTCGCTGTCGGTGCGGCCGTGGTTGGCGATGAGTTCGCCGGGGCTGGCGAAGTCGATGCCGTAGAAGCACGGCCACTTCACCGGTGGCGCGGCGATGCGCACGTGCACCTCGGCTGCGCCGGCCTCGCGCAGCATGCGGATGAGCTTGCGCTGGGTATTGCCGCGCACGATCGAATCGTCCACGACGACGAGCTTCTTGCCCTCGATCACCTCGCGCACCGGGTTGAGCTTGAGCCGCAGGCCGAGCTGGCGCAGCGTGTCCGAGGGTTGGATGAACGTGCGGCCCACGTACGCGTTTTTCATCATGCCCTGCTTGAACGGGATACCGGACTCCTCCGCGTACCCGATCGCGGCGGGCGTGCCGGATTCCGGCACGGGCATGACCAGGTCCGCCTCGACCGGGTTCACGCGGGCGAGGCGCCGCCCGATTTCCATGCGCGAGGAGTTCACGGACCGGCCCTCGATGACGGAGTCGGGCCGCGCGACGTAGACGTACTCGAACACGCAGTGTGCCTTCGGGGTCTCGGCGAAGCGCTCGGAGTGGATGCCCGAGTCATCGATGGCCACAAGCTCGCCGGGCTCGATGTCGCGCACGAAGGACGCGCCGACGATGTCGAGGGCGCACGTCTCCGAGGCGACGACCCAGCCGCCGTCGAGCCGGCCGAGGGAAAGCGGGCGCACGCCGTGCGGGTCGCGGGCGGCGTAGAGGGTGTGGCCGTCCGTGATCATGAAGCAGAACGCGCCCTTGACGCGGGGCAGGAGCTCCCGGCAGGCGTCGAGAAGCGACTTGTCCTCCGTGACCCGGTCCGCGAGCAGTGCGGAGACCACCGCGGTGTCGGAGGAGGAGCCCTGCCCATTCACGCCGGAGGCGGGGATGAGCTTGCGCTCGATCGCCTCGGCCTGCAGCTCCATGTAGTTGATGAGGTTGCCGTTGTGGGCGAGCGCGATGTCCGTGCCGTTCGGCGAGGTGCGGAACATCGGCTGGACGTTCTCCCACGAGTTGCCTCCCGCGGTGGAGTAGCGGGTGTGGCCGATGGCGACGTCGCCCTGCAGCGCCTCGAGCACCGGCTCGTCGAAGACCTGGCTGACCAGCCCGGTGTCCTTGAACACGACGACCTTGTCGCGCTCGCCCACCGCGATGCCGGCGCCCTCCTGGCCGCGGTGCTGCAGCGCGAACAGGCCGAAGTAGCTCAGCTTCGCCACGTCCTCACCCGGCGCCCACACGCCGAAGACGCCGCACTCCTCGCGCGGTGCGGGGTCGAGATCCTGACTTTCCATAGGGCTCTCCGTAAGCACGCCCCTCACTGTATCCGAGTCACGTCAGTGCAGCGCAATCACGGGAAGGCCGGCGGCGATCTCGGCTGCGCGGGAACCGGAGGCGTCGACGGTACCCAGCTTCAGCTCGTCGTCGAGCGTGGTCAGCCCGGTGGCCAGGCGCAGCCACGTGCGCGCGTCCATCTCCACGACGTTCGGCGGGGTGCCGCGCGTGTGCCTGGGTCCTTCGACGCACTGCACCGCCACGAACGGCGGCACGCGCAGCTCCACGGAGTGCCCGGGCAGCTCCTCGGCCAGCGTGCGGGCGGTGCGGCGGCAGGCGTTCGCAAGCTCGCTTCTCGACGGCTCCGCTTCCCCACCGTCCAACCACCCCGCCACGGCCTGGACGGCCTCGCGCGTGAGCACCGGGTCCTGTTTCTGCACCATGGTGGCCCATATTAAGGTGTCGGCATGCCCAATACCCCCGTCGCCACAGAGCGCTCCCCGCGCGTCACCCTCCGTTTCATGGCATCGCCCACCGACGTCCTGCACCACGGCGCGCAGGGTGTCTCCGGCGGGCGCGTGCTGGAGTGGATCGACAAAGCCGCCTACGCCTGCGCGGCGCAGTGGTCCGCCACCTACTGCGTTACCGCCTACGTGGGCCACATCCACTTCACCCGCCCGATCCCGTCCGGCCACATCGTCGAGGTCCGCTCCCGCATCGCCATGACGGGCCGATCCTCGATGCATATCGTCAACGAGGTGCTCTCCGCCGACCCGCGCGAGGGTGTGTTCACCCGCGCCTGCGACTGCCTCGTCGTGTTCGTGGCCAAGGACCCGGACACCGGCAAGTCCATGCCGGTGCCCACGTTCGTGCCCACGAACGACGAGGAGCGCCGCGTGGCCAAGGCCGCCGAGTCCCGCATCGACCTGCGCAAGGCCATCGAGGCGGAGATGGAGGCCCAGACCTACACCGACAACTCCACCGCGCCGCGCATCGTGCACCGTTTCATGGCCAAGCCCACCGACGTGAACTGGGGCGGCAACGTCCACGGCGGCACCGCGATGGAGTGGATCGACGAGGCCGGCCTTGCCTGCACGATGGAGTGGTCCGGGGAGCGCACCGTCGCGGTCTACGCCGGTGGCATTCGCTTCTACCACCCAGTGCACATCGGCGACCTCATCGAGGTGGACGCGCGCATCACGCGCACCGACTCGCGCTCGATCCACACTTCCGTGCACCTACGCGCGGGCGACCCGCGGGGCGGGCGGGACTCGCTTGTCGACGCGATCCACGCCACGTTCACCTACATCGGCATCGACATCGACGGCAACCCGCTGCCGGCGCGCAAGTTCGTCCCCGTCACCGACGAGGACAAGCGCCTCTGGGAACACACCCAGACGCTCAAAGACCTGCGCGGGCAGTACGAGCCGGAGCCGCTCGTCGAGCCGGCCCCGGCCGTGCAGCGCACGTTTTAGCGCTTTTTGGGGGTCGGGGGTGGTGCGAGAGGGAATGAGGACAGTTTTGTCCTCAATCCCTTCGGGCCCTACACCACCTAGACCGCCGCGTTCGGGGCGGTCGCAGCGGCGAAGTGCGACGGCATGGTCGCGGCCCACGCGCCGGCGAGTTCGGTCATGGTGAGCTCGGCGGAGCCGTCGATACGCACGATGCCATCGTTGGTGGTGGTGCCGAGCACCGCGACCGGGATGCCGGCGGCGGTGGCCTGCTCGACGGCGGACGCGGCGCGGTCGCGCGTCACGGCGGCGAGCACGCGCGAGGCGGACTCGGAGAACAGCGCGGTGAACGCGTCCTCGTGGACCGCCTCGAGGCTCAGCTCGGCGCCCTTGTCGGAGCCGAGGAGCAGCTCGAAGAGCGCCTGGGACAGGCCGCCCTCGGATAGGTCGTGCGCGGCCGCGAACCCGGCGGCGTTGCCGGCGAAGAACTCGGCGAGGCGCGCCTCGTTGGCCAGGTCCACCTGCGGCGGCAGACCGGACAGGCCCGCACCGGAGATGTCCTGCCACACCGAGCCGCCGAACTCGTCCTTCGTCTCGCCGAGAAGGAGCAGCGTGTAGTCCTCCTCCGTCGAGGTCAGCGCGTGCGGGACGGTCTGCTCGACGTCCTCGATCACGCCGAGCACGCCGACGACCGGGGTGGGCAGGATGGGCGTCTCGCCCGTCTGGTTGTAGAACGACACGTTGCCGCCGGAGACCGGGATGCCCAGCTCCGCGGCGCCGTCCGCGAGCCCGTGCACGGCCTCGCGGAACTGCCACATCACGCCCGGGTCCTCGGGGGAGCCGAAGTTCAGGCAGTTGGTCACCGCGACCGGCGTCGCGCCGGTGACGGCGACGTTGCGGTACGCCTCCGCGAGCGCCAGGCGCGCGCCCATGTTCGGGTCGAGGTAGGTGTAGCGTCCCGACGCATCGGCGGAGACGGCCACGCCGCGGCGCGTCTCCTCATTGATGCGCAGCACGCCCGAGTCCGCGTACTTCGCCTGCACGGTGTTGCCACGCACGTAGCGGTCGTACTGCTCGGTGATGAAGTCGCGCGAGCACAGCGCCGGCGAGGCGACCATCTTGAGCCATGCGTCCTTGATGTCGCTTTGCTTCTCGACGTCACCTCCGGCCCGCACCTCGTCCATCCAGCCCGGGCGCTCGTAGGGACGCTCGTAGACCGGGCCCTCGTCGATAGTTGAGGGCGGGGCGTCCACGACGAGCTCGCCGTTGTGGAACACCTGCAGACGGTCCTTGTCGGAGGTCACCTCGCCGATCACCGCCGCGCCGACCTCCCACTTCGCGCAGATGTCCATGAACTTGTCCACGTCCTCTGGGGCGACGACGGCGCACATGCGCTCCTGGGACTCGGAGGCGAGGATCTCGGCCGCGGACATGTTTTCCGCGCGCAGCGGCACGTTGTCGAGGTTGACGGTCATGCCGCCGTCGCCGGACGCCGCGAGCTCCGAGGTGGCGCAGGACAGCCCGCCGCCGCCGAGGTCCTGGATGCCTTCGACCACGCCGGCGGCGTAGAGCTCGAGGCAGCACTCGATGAGCACCTTCTCGGCGAACGGGTCGCCGACCTGGACGGCGGGCAGCTTGCGCTCCTCGCCCTCCTCGAACGTGGCGGAGCCGAGCACGGACACGCCGCCGATGCCGTCGAGGCCCGTGCGGGAGCCAAAGAGGATGACCTTGTTGCCCGTGCCGGACGCGAACGCGAGGTGGAGGTCTTCCACCTTGAGCGTGCCGACACACAGGGCGTTGACCAACGGGTTGCCGGCGTAAGCGGCGTCGAAGACGGTCTCGCCGCCGATGTTAGGCAAGCCCAGGCAGTTGCCGTAACCGCCGACGCCGTGGACCACGCCCGGTAGCACGCGCTTCGTGTCGTCCGCGTCGAGCGGGCCGAAACGCAGCTGGTCCATCACCGCGATCGGGCGCGCGCCCATGGCCATGATGTCGCGGACGATGCCTCCGACGCCGGTGGCGGCGCCCTGGTAGGGCTCCACGAAGGAGGGGTGGTTGTGGCTTTCCACGCGGAACGTCACGGCGTCGCCGCCGCCGATGTCCACCACGCCGGCGTTTTCGCCGATGCCGGCGAGGATCTTCGAGGCCATCTCCTCCGTCATGGTCTGGCCGAAGTAGCGCAGGTGGGTCTTGGAGGACTTGTAGGAGCAGTGCTCCGACCACATCACGGAGTAGAGGGTGAGCTCCGCGTCCGTCGGACGTCGGCCGAGGATGGCCTTGATCTTGGCGTACTCGTCGTCCTTCAGGCCCAGCTCGGCGTACGGCTGCTCGAGGTCCGGGGTGTCGAAGGCGTTCTGAACGGTGTCGTTGTGCACGGTCATGTCGGGTTACGCTCCGATCTTCGAGATGGCGTCGATGGCGGACGTGAACAGGCCGAGCCCGTCGGTGGACGGGCCGGTGAGCGCCTCGATGGCGTGCTCCGGGTGGGGCATGAGGCCGACGACGCGGCCGGTCTCATTGGTCACGCCGGCGATGGCGTTGATGGAGCCGTTGAAGTTGTCCGTGTAGCGGAAAACCACGCGGCCCTCCTTCTCCAGCGCCTCGATGGTTTCCGGCGCCGCCTGGAAGCGGCCTTCGCCGTGCTTTGCAGGAACGTAAATGCGCTCGCCGAGCTGGCTCGTCCACGCGGTGTTCGTGTTCACCACCTCGAGGTAGGTGTCCACGCAGTGGAAGTTCAGGTTCTGGTTCCGCGTCAGCGCGCCCGGCAGCAGTCCGGCCTCGGTGAGGATCTGGAACCCGTTGCAGATGCCCAGAACCGGCATGCCCTTCTTCGCGGCCTCTACAACCGCGCCCATCATGGGTGCCTGCGCAGCGATCGCCCCGGAGCGCAGGTAGTCCCCGTAGGAGAACCCGCCCGGCACGACGACCGCGTCCACGCCGGCAAGGTCGTCGTCCGCGTGCCAGAGCTGGCGTGGCTCGGCGCCGGCGACGCGGACGGCGCGGAGCGCGTCAACGTCGTCAAGCGTGCCCGGAAAAGTAATGACTCCGATGGTCGCGCTCATCGCACAACCTCGAAGTCCTCGATCACGGTGTTGGTCAGCAGCGTCTCAGCCATGCGCCGCAGCTCGGCGTCCGAGACGGAATCGTCCACCTCGATCTCGAACCGCTTGCCCTGGCGGACGTCGGTCACCCCCTCGACCCCGATCCGGCCCAGTGCACGCAGCACCGCCTGACCCTGCGGATCAAGAATTTCGGCCTTGGGCATGACATTGACAACGACTCGCGCCATGAGAATCCTTCACGTTTCGGGAGGTTGAACGACCTTTGTCGTACGGCCGTCAGTATATCGGACGCCCCGACACCGCCAGAAAACCTCGCCGACCGGCGAAAAGTAAACGGCAGGTGAATTCTTAGAAAACCCTGTTTTCTGGCCGAGCGCATTCTCAGTTTTGGCGCTACCTTATCGGCACTCCGTTCTCCGGATTCTCCGATTCTTTCCTCCGAAAGGACTTTTCATGCGCGCATCCAACCGCCGAGCGCTGAGCTCGGCGTTTATCGTTGCCCTCGCTGCCGGCACGGTCACTGTCGCAGCACCCTCCGCGTCCGCTACCCCGGCAGGCGACAACGTCGTCATCAACGAGGTCTACGGCGGCGGCGGTAACTCGGGCTCGGCCTACTCCAACGACTTCGTCGAGCTGTACAACCCGACCGACCACGACATCGACGTCACCGGGTGGGTTCTCGACCAGCAGTCCACTACGGGTAAATCGGGGTCGACGACGTCGTTGAATGGTGCCGTACCAGCTGGCGGGTACTACCTGATTAAGGGAAAAGCCGGTGCAAACAGCACAGGCGATCTGCCCGATGCGGAAGCCGAAAATGCGAGAATGGATTTCGGGGCGAAGGGAGCCATCGCTGTCCTGACTAGCCCAGCGGGCGAGGTTGACCGCGTCGCCTGGGGTGGCGCAACCGATGCGAATTCCGAGACTAAACCAGCAGGAGCGACGGACAACACAACCTCCGTTCAGCGTAAGGAAGACGGCAAGGACACCGACGACAACAGTGCGGATTTTGAGGTCGCTGCCCCGACCCCGAAGGAGCGTCGCAAGTCTGGCGACCCGACCCCCACCGATCCGACCACGGACCCGCAGCCGGCTGACCCGAAGCCGCAGTCCGAGATCACCCCGATCGCCGAGATCCAGGGCACCGGTGCCGAGTCGCCGCTGCAGGGTAAGACGGTGACCACCGAAGGCGTCGTCACGGCGGTGTACGACGAGGGTGGCAAGAACGGCTACTTCCTCCAGACCGGCGGCACCGGCACGGCGAAGAACCCGGGGGATGCCTCGGACGGCATCTTCGTCTATTTGGGCAAGGATCCTGCCCCTGGGGATTATCCGAAACGCGGCGAGTCCCTGCAGGTGACGGGCAAGGTGAGCGAGTTTTTCTCGCAGACGCAGATCACGCAGGCCTCGAAGACCGTGCTTGCGCAGCCCTTCGCGGCGCCGAAGGCCGTCGAGATCGACACCCTGCCCGCCGGGGACGAGGCACGCGAGCCGTACGAGGGCATGCTTGTCCGCGTCAAGGGCCCGTACACGGTCACCGACAACTACCAGCTCAACACCACCGGCGACCTCGGGCTGGCCCCCGGGACGCAAGCGCACCGCAACCCCACCGACGTGATCAATCCCGACGTCGACAACGTCGCCGCCATGAACGCGAAGCAGCAGGCCGAGGTTGTGTACCTCGACGACGGGCGCACGCGCAACTACTTCCGAACGGACAAGAACACTCCGCTGCCGTACCTCGTCACCTCCGACGGTGGCGTGAAGTCCATCCGCACCGGCGACCAAGTCGACTTCCAGACGGACGTCGTCGTGGACTACTCCTTCGACCACTGGCGCTTCCAGCCGCTCCAGCCGATCACTGGCAAGAACACCGCGGGTGAGCTGCCGATCACGTGGGAAGATTCGCGCGCTGCGTCGTACGACGTACCGGACCAGGTGAAGGGCGATTACAGCATCGGCTTCTTCAACGTCCTCAACTTCTTCACCTCGCTGGGCAAGGACGAATCCGGCTGCAAATCCTACACGGACAAGAACGGCACCCCAGTCGGCACGAATAACTGCACGGTTCGCGGTGCGTATTCCCAAGAGGCGTTCAACGACCAAAAGGCAAAGATCGTCACCGCCATCAACAAGCTCGACGCCAAAGTGCTTGGCCTGTCCGAGATTGAAAACGACGCGTCCGTCACGGGCGACGTCTCCAAGCGCGACGATTCGCTGAAGAAGCTTGTCGACGCCCTGAATGCAGCTGCGGGCACTAATAAGTGGGACTACGTCAAGTCCCCGACGCAGCT
The DNA here is from genome assembly GCF_028609865.1 of Corynebacterium jeddahense. Lineage (NCBI taxonomy): Bacteria > Bacillati > Actinomycetota > Actinomycetes > Mycobacteriales > Corynebacteriaceae > Corynebacterium > Corynebacterium jeddahense. The sequence goes on from NZ_CP063194.1 coordinate 2,089,701, forward strand.
CGGCACCGATGAGGACGTTATCCGCGTCGCGTTTATCTATCAGCCGGCGAAGGTGAAGCCGGTTGGCGAATCCCGTATTTTTGACGACTCCGCTTTTACGGGTGTCGCGCGCCAGCCGCTGGCCCAGGAATTCGACACCGTCGACCGAGACGACGATGACAACTTCGTCGCCGTGGTCAACCACTTCAAGTCCAAGCGCGCGATCGACAGCGACCCAGACGGAGGCGATGGTCAGGGCGGCGGAGCAAACCTTCGCGCCGCACAGGCCCAGGCACTGCTGGACCACTTGGAAAAGCAGGACGATTGGACCGGTAAGCCGACGTTCCTCATCGGCGACTTCAACAGCTACACCATGGAGAACTCGCTGAGCACGATCGAGGGCGGCGGCTTCACCTCGGTGCGCAGCGAGAAGGACTTCCCGCAGGAGTCCTACCAGTACGGGGGCCAGCTGGGCACCCTCGACCACGTTTTTGCAAACGAGGCAGCCAGGGGGTTGGTGCAAGATTCCGCCGTGTGGAACATCAACGGCGACGAGTCGGCCGCCTTCGAGTACTCCCGTCGCAACTACAATGCCCAGGACTTCATCGACCCGCTGAACATTTCGGATTCGAAGCTTTACGGCTACGGCAACCCGTTCCGTTCCTCCGACCACGACCCGGTGAAGGTCGGCTTCAGCGCGAAGCTCGATCAAACGGATGCGCAGAAGTACGATCCGCAGGCCGGCGACGAAGTCACAGTTGATCAGGGTGACGCACTGCCCGATGCCAAGTCTGCTGTCAAGGACGCGGACAAACTACCGGCAGGCACCACGTTTGAGTGGGCTGCTCCGGAGAACACCGATACGATTGGTGATGGCCAGAAGGGCAAGGTGACCGTCACATACCCGGACAAGAGCACCGACACCGTCGATGTCGTCGTGAATGTGAAGCCGAAGGCGCGCTTCATTGTGAAGGCAGCGATCAACGACGAGGGCGAGCTCGTTGTCACCTACGACAACGGACGCGAGGAAAACCTCGGCAAGGTCACTGGCGCGGACGGCGCCCAGGGCCCGAAGGGCGACAAGGGTGCCGACGGCAACGACGGCAAGGACGGCGCCCAAGGCCCGAAGGGCGACAAGGGCGACAAGGGCGACGACGGCAAGGACGGCGCCCAAGGCCCCAAGGGCGACAAGGGCGCCGACGGCAAGGACGGTGCCCAAGGCCCCAAGGGCGACAAGGGCGACAAGGGCGCCGACGGCAAGGACGGTGCCCAAGGCCCGAAGGGCGACAAGGGCGACAAGGGCGACGCCGGCAAGGACGGCAAGGACGGCGCCCAAGGCCCGAAGGGCGACAAGGGCGACGCCGGCAAGGACGGCAAGGACGGCGCCCAAGGCCCGAAGGGCGACAAGGGCGACAAGGGCGACGACGGCAAGGACGGCAAGGACGGTGCCCAAGGCCCGAAGGGCGACAAGGGCGACAAGGGCGACAAGGGCGACAAGGGCGACGCCCAAGGCCCGAAGGGCGACAAGGGCGACAAGGGCGACGCCGGCAAGGACGGCAAGGACGGCGCCCAAGGCCCGAAGGGCGACAAGGGCGACAAGGGCGACGCCGGCAAGGACGGCAAGGACGGTGCCCAAGGCCCGAAGGGCGACAAGGGCGACAAGGGCGACGCCGGCAAGGACGGCAAGGACGGTGCCCAAGGCCCGAAGGGCGACAAGGGCGACAAGGGCGACGCCGGCAAGGACGGCAAGGACGGTGCCCAAGGCCCGAAGGGCGACAAGGGCGACAAGGGCGACGCCGGCAAGGACGGCGCCCAAGGCCCGAAGGGCGACAAGGGCGACAAGGGCGACGACGGCAAGGACGGCAAGGACGGCGCCCAAGGCCCGAAGGGCGACAAGGGCGACAAGGGTGCCGACGGCAAGGACGGCAAGGACGGCGCCCAAGGCCCGAAGGGCGACAAGGGCGACAAGGGCGACGACGGCAAGGACGGCAAGGACGGCGCCCAAGGCCCGAAGGGCGACAAGGGCGACAAGGGTGCCGACGGCAAGGACGGCCGCGGTGTGAAGGCGTTCGAGGTCAACGACGAGGGTCACCTGGTCGTCACCTACACCGACGACACGACCGCTGACCTGGGTAAGGTCACCGGCGACGCAGTTAATGGCACCGACGGCAAGGACGGCCAGCGCGGTGAGAAGGGCCAGCAGGGCAAGCCTGGCACCGACGGCAAGGACGGCAAGGACGGCAAGGACGGTCGCGGCATCGCTGAAGCTGCTGTCAACGAGAACGGCGAGCTCGTCCTCACTTTCACCGACGGCGAGACCCAGAACCTCGGCCGCGTCGCAGGTGCGGACGGCCGCAATGGCAAGGACGGCGAGAAGGGTGCCGACGGCAAGAACGGCCAAAACGGCAAGGACGGAAAGAACGGTGCCGATGGCAAGGACGGCGCTAACGCCCCGGCCGCAGACGGCTCCAGCGTGAGCGACCGTTGTCTCCCGGCAGTCGGCCTCATGGCCCTGCCGCTGCTGGCGCTCATCCCGCTCGGCCTCGCCACCACGATGGACATCCCGGAGCTCGCCCCGGTGAAGGAGCAGCTCGACCGCGCCGGTGCCTCGGTGCGCGAGCAGCTGAACATCTCCGAGGAGACGCAGCAGATGGCTGGCGGCGTTGCAGGTACGGCGCTCGCCATTGCGGCGATCGCGGCCCTCGCGGCGATCTGCAACCCGAACAGCGGCTCCTCTAAGTAGCCCCACCTAACGCAACCCCACCCCGGGCTTCCGGGGCGGGGTTTTGCTTTACCCGCGCGCGAATTGAAAACTATTTCCATTAATGCTTAACTCTTCCTTATGCGAAATCGTTTTCATTTCCGTCCCATTACCCTCACAGCCGCCCTTGCGCTGGCTGGTGCTTCGGTTGCCGCGTGCTCGTCGACAAGCGATGGCAACGACCCCTCCGGCGCCGCGGACATCGTCGCCACCACGAACGTCTGGGCCGACGTCGCCTCGGCGGTGACGGGCAAGGACGTGGAAGCGATCATCACCGGGGACGCGGTGGACCCGCACCACTTCGAGCCGTCCGCCAAGGACCTCGCCCGCATCCGCGACGCGGGCACCGTCGTGGCCAACGGCGGCGCCTACGACGCCTCCCTGTACACCGTCGCGGAGCAGGACCGCATCGTCCACGCCATTCCGCTTCTCGACGCTGAAGAGGCCCACGACCACGAGCACGACCACGAGCACGACCACGGCGACCACCTCCCCGACTCGCTCGACGAGCTGGAGCACGCCTGGTTCTCGCCGGAGAAGGTGCGCGAGGTCGCTGACGGCGTGGCGGAGAAGGCGGGTGGGGATGCCGGAGGCGTCGATACGCGAATGCGCGATGCGGAGGCCAAGCTGAAGAGCTTGCCGCACGTGCACGTCGCGATGACGGAACCGATCGCTGGCGGCCTGATCTGGGGCACCGAGCTGCACGACATCACGCCCGAGGACTACCTCAAGGCGAGCCTGAACCACCAGGAGCCATCCGCCGCGGCCGTCGCCGCCTTCCTCGAGCAGCTGGAAAACGGTGAGGTGGACATGCTCTTTGTCAACCCCCAGAGCACGAACAGCGCGACCCAGCGGCTCGCCGACGCCGCGCGGGAGCATAATGTTCCCGTTGTTGAAATCCGGGAGACGCCCCCGGCCGGCCAAAACTTCCTCGACTACTTCGAGCAGATCGTGGACCAGATCGCGGACATCGCCGCGCACGCCGAGCCGAGCGGCCACCACGACCACTAGGCAGGCCCCCTTGATCGCTGAGCTTCGCAGCGCCTCCGTCGACCCGCTCTGGCACGGCATTGACCTCGCCGTGGAGCCGGGCGAATTCCTCGCGGTCCTCGGCCCGAACGGCGTGGGCAAATCAACGCTGCTGGGCACGATGATGGGCACGCGCAAGCTCACCGGCGGGTCCGTGAGCGTCCGCGGCCGCGTCGGTTTCATCCCGCAGCAGCACATGTTCCCGAAAGACTTACCGGTGCGCGGGCGCGACCTCGTCTCACTGGCGATGGGGCGGCGGGCGCGGCCGGAGGACGTCGATAAGCAACTCGCCTCCGTGGGCGCTAAGGCCTTCGCCGACCGCCGCGCGGGGCTGCTCTCGGGCGGCCAACAGCAGCTCATCCGCCAGGCGCAGGCGTTTTCGCAGGATCCGGAGCTGTTGCTTTGCGACGAGCCCCTGCTCTCCCTCGACCCCGCCCGCGCGCGCGAGACCGTAGCCCGGCTGAGCGAGCACCCCGCAGCGGTCGTGTGCGTCACCCACTCGATCAACCCGGTGCTCGGCGTGGTCGACCGCGTCCTCTACATCGGCCCGGAGGGGCACGTGGTGGGCAGCGTGGGCGAGGTGATGCGCTCCGAGGTGCTCAGCGAGCTCTACGGCACACGCGTGGACGTGCTCGAGGTCGACGGAAGGATGGTGGTCCTGTGAGCGCATTCTGGGCGGATACGTCCTACCTACTCAGTCAGGGGTTCGTGCAGACGACGCTCCTCGCGTGCGCGCTGCTGGGGATCCTCTCCGGCGTGATGGCGCCGCTGATCGTGCTCCGGCAGATGTCGTTCTCGGTGCACGCGACGAGCGAGCTGGCACTGATGGGCGCCTCCGCGGCGCTGTTGTTCGGGCTCAACGTCGGCTTCGGGGCGGTGGCGGGCGCAGTGGTCGCGGCGCTCATGCTGGCGGCCCTCGGGCTGAAGGGGCAGCAGGACTCCGCGGTGGGCGTGGCCATGAGCTTCGGCATGGCGCTGTCCGTGCTGTTCATCCACCTCTACCCGGGCAACTCGAACCGCGCGCTGGCGCTGCTCACCGGCCAGGTCGTGGGCGTGTCCGGGCAGAACGTCGTGCTGCTCGGGGTGACCACGGCGCTCGTGGTGGGCGTCGTCCTGGCGTTGTGGCGGCCGCTGCTGTTCTCGTCCGCGGACCCGGTCATGGCCGCCGCGTGCGGGGTTCCGGTGCGCGCGATGGCGCTACTGTTCGCCATGCTCGTGGGCATCGCCTCGGCGCAGTCGGTGCAGATCGTCGGCGCGCTGCTGGTGATGTCGCTGCTGATCACGCCCGGAGCGGCCGCCGCCCAGGTGACGGCGAACCCGGTGCGCGCGGTGTGGCTGTCGGTGCTTTTCGCCGAGGTGGCCGCGGTCGGCGGCGTGGTCCTCTCCCTCGCCCCTGGCGTGCCGGTGAGCGTGTTCGTCGCGTTTCTCTCGTTCGGGATCTACCTCGTCTCCCGGGTGATCGGCTACCTGAAGTCGCGGTAGTCCGCAGGCTGCGCGCCCGCCCCCACGGCGGCGACGGCCGCGGCGAGGAAGTCGCGGCGCACCTTCTTCTCCCCCAGCTCGCGGCCGGAGACGGACAAGCGGATCGTGTTGCCCTTCGCGGCGCCGCGCTCGGCGGCCTTGATCACGTTGCGGCGCCACCACTTCGCGGCGCCGTAGCCCTCGCCCACCGACAGGTTGCGGGCTCGCGCGAACCCGCCGGTGTCCAGGCTGTAGATGCCGCGTGTGGACGCCGCCACGGAGAAGTCAAATTCCGGCAGCACCTCGAGCGTGCCGTCGGACATGCGCCAGCGCGGCGGCGCGAACATGTCGAGGTCGAAGCCGAGGGCCGACATCTGACGGGTCGCGCCCTTGAGCCGCAGCCGCGCCTCGTGGGCACCGAGGTTCGCGAACTCGGAGCGGCGCCCCTGCACGGGCTGGTCGAAGCCGTTGAGCAGCAAAGCGCGCCCGGCGCGTTGCTCGGTGAGCCACCCGCGGGTGGTCGTGTCCTTGGCCAGGTGCCACTTCTTGTCGATATGCGGCGCCACCAGCAGCGACACCGGCACCTCCTCGCGGTCGAGGTCGCGGACCAAACCCGCCACGTCCTTCAGCGTCGCGTCGAAGATGGAGGAAATGGAGACAAGCAGGCGGCCGGGCATAAGGGAAATTATCGCACAGAGCGGGGTCGCGCGCGCGGTTGTCGGCGAGCGGCTACGCCTCCACCGCCCCGGATTTCACCAGCGTCCACGCGTACTCAAACGCGGTCTGCTTCCACTTCGCGTAGCGGCCGGACACGCCGCCGTGCCCTGCGGACATCTCCGTTTTCAGCAGCACCTCGCCGCCGGTGGCCACCTCGCGGAGCTTCGCCACCCACTTCGCCGGCTCCACGAACAGCACGCGCGTGTCGTTCAGGCTGGTCACGGCGAGGATGTCCGGGTAGTCCTGCGCCACGACGTTCTCGTACGGGGCATACGCCGCCATGTAGTCGTACACCTCGGGATCGTGGTACGGGTCGCCCCACTCCTCCCACTCGCCGACGGTGAGCGGGAGCTCCGGCTTCAAGATGGAGGTCAGTGGGTCGACGAACGGCACGATCGCCTGGATCCCGGCGAACTTCTCCGGCGCCATGTTCGCCACCGCGCCCATGAGCAGCCCACCCGCGGACCCGCCCTCGGCCACCATGTGGTCGTAGGTGGTGTATCCCTGCTCCACGAGCGCGTCGGCGCAGGCGATGAAGTCGGTGAACGTGTTCGCCTTGTGCAGCATCTTGCCGTTGTCGTACCACGCGCGGCCCATCTCGCCGCCGCCGCGCACGTGGGCGCAGGCCCAAATCATGCCGCGGTCCAGCAGCGACAGCCGCGACACGGAGAACCCCGGGTCGGTCGAAGACTCGTACGAGCCGTAGCCGTAGAGCAGGGTCGGCGCTGGCGTATCGACGCCCTTTCGGCGCACCACGCTCACCGGAATCTCCGCGCCGTCCTCGGCCCGCGCCCACACCCGGAACGCCTCGTAGTCGTCCGCGTTGTAGCCGCCCTCGACCTCCTTCTCCTTGAGCAGCGTCATCTCCCCGGAGGCCACCGTGTAGTCCAGCACCTGCGACGGTTGGGTGAAGGAGGAGTAGCCGATGCGCACGACGGGCGCGTCCCACTCCGGGTTTCCGCCCAGGCCCACGGTGTAGAGCTCCTCGGAAAACTCGAGCTCGGTGAAGTCCCCGAAGGCGTCGCCAAGCATCGCGACGGCGAGCCGCGGGATGCCGCCGCGGCGGTACCCCATGAACATGAAGTCGCGGTAGGTGTCCACGCCCTCGATGCGCACGCTGTCGGAGTGCTCCACCAGCACGTCGAGCTCGCGCAGCGGCGGGTACGCGCCGACGGGCACGGTAGCCACGCAGAAGTTCGCCCCGTGCGCGTTGTGGGTGACCACCCAGTGCTCGCGGCCCGCGACGACGGCGAGGTCCGGGTGGTACTCGACGCCCTCCTCGCGCGGCCACATCACCTTGAACTCCCCGGCCGGGTCGGACATCGGCAGCACGCGGTATTCCGAGGTCAGCGAGGAGGACGCGGCGATGCACAGGTAGCGCTCCGCGCGGTCGGCGCCGACGCCGACGCCGAACTTCTCGTCCGCCTCCTCGTAGACCAGCACGTCCTCGGCGGCGTCCGTGCCCACCTGGTGGCGCCACACCTGGTACGGCCGCCAGGCGTCGTCGACGCGCACGTAGAACAGGTAGTCCTCCCCCGCCCAGGTCGCGCCGTAGAACACGCCCTCGAGCCGGTCCTCGAGCAGCTCGCCGGTCTCGAGGTCCTTGATCCGCAGCGTGAAGCGCTCGTCGCCCGCGGTGTCGTAGGAGTAGGCGAGCAGCCGGCCCGACGTGGACACCGAGGACGCGCCGAGGGAGAAGAACTCGTGGCCCGCGGCGAGCGTGTTGACGTCGAGAAGCACCTGCTCACCCGGCATCTCCTCGCCGACTTCGGGCGGGGTCCACGGGTCGCCCGCGACCGGCACGCGGCACGAGATGCCGTAGTCCTTGCCCTCGAGGGTGCGGCCGTAGTACCACCAGTCACCCTGGCGCTGCGGCACGGACATGTCCGTTTCCTTGATGCGGGACTTGATCTCGCCGTAGACGTCGTCCACGAGCCCGGACCAGGCTGCGGTCCGGGACTCGGTGTACGCGTTTTCCGCCTCGAGGTACTCGATGACCTCGGGGTTGTCCTTATCCCTCAGCCACTCGTAGTCGTCCACGAACTCGCGGCCGTGGAACGTCCTGGTGATGGGGTGCTTCGCTGCCTGTGGTTCCCTCACGCGGCCTGCCCCGGCCACTCGGAGAAGCGGCGGCCGCTGAGACGCTCGTACGCCTCGATGTAGCGGTCGCGGGTCGCCTCCACCACGGATCCGGGCAGCTCCGGCGGCATGCTGCCGTCCGAGCGGTCCCACCCGGACTTCGGCCCGGTGAGCCAGTTGCGCACGTACTGCTTGTCAAAGCTGGGCTGGTCCTTGCCCTCCTCGTAGCCGTCTGCCGGCCAGTAGCGGGAGGAATCCGGGGTGAGCACCTCGTCGGCGAGCACGAGCTGGCCGTCCCCGTCGAGGCCGAACTCGAACTTCGTGTCCGCGAGGATGATGCCCTTCGACTCCGCGTACTCGGCGGCGCGGGTGTAGATGTCCAGCGTCGCGTCGCGCAGGCGGCCGGCGAGGTCCGCGCCGAGCTTGCTGGCGACGTGCTCGAACGTCACGTTGACATCGTGCTCGCCCTGCTCCGCCTTCGTCGCCGGGGTGAAGATCGGCTCGTCCAGCTTGGATGCTTCTTTCAGCCCCTCGGGCAGCTTCACGCCGCAGATGCGGCCGGTGGCGTCGTACTCCTTCTTCCCGGAGCCGGTGAGGTAGCCGCGGGCGACGCACTCGAACGGCACCATGTCCAGCTTCTTCACCACCATCGCGCGGCCGAGCACGTCCTCCGGGATGCGCTCGTCGTCGATGGGGCCGGCCAGGTGGTTCGGCACGTCCGACAGCAGGTCGAAGAAGAACATCGAGGTGGCGGTGAGGATCCGGCCCTTGTCCGGGATCGCTGGCTCGAGGGAGAAGTCGAACGCCGAAATGCGGTCGGTGGCCACCATGAGCAGGGTCTGGTCATCCACCTCGTAGATTTCGCGGACCTTGCCGCCGGAGATGTGTGCGTAATCGGAAAGCTCTGGACGCATGCGCGTTAGTATATTCGGCGTGATAAAACGCGCGACCGCAGTCCTGCTCCCCCTCGCGCTGGTCGCGTGCGCTGCGCCTTCGGCGTTCGACGGCGAGATGCCGGACTTCACCGCCTCGCGCGACGGGGCGACCTTCCGCTTCGGGCAGACCGCGAAGGTGGTCACGGAAGACGTCCGCTACCACGTCCCCGTCCAGTGGGAAATTACGGTCGACTCGCCCGACTCCGAGCGCGCACCCCGCAGCGCGAAGGAAGCAATGGACATCGTCTGCTTCCCCGTCACGTTCACCCCGGTCGCGGTCGGGGACTTCCCCGTCGACGTCACCGTCGCCCTGCCGAAGCTTTCGCCTATCGACGGCGACCTCGCCGCGAACGAGGCCGACCCGGCCTACTGCGGCGAGTCCGACATCTCCGGCTACACGCCCGACCTCAAGGCCGGGGAGCACTACACGGGCTACGTCGCGTCGTGGTCGGGCACCGCCGACCGCGGGATCGTGGGCTCCGGCGTCGAGCTGTCCACGCCGGAGACCACGCTCACCTGGAAGTAGGCGCCGGAACCAGGCGCTACAGGATGTCGCCGGGGGTGTAGGCGGCGGCCTCCGGATGGGCGTCGATACGCGACTGCACCCGCGCGAGCACCCGGTCCACCTGGGACTCCGCCGCCCCGATGAACGCGTGGCGGTCGGCGAGCGCCGCCTCGAGCTGGGCCTGATCGAGCGGGAGGCGCTCGTCGGCGGCGAGGCGCTCGACGAGGTTCTGCTCCGCGCCGTGCTCGCGCATGTCGAGCGCCATCGCGACGGCGTTCTCCTTGATCACCTCGTGCGCCGTTTCGCGCCCGACGCCCGCGCGCACCGACGCCATGAGGATGCGCGTGGTGGCCAAAAACGGCAGGTAGCGGTCGAGCTCGCGGTTGATCATCGCGGGGAACGCGCCGAACTCGTCGAGGACGGTGAGCATGGTCTCCAGCTGGCCGTCGATGGCGAAGAACGCGTCCGGCAGCGCCACGCGGCGCACGACGGAGCAGAACACGTCGCCCTCGTTCCACTGCTGGCCGGCGAGATCCGCGACCATGGTGAGGTAGCCGCGCAGGATCACCTGGAAGCCGCAGACGCGCTCGCAGGAGCGCGCGTTCATCTTGTGCGGCATGGCGGAGGAGCCGACCTGGCCCTCCTTGAAACCCTCGGTGACCGTCTCGTTGCCGGCCATGAGCCGGATCGTGGTGGCCAGCGACGACGGGCCCGCGCCGAGCTGCACGAGCGCGGACACGACGTCGAAGTCGAGCGAGCGCGGGTAGACCTGCCCGACGGAGTCGAAGATCCGGTCAAACCCGAGGCCGTCCGCGATGCCGTGCTCCAGCTCCGCAAGCTTTGCCTCGTCCCCACCCATGAGGTCGAGCATGTCCTGCGCGGTACCCATCGGACCCTTGATGCCGCGCAGCGGGTAGCGCTCCAGGAGCTCCTCGATGCGCTCGACCGCGACGAGGATCTCGTCCGCGGCGGAGGCGAAGCGCTTGCCCAGCGTCGTCGCCTGCGCCGCCACGTTGTGGGAGCGCCCCGCCATGACCAGGCTCTTGTACTCCCCTGCGCGGTTGCCCACGGCCTTGAGCAGCGCGACCGCCTTGTCGCGCGTGAGCTCGAGCGACTGCCGGATTTGCAGCTGCTCCACGTTCTCGGTGAGGTCGCGCGAGGTCATTCCCTTGTGGATCTCCTCGTGCCCCGCGAGCGAGTTGAACTCCTCGATGCGCGCCTTCACGTCGTGGCGGGTCACCTTTTCGCGCTCGCTTATCGACGCCACATCCACGTGGTCAATGACCCGCTCGTAGTCCTCGATGGCGCCCTCGGCCACCTCGACCCCGAGCTCCTTTTGTGCCTTGAGCACCGCGATCCACAGCTGGCGCTCGAGCACGATCTTGTGCTCCGGCGCCCAGATCGTCGCCATCTCCGGCGAGGCGTAGCGGTTGCTCAGGACGTTTGCGTTGTTCGGTTTCACGGGCTTCATCATAGGGAGATGGCCCCCTCGATCGCGGGGCGGGCGATGTCCTTGCGGTAGAACGAGCCCGGCAGCTCGATGCCGCCGATGACCTCGTACGCGTCCGCTACCGCCTCCTCGAGGGTCGCGCCGTGGCCGACCGCGCCGAGCACCCGGCCGCCGGACGCGAGGTAGTTCCCGCCCTCGAGCCCGCCCTCGAGTGCCGTGCCCGCGTGGAGCACCTTCGAGGCGTCGTCGAGCGCGTCGCCGGTGATCACGCCGCCGGTCTTCGCCGCCTGCGGGTAGCCCTCCGCGGCGAGCACGACGAGGGCGGCGTAGCCGTCCTTCCACTCCAGCGGGCCAACCTCGCCCAGACGCCCCTCGGCGACGGCGAGCAGCACGTCCGCGAGCGGGGTTTCCAGCAGCGAGAGCACCGCTTGGGTCTCCGGGTCCCCGAAGCGGGCGTTGAACTCCACCACCGCCGGGCCCTCCGGCCCCCACGCGGCGCCGATGTAGAGCAGCCCCTGGTACGGGGTGCCGCGGCGCACCATCTCGGCGGCGACGGGGTGGGCGATCTCGTCCACGATCGTCTGCACCCCGTCCTCCGGCAGCCACGGCAGCGGGGCGTAGGCGCCCATGCCACCGGTGTTCGGGCCCTCGTCGTTGTCATAGGCGCGCTTGTGGTCCTGCGCGGGCTTGAGCGGTACGACCGTCTCCCCGTCCACCAGGCAGAACAGGGAGACCTCCGGGCCCTCGAGGAAGCTCTCGAACAGCACCGGGTTGCCGGCGTTCAGCACGGCCTCGGCGTGGGCGCGCGCCTCTGCGCGGTCCTCGGTGACCACGACACCCTTGCCGCCGGCGAGCCCGTCGTCCTTGACCACGTAGCGCGGGCCGTACTCGTCCAGCGCCGCCGCGAGGTCGTCGGCGGACTCGACGCGCGTCGCCGCCGCGGTGCGCACGCCGGCGGCGGCCATGACGTCTTTCGCAAACGCCTTGGAACCCTCGAGCTGCGCGGCCGCCTTGGTGGGGCCAAACACGGGAATCCCAGCCTCGGCGAGCGCGTCCGCGGCGCCCGCCACGAGCGGTACCTCGGGGCCGATAACGACGAGCTCCGCGGCGACGTCGCGGGCCAGCTCCACGATGGCTTCCGGGGAGGCGACGTCCACCGGACGGACCGTCGCCAAGCGAGCCATGCCCGCGTTGCCCGGCGCGACCGTGAGCTCGTGTCCGTGCATTGCGTGCAACAGGGCGTGTTCGCGGCCGCCCGAGCCGATGACAAGGATGCGCATGTCCCCCAATTTACCGGTACCGTCAGAACACATGAGCACCGTATTCAGCAAGATCATCGCAGGCGACATCCCGGGGCGCATCGTGTACAAGGACGACACGGTCGCCGCGTTCCTCACCATCGAGCCGGTGGCGTACGGCCACACGCTCATCGCCCCGGTCGAGGAGATCGACAAGTGGACCGACATCCCGGCCGGCCTCTGGGCGCATATGAACGAGGTCGCGCAGAACGTCGGCAAGGTGATCGTGGAGAAGTTCGACGCCGAGCGCGCCGGCTACCTCATCGCCGGCTTCGAGGTGCCGCACGCGCACATCCACGTCTTCCCCGCCGACGACATGTCGGGCTACAACCTTTCGAGCGCGATGCGTCACGACGAAACGGACGACGCGAAAATGGACGCCGCCGCCGAAGCCATCCGCGAGGGGCTTACGCAGCAGACGGCAGCGAAATAGTAAACGTCGAGCCCTGGCCCGGCGCGGTTTCCACCCTGATCGTGCCGCCGTGAGCCTCCACGAGGGACTTGGTGATGGCCAGTCCCAGCCCCGAGCCGCCCGTGGAGCGGGTGCGCGAGGTGTCGGCGCGGTAGAAGCGCTCGAAGATGTGCTCCGCGTCCTTCGCCTCCATGCCGCGGCCGTTGTCGGCGACGTCGATGACCACGCGGTCGAGGTTGTGGCGCACCGTGACGGTCACCTCCGCCTCCGGCCCGCCGTGCTTGAACGCGTTGGTAACCAGGTTGAGCAGCACCTGGTAGAGCCGGTCCGGGTCGCCGTTGACCATGGCGACCTCCGGCGTGTCCGCCACGACCTCGAGCTTCCGGTCCGGGAACGCGCCGCGCGCGGTGTCTTTCACCGACATGACCAGCTCGAGCACGTCGACAGGTTTCTTGTTCAGGCGCGCGCCCTCTGCGCGGGTGAGGGCGAGCAGGTCCTCGACGAGCAGCTGCATGCGGGCGGACTCCTCGTCGATCTTTGACAGCACCATCTCTGGGTCGCCGCCCATGCGGTAGAGCTCCGCGTAGCCGCGGATGCTCGTCAGCGGGGTGCGCAGCTCGTGGGAGGCGTCGCCGACGAACCGACGCATCTGCTCCTCCTGCGTCTGCGCGTTCTCCAGGGACTCCTGCAGCCTGCTCACCATCGTGTTCATGGCGTAGGAGAGCTTGCCCACCTCCGTGTCCTTCGGCCAGGCGGGCACGCGGCGGTCGTGGTCGCCGTTGGCGATAGCCAGCGCGGTGTCCTCCACCGTCTTCAGCGGCGCGAGCGCCCGGGCGACGAGGAGGTACGACCCCACGCCGATGCCGCACAGCGCGAGCACACCGACGCTGCCCTCGACCCACGCGAGCGCGCGTAGCATGCGCGACTCCGGCTCGAGGGACTTGGCCACGTACTGGATGGTGCCGTTGGTTTCCATGTGCGCGACGGCGCGCCACCGCTTCTGCGGCTGCTCAGAACCCGGCAGCGAGGTCACGGTCTGCGGCGTGTCCAGGGCCGTGAGCTGGTCGTAGTCGGGCGGACTCGACTCGCCGCGGCGCGGGATCCGGTCGCTCATGCCGGGGTACTGCGTCGCCTGGTTGAATTCGCTCGGCAGCGAGCCGAAGTTGAACTGCCACCCCGCGCTCTGCAGGGCCCACGTGCTCAACCCCTCCTCGAGCTGGTCGTCGGCGCGGCCAATGAGCAGGTGGCGCATGACGTAGAACGTGAGCAGGGAGCTCAGGGCGGTGCCGATGACGGAGACCGCCATCACCGCCGTGACCAGCTGGCGCTTGAGCGGCTTCTTGGACGTCGCCGTCAGTACGGAGTACCCCATGGGCGGCTACTGGCGCGGGGTGCGCAGCACGTAGCCGACACCGCGGACGGTGTGGATGAGCTGCACGTCGCCGGTGTCCACCTTGCGGCGCAGGTAGGAGATGTATGACTCCACGACGTTGCCGTCGCCGCCGAAGTCGTAGTGCCAGACGTTGTCCAGGATCTTCGCCTTGGACACGACCACCTCCGCGTTGAGCATGAGGTAGCGCAGCAGGTTGAACTCGGTGGGCGAGAGTTCCACGATCTCGCCGGCCTTGGTCACCTCGTGCGTGTCGTCGTTGAGCGTGAGGTCGGCGTAGCGCAGCGTCGAATCGCCCTCGCCCTCGTCCGTAACGTTGCCGCGGCGCAGGATCACGCGCAGGCGGGTGACCACCTCCTCGAGGGAGAACGGCTTGGTCACGTAGTCGTCCGCGCCGATGGTCAGGCCGTGGATGCGGTCCTCCACCGCGTCCTTCGCGGTGAGGAACAGCACCGGCGCGTCGAGGCCCTCCGCGCGCAGCTTGCTCAGCAGCTCGAACCCGTCCATCTCCGGCATCATCACGTCGAGGATGTAGGCGTCCGGCTTCCACGTCCGCGCAAGCTCGAGGGCGGCCGAACCCGAGTTGGCGCTTTCCACCTCGAAGCCTTGGAACTTCAGGGAGACGGTCAGCAGCTCCACAATGTTCGGTTCGTCGTCGACGACGAGCACCTTGAGGTTCTGGGCGGTCTCAGTCATGGTCTGCACTCCGTTTCAACAGGTTTTCTGGCCCGAGCATCAGTCGCGCCCAAGCATTACTCAAGCGATCTAACCTCACCTTACTGAGCGTTTGCTGTACGTGCGCTGTATTCCCCCGACGGCGTTGCCCCGAAAACGGTGCGAGCAAAAAAGTGGAGCTGGAGACGGGACTTGAACCCGCAACCTACGGTTTACAAGACCGTTGCGCTACCAATTGCGCCACTCCAGCAATGCGCAGAATCTTACACACGGCCCGCGACTGCGCGACAACTCCCTAACCGTTACTGTGAGCGGTGTGGCAAACGGGAACACACTGTGGGAGAGGATCTCCGGCTCGCGGCAGCGCGTGGCAACGATCGACGAGGCGCGCACCTCGCCGCCGCCATCCGTCCTCGCCCCGGTAAACCTGGCTGATCCGGCGGAGGTCGCCGCGGTGATGAACATCGCGGCGCGCATCGGTGAGATCCTCATCGCCAACGCGACGACGTGCTCCGACGCGATCAAGCAGATCCAGACCGTGTGTTCCTCCTATGGCCTGCACTACGTGCACGTCTCCATCACGGTGAACACCATCACGCTCAACACCATCATCGGCGTGGAAAAGCGCACCCCGGTGAACGTGTTCCGCGTGGTCACCATGATCAGCGAGAACTACCACAAGCTGCAGGAGGTCGACCGCCTCATCCGCTCCATCCGCTCGGGCGCCACCCCGCCGGAGCTCGCGGAGAAGATCCTCAACGACATCGACACCTCCCCCATCCCCCACCGCAACTCCCGCAACCTGCTGGGCTGGACGGTCATGGGCTTCTTCGTCGCCATGCTCCTCGGCGGCGACCTGCTCATGATGGTCATCGGCGGCCTCACCGCCTTCCTCATCATGGGCTTCAACAAGCTCCTCTCCCGCGGCGGCCTGCCCGCGTTCTTCCACAACGTCATCGGCGGATTCCTGGCCACGGTGCCGGCGGCGATCTTCTACGACTTCTCCGCCACCGCCGGCCGCACGATCGTGCCCAGCCAGCTCATCGCGACGGGCATCATCGTGCTGCTCGCGGGCCTCACGCTCGTGCAGTCGCTTCTCGACGGCGTGACCGGGTCCCCCCTCAACGCCTCGGCCCGCTTCTTCTCGGCCATGCTCAACACCGGCGGCATCGTCGCAGGAGTCGCCACCGGCCTCGTCGCCTCCGAGGTGGTGGGCATGCCGCTGCCGCCGGTCGAGCTGCTCCCCGGCGCCGCCGCCTACTCGAGCAGCCTGCTCACCGTCCTCGGCGGCGGCATGGCGGCGGCGTCGTTCGCCGTAACCTGCTTCGCCGAGCGCCCGGCGATCTTCCTCTCGTTCGTCACCGCCGCCATCGGTTCGGCGATGTATTACATCGTGCTCACGCCGCTCGGCGCGGGCCGGCTCATGGCCACGGCGGCCTGCGCCATCGCCGTCGGCCTCGCCGGCGGCCTCATCGCCCGCCGCTTCCTCATCAACCCGGTGATCACCGCGGTCGCGGGCGTGACCCCGTTCTTGCCGGGCTCGTGGATCTACCGCGGCATGTACGCGCTGATGAACGAGCAGATCCTGCTCGGCATGATGAACCTCTTCACCGCCATCGGCACCTGCCTGGCGCTGGCCGGCGGCGTGGTGTTCGGCGAGTGGATCGCCCGCCGCATCCGCGCCCCGCAGCTCTACGTCCCCTACCAAGCCTTCAAGCGCGCGGGCCGTTCCACCTTCGAGCAGCTGCGGAGGGTGCGCGGACGCCGGTAGCGCGATCGCGTAAACTCGGAGGCCTTGGAATAACAGGACGCTTCACCCCAGGGAGGAACCCGTAGTGCCACCGAAGATCACCGATTCGCGCCCCAACGCCGAAGCGACGCACGCCGTCGAGGAGCAGACGGCCTCGGGCGCCCGTCGGATCGTGGCCACCTACGCCGAGGACTTCCTCGACGGCGTGACGCTGATGTCCATGCTCGGGGTTGCCCCGAAGGGCTTCGTCTATAAGCGCTACGTCGAAGACCTGGAGAAGGAAGAGGAAGCGCCGAAGAAGGCCACCAAGAAGGCCACGAAGAAGAAGGCGACCAAGAAGAAGGCGACGAAGAAGGCCGCCAAGAAGGCCACGAAGAAAGCGACCAAGAAGTCCACGAAGAAGACCGCCAAGAAGGCCTGATGGGGGACAACGCGTTCGTCGTCGTGGCCAACCGCCTGCCGGTGGACCGCGTGGGCGGGCGCTATGAGGTCTCACCCGGTGGCCTCGTGGCCGCGCTCGCGCCGGTACTGCGCTCCCGGGAGGGGTGCTGGGTGGGCTGGCCCGGCGACGTCGGGGTGGAGCTCGAGCCGTTCATGTTCAACGGGATTTCGCTCGTGCCCGTTGCCCTGGACCAAGAGGACTTCGAGGGCTTCTACGAGGGCTTTTCCAACTCCACGCTGTGGCCGCTCTACCACGACCTCATTGTCACCCCCGAGTACAAGCAGGAGTGGTGGGAGCGCTACGTCGCGGTGAACGAGAAGTTCGCCCGGGCCGCGGCCGGCGCCGCCGCCCACGGCGCGACCGTCTGGGTGCAGGATTACCAGCTCCAGCTCGTGCCGGGGATGCTCAAGGCGCTGCGGCCCGACCTCACCATCGGGTTCTTCCTCCACATCCCCTTCCCCGCGCCCGCGCTGTTCCAGCAGCTGCCGTGGCGCAACGAGGTGCTCGAGGGGCTGAAGGGCTGCGACCTCATCGGGTTCCAGCGCCACGCGGACGAGGACAACTTCCGGCTGCTCACCACGGAGATCCGCACGGGCACCTTCCCCATTTCGATTGATCTTGGGGAGATCGAGGCGGCGCCGGAGGCGTCGATACGCAACCTGCGCGAACGCGTCGGCGACCCGGAACACCTCCTGCTGGGCGTGGACCGGCTCGACTACACGAAGGGGATCCTCCAGCGGCTGCTCGCGATCGAGTCGCTGCTCGAGGAGGGCAAGCTCGACGACATCGCGTTCATCCAGCTGGCCACCCCGTCGCGCGAGCGCATCGAGCACTACCGCACCACGCGCCGCGAGGTCGAGGAGGCGATCGGGCGGATCAACGGCCGCTTCGGCGACGTGGGCCGGCCGGTGGTGCACTACGTCCACCGCAGCATCCCGAGGGAGCAGCTGGGCACGTACTACGCCGCCGCCGATATCATGCTGGTCACCCCGTTCAAGGACGGGATGAACCTCGTGGCCAAGGAGTACGTCGCCGCCCACCCGGGCGGGGACGGGGCGCTCGTGCTCTCCGAGTTCGCCGGCGCCGCCGTCGAGCTCCACCAGGCGTACCTGTGCAACCCGTTCGACCTCGAATCCGTCAAGGACGCCATCATGGCTGCCACCGAGCCCGACCCGGCGCGCATGCGCCAGATGCACGACTGGGTGGTCGAGCACGACGTCGCCGCCTGGGCGCGCGCGTTCCTGGAGGCGCTGTGAAGCGCGTCCTCATCATCCTGCCCGCCCTCGCCCTCGCCGCCTGCTCGCCCGCGCCAGTGTGGCAGGTGGTCTCGGTGCGCACCTCCGCAGACCCCGCCACGGAGACGGGCCTGTCGCGCCTGCGTATCGACGACCACAGGTTCTCCGGCACCACCGGCTGCGCCGACGTCGCGGGCGAGTTCGACGGCGGTTCCGACGGCGGTTCCGACGGGGGTGACACGATCACGCTGCGCGACGTCGCACTCGGCGACCCGGGCGACTGCACCGGCTGGGCGCGCCACACCCACGACCAGCTCGCGCCGCTCATCGTCGACGGGGCGACGTTTCGCATGCGGCACCCCTCCGATTTCGAGATCGTGCTTGTCGGGGATCTCGGCGAGACCGTGAGGCTGATGCAGGAATGATCGCCCGCGCCGCCACGCTCCTCGTCTGCCTCGACTTCGACGGCACCCTCGCCGAGCTCGACCCGGACCCGTACGCCGTGCGCCTGCACCCGGGCGCGGAGGACGCCATCCGCCGCCTCGCCGCGCTGCCGGGCACGGAGGTGGCCGTGCTCACCGGGCGCCACCTCGCCGGCATTCGGCGCGTCCTGCCCCCGGACCTGCCCGCCACCCTCGTCGGCTCGCACGGGGCGGAGCCGGGTCCGGAGCTCTCCCCCGCGGATCAGCGCTACCTCGAGAGGATCGAGCGCGAGCTGCACGCCATCGCGGCGCCGCCCGCCTACGTGGAGGTTAAGCCCTACCAGCGGGTGCTCCACGTCGCACCGGTCGAGGACGCGGAGCAGGCGCGGGCGATCCTCGACGGGGCGCGGCGCCTCGACGCGCGCACGGTCACCGAGGGCAAGAACGTCCTCGAGTTCTCCGCCGTGGACATCACGAAGGGGACGTGGCTGGCCGAGCACAAACGCGCCTTCGACGCCACCGTCTTCGCGGGCGACGACGACACGGACGAGACCGCGCTCGCCGTCCTCGGCCCGGGCGACCTGGGCATCAAGGTGGGCGACAAGCCGTCCGCCGCCGCGCTGCGCCTCGCGGATGT
Source organism: Corynebacterium jeddahense (assembly GCF_028609865.1). Lineage (NCBI taxonomy): Bacteria > Bacillati > Actinomycetota > Actinomycetes > Mycobacteriales > Corynebacteriaceae > Corynebacterium > Corynebacterium jeddahense. Next base: position 2,108,878 of record NZ_CP063194.1, read on the forward strand.
CGACGCGATGGCGGACTTCCTCACCCAACTCGCAGACGAAAGGCAGGCATGGAGCGCCACACGCTAGTCCACCAGGGGCGGGAGCGCCGCTGGATTGAGGTCCCGGGGGATTCCGGCACCCTCCTGCTCGTCCTCCACGGCTCGCTGCAGTCCGGCAGCGTCATGCGCAACTTCACCGACCGCACCTTTGAGGGCCTCGGGCCCACCGTCGTCTACCCGGACGGCGTGAAGCACCACTTCAACGACCTGCGCACCGGCTTCAACGAGGACGCGCGCCGCCTCAAGGTGGACGACGTCGGGTTCCTCACCGCAATCGTCGAGCGCTACGCCATGCCCACCATCGGCTGCGGTTTCTCCAACGGCGGGCAGATGGTGCTGCGCCTGCTGTTCGACGCCCCGGGCCTGCTTGCCGGCGCCGCCACGTTCGGCGCGTCGATGCCCACGCCGGACAACACCATGGTTCCGACTGGCAACTACCGCCCGACGAAGCTCCTCTCCGTGCAGGGCACCGCTGACCCGCTCGTGCCCTACGAGGGCGGCGAGGCCGGCATCGGGGGCGCCAACCGGGGAGAAACTCGCAGCGCCGTGGACTCCGCCGCGTTCTTCGCCGGGTTGAACGGGTGCGCGGGCCGCGAGACGCAGCAGCGAGGCGGCGTCCGCGTCGACGACTGGGCCGGCGAGCACTCCGTCCGCCTGGTCACCCTCGAGGGCGCCGGGCACCTTGTGCCGGTGCGCAAGGAGCTCGACGCGCGACTCGGCCCCAACCCGCAGGCCCCGACGGGCGGGGAGCTCCTCAGCGAATTCTTCTTTGCCTAGCGAACTCGCTTAAGACCACGCCCGCCGCCACGGAGGCGTTGAGGGACTCCACCCAGTCCTCCATCGGCACCGACATGATGACGTCGCAGTTCTCGCGTACCAGCCGGGAGATGCCCTTGCCCTCGCTGCCGACGACGATGACCACCGGGCCCGTCGCCTGGTCGAACGTGTCCAGGGTGTGCTCCCCGCCCGCGTCGAGTCCGACGACGGTGTAGCCGTTGTCCTGGAACTGCTTCACGGTGCGCGTCACGTTGGTCACCCGCGCCACCGGCAGCCGCGCCGCCGTGCCCGCCGAGGTGCGCCACGCCACGCCCGTGACCTGCGCGGAGCGGCGCTCCGGGATGATCACGCCGTTGCCGCCGAACGCCGCGGTCGAGCGAATGACGGCGCCGAGGTTGCGCGGGTCCGTGATGTTGTCCAGCACGACGAACATGCCGGGCCCGTCGACGGACTCGAGCAGCTCGTCGAAGTCCGCGTACTGGTACGGCTGGATCTTCAGCCCGATGCCCTGGTGCATGCCGTTGCCCGTCATGGCATCGAGCTGCGGGCGCGGCACCTCGTGCACCGGGATGTTCTTCGAGTTGGCCAGACCGACCGCCTCGCTGAGCCGCTCGTCGTGGCCCGTGCCCTGCGCAACGTAGAGCGCCTCCGCCGGAACCTTCGCCTTGAGGCACTCGATGACGGGGTTGCGGCCCACCACCATGTCGGCGACCTCTCGGTCGTGGCGGCCCTGCGCCCGACGCTGCTGCTCCAGCTTGCGCTTGTGCGCCGCGTGGTAGACGCGGTCCTCCGCCTTCGGGGTCGCACCCTTGCCGCGCAGGCCGCGACGGCGCTGGCCGCCGGAGCCCTTCGTCGGGCCCTTCTTGTTCTTCTTCTGCTTGTCGGGCCGCTCGTACGGTTTCGCCATGATCTACTCCTTCACCTGCCACTGCGGCCCGTCGGCCGTATCCGTCACCTCGATGCCGGCTGCGGCGAGCCTGTCGCGCACCTCGTCGGCGGTCGCCCAGTCCTTCTCCGCGCGCGCGGTCGCGCGCCGCTCGAGCTCGGCGGCCACGAGGACGTCGAGGGCATGATTGCTTGACTGCGCCCGTTCGGTCCCCCACGCCCCCGGATCAATCCCGAGCACGGCCGCCATCGCGCGCACCTGGGCCGCGAACGGCTTCGGGTCCGCGGCCTTGTTGCCCTCGCGAACCAGGGTGTGGATCTCGGCCAGCGCCTTGGGCACGGCGAAGTCGTCGTCAAGCGCCTGCTCGAAGCCCTCCGTCCACGTCGTAGGCTCGGGCATCCCGGCGCGTTTGACAAACTCCTCGATGCGCCGGTAGCCGGCCGCCGCCTCCTGCAGCGCCTCCGGCGAGTACTCGAGCACGCTGCGATAGTGCGCACTGCCGAGGTAGTAGCGCAGCTCCACCGGGCGGACCTGCTCGAGCATGTTGTCGATGGAGAGCACGTTGCCGAGCGACTTCGACATCTTCTCGCCCGCCATGGTCACCCAGTGGTTGTGCATCCAGTACCGGGCAAACCCGTCGCCGGCCGCGTGGGACTGCGCCTGTTCGTTCTCGTGGTGCGGGAACTGCAGGTCAAGCCCGCCGCCGTGGATGTCGAACGTGTCGCCCAGGTACCACGTGGACATCGCCGAGCACTCGAGGTGCCACCCCGGGCGGCCCGGCCCCCACGGGGTGGGCCAGCTCGGCTCGCCCGGCTTCGCGGCCTTCCACAGCGCGAAGTCGGGATCCTCGCCCGCCATGTCCTCGAGGCGGTTGCCGGAGAGCGACCCGTAGTCCCCGCCCGCGCGCACCCAAGCCTTGACGTCGAAGTAGACGGAGCCTTCGCGGGGGTAGGCGAAGCCGGCGTCGATGAGCCGCTGCATATAGTCGACCATCTGGGTGACGTGGCCGGTCGCGCGCGGCTCGACCGACGGGGGGAGCACGCCGAGCGTGTCGTAGGCGCGGGTGAACTCGCGCTCGTACGTGGACACCCACTCCCACCAGGGGCGGCCGTGCTCCTTCGCCTTGGTGAGGATCTTGTCGTCGATGTCCGTGACGTTGCGCACGAAGGCGACGTCATTGCCGTTGGCCGCGAACCAGCGGCGCACGATGTCGAACGCGACACCGGAGCGCAGGTGGCCGATGTGCGGCTTCGCCTGCGGGGTCGCCCCGCACAGGTAGATCGAGACGTGGCCGGGGGTGACCGGCTCGAAGTCGCGCAGCGTGCGGGTCTTAGTGTCGTAGATGCGTTGGTTCACAACACCGCAGTCTACAGCTGCGGGTTCTCTACCCTCAGCTCCGAGTAGCGGGCCTCGGGGACGGTGAACGTGTAGGGCTTGCCCACCGCCTCCCAGGTCTGTTGCGGGCTGCACTTCACGTCCTGCGCGTCGCCATCGAGCATGGTGAAGCCCCAGACCAGCCGCCCCCACGTGCCCGGCTCGAGGGTGTACGGCCCGACTTTCTGGTTCACAGCCCAGCTCACCTGGTGGACGTATTTCCACCCGTAGGCGCGCGAGACGTTCTTCACTAGGTCTCCCTTCGGCGTGACCGTCCCGGAGACCTCGAGCGTCTGCACCCGCTTCTCCTTCACCGTGTGCGTAACCGGCACCGCTTCCTCGGTGTCGTTGGCGACGCTCGTGGCGTCGGTCTGCTTGAACCAGCGGCGGGTGGCCTCGACGTAGGTGTCCTTCCGGCCCGGCGTGGCGCAGTGGCTACCCGGCGCGAGGTCGTCGCTCCAGCGCTGCGGGAGCTCGAAGTCGTAGCTGTCCGCGCGCGCCGTCGGGGCGAGGGCGACAGCCGCGGCGACGAGCGCGGCGGTGACTTTCTTCATCTACGCGCCCCAGTCGATGTTGTCGCGGGTGCTCACGCGCACGTGGCGCTCCTTGGGCATCGTGGCAGTGAAGGTGTTGCCCGCGCCCTGCCAGGTGTGGTCGGCGCCGCAGACGGTCTCTTGGCCCTCGAAGTCGGAGACGATCCAGCCGGCCTGCATCACGGCGGTCTTGCCCGGCGCGACATTGTACGGCCCGATCTGCTCGCCCACCTCGTAGGACTGCTCGTTGGTGTAGCTGGTGGAGAACGTGAACTGGACGAGCTTTGCCACGTCGAAGCTCAGGCCCGCGGTGACGTTCCACGTCTTGGTCTTGGTTTCCTTGATGGTGCGGGTGAGCGGGAGCGGCTCGTCGTTGTAGTTGGAGACGGTCCAGGTCCCGGCAGAGCCGTCGAAGTAGCTGCGGACGATGTCCACGGTCTGGCCGCGGTCGCCCGGGTTGGCGCAGCTCGCGCCGATGGTCGTCGGGTTGGTGGCGGTGTACGTGCGCTGCGGCAGGGCGTTCGCGGCGGGGGCGAGAGCGAGGGTGGCAGCGGCGGTGAGGGCAGCGATGGTGCGCTTCATGGGTGAGTCCTTTGCAGTGTTGGGGTTACAGGTAGGTCTGGGTGGGAACCGGCAGAGTGCGGTAGCGGTCCGGCGTGACGTCGACGGTGCGCTTCGCCCCGTCCTTGCCAGTGATCACGGCCTCTGCCCAGAACCCGCTCGGGGCGCTGGACTGCGGCTGCGCGGTCACGCGCGAGTACTTACCGTCGCGCCCGGCGGAGATCTCGCGGTAGTTGATTCGCGTCATCGTGGTGCCGTACTCAACGTGGACGCGCTCTCCCGGCTTGAGGTCGATGGGTTTCAGCTTCGTGCCCACCGGCATGTACGCCCGCTTCACGGCGCCGACCGAGGTGAGCCAGCCGTCCGGCAGCCTGCCGTCGTTGCCCATCCAGTTGAGGTACTGGTTGTTCTCGGCGCCGACGATGTAGTCCGTCAGCGGCGTGAACGTGTAGTCGCCCTTCGTCCAGTTGAGGAAGTCCTGGGAGTACCCCGGCTTGCGGTACGTCGGCGCCACCGCCTCGATGTCGTACGGGTAGTAGGACTTGTCGCCGCGGCGCGCCGGCTGGTTGAGCTCGGGCCACTCGGGGCTGCGCTGGTAGCTCGCGTCGGGCTTGACCGCGACGTCGCGCTCGCTCGCGACCTTCTCCAGGCTCGGGCCCGACGTCGCCGTGTAGGTCTGGTCGTCGCTCGGCTTCGAGTTCGCGCCCTGACCCCGCGTCGGGATCTCAAGCGCGAGGTCGGACACGGTGCCGTCGGCCTTGATGATGTAGGCGAACGCGTAGCGCTCCGCCGGGCCCGTGCCGCGGATGATGCTCGAGCCGGGCGCGTTGCGCAGCACCCCGTTGTCGCAGTTGAGGAACATGGCGATGAAGTCCTTCTCCACCACGCCGTAGTCCACGCGGAAGGACTCGCCAGGGCCGAGCTTGATCGGGCCGAAGGTCTCGCCCTCGATCCACCCGTTTGACTCCTTCAGGCCGATCTCCGCCTTCGCGGTGGTGTCCCACCCGCTCGGCAGCGCGGCCTTCGAGTTCGCCTCGATCTTGCGGTTGGTGCCCGTTTCCACCGTCGCCGTGTACGGCACCGTCTGGTTCGTGCGGTTGGTGAACTGGAGGGAGCCGTCAGGGAGGTAGCGGCGGGCAATTTCCCCGTAGTGCCAGTCGGGGTTCGCCTCCACCTCGCACGCCGTGTCCAGGCGCTCAATCGGGTATCCCTGGGGCATGGCGGGGACGGCGGCGGCGACGGGCGCGTGGGCCACCGCCACCGCCGTCACCGCGGCGAAAATCGCTTTTGTCCTGGTGTGCATATGATCACAATAACGTAAGAAACGCCTGGACGCGCGTACAAATCTCCAGGATGCCGTCTCACCAGGCGGAACGCCCGCGCTAGACCTTCTTGAGCTCCACCAGCGCGGTCGCCACCGCCGCGCGGCCCTCCCCGCTGCCTGTGAACCCCATGTGGTCCGTCGTCGTCGCCGAGACCGACACCGGGGCGCCGAGCGCCTCGGAGAGCACCCGCTCCGCCTCCTCGCGCACCGGGCCCATCTTCGGCGTCTGGCCGATGAGCTGGGCCGAGACATTGACGACGGCGTGCCCGTGGGCGTCGAGAAGCTCCCGCAGCTCGCCCAGGAGCTCAACGCCGCGCACGCCGTCATACTCGGGCCGGTCGACGCCGACGAACGAGCCGAGGTCGCCGAGCCCCGCGGCGGAAAGCACCGCGTCGACGATGGCGTGGCTGACCACGTCGCCGTCGGAGTGGCCCTCGCAGCCGTCTTGACCCTCGTGGAGGATGCCGGCGATCCAGCAGTCCTTGCCGGCTTGGATCTGGTGGGCGTCGAACGCGGTGCCTACGCGCAGGTTCGTCATGCCCCCGACGGTACGGGAACGCCTAGCGCCCCGCACCCCCGTCGACCCCGTCCACCCCGTCGACCCCGTCCACCACGGCCACCCCGTCCACCACGGCCTCGGCGAGGCGCAGATCCAGCGGCGTCGTGATCTTGAAGGCCAGCGGGTCTCCCTCGACCGCCACCACCGGCACGCCAAACCACTCCATGAGCGAGGCGTCGTCGGTGGCCACGAAGTCCGGGGCGGTGGAGAAGTAGCTCTCGTTCGCCTCGCGCAGCAGGCGCAGGTCGAAGCCCTGCGGCGTCTGGGCCGCGCGCAGCACCGAGCGGTCGAGGGTCTCCTCGATGTCGCTCCCCGAGACGCGCTTCACGGTGTCCGCCACCGGCACGACCGGCACGACGGCCTCCGCCCCGCCCAGGACCGCGCCCACCACCCGCTCGATCATCGCGGGCGGGGTGAGCGCTCGGGCGGCGTCGTGGACGAGCACGCAGCCGTCGTCAAGCGAAATCGCCTCGAGCGCGGCGAGGATGGAGTCGGCGCGCTCCGCGCCCCCGTGGACGAACTGCACGTCGTGGCCGGCGAGGATGCGCCGCGCCTCGGGTTCCATGGGCGGGCTGACCACGACGACGACGCGCCCGATCCCGGCCGCCTCCATCGCCGCGACGGAGCGCTCCACCAGCGTGCGCCTCCGCAGCTCGACGTAGGCCTTCGGCACGTCGGCACCGAGGCGCGTGCCCTGCCCCGCGGCCGCGACGACCGCGACTACTTCGCGGCCCAATTAGTCCTCGTTGTCGCCTTCGTCGTCGCCCTCGTCGTCGAAGGACAGCTCGTCGAGATCCACGTCGTCATCGTCGTCGATCTGGCCCGGCTCCTCGGAGATACCCGCCTTGACCTGCTCGTCGATGATGCGCTGGATCTCGGCCTCCATCTCCTCGACCTTCTTCTCGTCGACCGGCTCGGCCAGCGCGAGCTCGCCGACGAGGATCTGGCGGGCCTTGCCCAGCATGCGCTTCTCGCCGGCGGACAGGCCCTTGCCCTGGTCGCGGCGCCACAGGTCGCGCACAACCTCGGCCACCTTGTTGATGTCACCGGACGCGAGCCGCTCCTGGTTCGCCTTGTAGCGCCGCGACCAGTTGCCGGCCTCCTCGACGTCGGTCTCGCGCAGCACGGAGAAGACTTTCTGCAGCCCCTCCTCGTTGACCACGTCGCGCACGCCGACGAGCTCGGAGTTCTTCACCGGCACGCGAACCTCGAGGTCGGAGTGGAGGATCTGCAGCACCAGGTAATCGAGCGTCTCGCCGCGCATCTCGCGCTGCTCAATGTCGGCGATGCGGGCCGCGCCGTGGTGCGGGTACACGACCACTTCTCCGACCTTGAATTCCATTGCGGCTCCTTCACACTCGGCGTCGTTCGAACCACATCACCCTACCACCGGGCATTTGCGTATCGACGACCCAAGGCTTTCTCTCCGAATAGGGGGAGAAAGTGGGAAAAGTAGCTGTGCTAGCGCTATGGTTAGGCGGAGAAATCCCTCGAATGAGTTGAAATGATGGAGGACACTCCCGTGAAGTCCCTGAACCGCGCCGCTGTCGTCGCCGTCGCCGGTGCCACCCTGGCCCTCGCCGGCTGCTCCGCCGGCCAGATCACCCAGACCTCCAGCCAGGTCGCGGCCGTCGACGGCGCGAGCGGCGCCACCGAGGACGGCGGGCTCGCTGTCCGGGACGTCACGGTCGTCCTCGACGAGGACGGCTCCGCTGCGGTGAAGTTTTCCGCCACCAACCAAGACACCTCCATGAAGGAGCACGAGCTGAAGTCCGTCACCGTCGACGGCAAGCCGGTCACCATCGCGAATGAGGCGAAGATCGGCTACAACTGCGTGCTCGTGGCCGACTCGGCGAACGGCATCAAGCGCATGCCGCAGGACTCGGACAACTGCATCAACTACACCGCCACCTCGCTGAACAACGACAGCTTCGCGTACGGCGGCACCCTCCCGGTGAAGTTCAACTTCGACTCGGGCTCAATCGAGGTCCAGGCGACCGTGGGCGCGCCAACCCTGGCGTCCGGCCAGTTCGACCGCGACCCGAGCGAGGGCGGCCCGGAGCACTAAGCTTCCGGAGCACGAACCGCCCCGCGCAGCCGCTGGCCTTGGCCAGCGGTTTTTTCGTGTTCGAGGGCCGTGTCGGCGGCGTGTTATACGGTGTCCGGCATGGCAAAGAAACCACGCGTGATCCACACCTGCTCCGAGTGTGGCTACTTCTCCCCCAAGTGGCTCGGCCGCTGCCCCGAGTGCGGGTCGTGGGGCACGTTGCAGGAGGAGGCGCCGGTCGCGGCCGCCGCCGGCCCGGTGCGGGCGGCGGCGCTCACGCCCACCTCCCCCGCCACCCCGATCACGAAGATCGACGCGGCGGCCACGCACACCGTCGCCTCCGGCATCGGTGAGCTCGACCGCGTGCTCGGCTCGGGCGTGGTGCCCGGCTCCGTCGTGCTCATGGCGGGTGAGCCGGGCGTGGGCAAGTCCACCCTGCTCCTCGAGGTCGCCTCGCGCTGGGCCGGGCTGGGTCGAACCGCGCTCTACGTCACCGCGGAGGAGTCCGCCGGCCAGGTGCGGGCGCGCGCCGAGCGCACCGGCGCGCTCAAGGAGTCGCTCTACCTCGCCGCCGAGTCCAACCTCGACGTCGTCTTCGGCCACGTCGAGCAGCTCAAGCCCTCGCTGCTCATCGTCGACTCGGTGCAGACTATGCACGCCGCCGGGGTCGAGGGCGTCGCCGGCGGCGTCGCGCAGTCCCGGGCGGTCACGGCCGCGCTGACCACGCTGGCGAAGACGACGAACATGCCCGTCCTGCTCGTCGGCCACGTGACCAAGGACGGCAACGTCGCGGGCCCGCGCGTGCTCGAGCACCTCGTCGACGTCGTGCTGAATTTCGAGGGCGACCGGCAGTCGTCGCTACGCATGCTGCGCGGCATCAAAAACCGCTTCGGCGCGACGGACGAGGTGGGCTGCTTCGAGCAGACCGCGGACGGCATCCGGGAGGTGCCCGACCCGTCGGGGCTGTTCCTCTCGCACCGCGGGAAGACGCCGGACGGGTCCGCGGTGACCGTGGCGATGGACGGGGTGCGCCCCATCCTCGCGGAGGTGCAGTCGCTCACGGTCGACCCGGTGAACAAAAGCCCGCGCCGCGTGGTCACGGGCCTCGACTTCAACCGCGTGCCCATGGTGCTCGCGGTGCTGCAGGCGCGCTGCGGCGAGCGCACGAACGACAAGGACGCATACGTGGCCACGGTCGGCGGGATGCGCGTGACGGAAACGGCGACGGACCTCGCCGTCGCGCTCGCCACGTGGTCGAGCCTCCACGAGCAGCCGCTCCCGCCAAAGACGGTGGTCATCGGGGAGGTCGGCCTCGCCGGCGAGCTGCGGCGCGTGCCCAACCTCGGGCGCCGCGTGCAGGAGGCCGCGCGCCTCGGCTACGAGCGCGCCATCGTCCCCGCCGGGGAGCGCCTGCGTATCGACGGCCTGGCGGTCCACCCCGCCGCAACCCTCGGGGAGGCCATCGCGCTGGTGTCTAGGTGATGTTGAACGGTGTCGCCTCGGAGGCGTTGTCACCGATCACGGCGTGGAGGAAATACGCGCCCGGCTTCACCGCGGGGCGGTTGGAGCACTGCCCCGGCTGGGACGCGGTCACGGACCAGCGCGCCTCCCAGCGCTGCTTCGCGCCGGGCGGGAAGTTCTGGATACCGGTCGCCACCGGCTCGTAGCAGTCGGTGTCGGACCAGATGCGCTCGTTCGTGCCCATGTCGTAGACCTCGAAGCGCAGGAGGTTCTTGTTCAGGTCGATGACGCACTCGGTGTCGGTGGGGTTGTCCACCTCCATCTGGAACACCGGCTGGACGCCGGCCGCGTAGCTCGGCTGCGCCGTGATCGCGGTGATCACCAGGTCCTTCAGCTCGCACGCGCCGGTGCGGGCGGGGGCGGCGACGGCGGAGGTCGCCGACGCGGTTGCCCCCACGGTGACCTGCGTCGTGGCGGTGGCCGTCGTGGGGGCCGTCGAGGGGGCAGTCGCGGATTCGCTCTCCCCCGGCACCGTCACGGTCGGCTCGGTGACCAGGGTCGTCGTGGGCGTGGACTCCGCCGTCTCGGTCTCGCTCGAGCCCCCGTCGCCGCGGCCCCCGCGCGCCGCAGCCGTGAGCGCCCACACCAGCAGTGCCACAACCAGCAGGAGGATGACGAGTGCCGCCACGCGGCGGCGCATGTAGATCTCCGGAGGCAACGGGCGCTGGTTCGACATGCCTATAACTTAGCCACCGAAGTTTTCGTAGGTGGTCTCGACACGGCCGTCGGACAGCCGGTAGCGGGCGCCGACCACGCCGAGGGTGCCGTCGCCCAGCGCGGCGGCGACCGCGGGGACGCGCGAGGCGAGGAGCTCCGCGCCGTTGCGGGCGTGGGCCTGCTCGACCTGCTCGCCGCGCGCCTTCGCCTCGATGACGGACGGCGCGATCTTCTCCACGAACTCCCTGGTCAAACCGGTCGGGATCTCGGCGGACTCGAACGCGCCCGCGGCCGCGCCGACGGCGCCGCACTTCTCGTGGGACAGGAACACCAGGAGGCTGACGCCGAGTCCGGCCACGGCGTACTCGACGGAGGCGGCGACGGCGGCGTCGACGCAGCCGCCGGCGGTGCGGACGACGAAGATGTCGCCGAACCCCGCGTCGAACAGCAGCTCCACCGGCACGCGCGAGTCGGAGCAGCCCACGACGCACACGGCGGGCTGCTGGCCGGACGTGAGCGCCTCCCGGGTCGCGGCGTCGCGGTGGGGGGCTTCAGCGTTGCCTGCGGCGAAGCGCTCGTTGCCTTCGCGCAGTCGCTCCCACACCTCGCGCGGGGAGCCGGCGGACTTCAAATCAGTTGCATTCGTCATGCCCACTATTCTGGCACGCATTGTGACGAACATCCCCCCTGACAAGATCATCGCCTGGTACCGCGCCAACGCCCGCGACCTGCCGTGGCGCGCGCCCGGGACCACCGCGTGGGGCGTGCTGCTCAGCGAGGTGATGAGCCACCAGACCCAGGTCGAACGCGTCGCTCCGGTCTGGCGGGAGTGGATCGAGCGCTGGCCCACCCCGGAGGCGTTCGCCAAGGCACCGACGAGCGACGTGCTCCGCGCCTGGGGCAACCTCGGCTACCCGCGCCGCGCGCTGCGGCTGCGGGAGTGTTCGCTGGCGATCGTCGAGAAGCATGGCGGCGTCGTGCCCGACGATGTCGACGAGCTCCTCGCCCTGCCCGGCATCGGCGACTACACAGCGCGGGCCGTGGCGTGCTTCGCGTACGGGAAGAACGTGCCGGTCGTGGATACGAACGTGCGGCGCGTGGTGGCGCGCGCGGAGCACGGCCGCGCGCTGGGCACGCCGGGGAAGAAGGAGCTCGCCGAGGTCGCGGACCTATTGCCCCGGCGCGGCGGGCCTGCGTTCTCCGCGGGGCTCATGGAGTTCGGCGCGCTCGTGTGCACGTCGAAAGCGCCCGCGTGCGAGGCGTGCCCCATCGCCGCCCGCTGCGCGTGGCTCGCCGCCGGCAGGCCCGCCCCAGTAGCGCGCCCCCGCACGCAGACGTTCGCGGGCACCGACCGGCAGGTCCGCGGCAAGATCATGCGGCTGCTGCGCGAATCGGAGTCCCCCGTCGAGCAGTCGCGTATCGACGCCCTCTGGCCCGACCCCGCCCAGCGCTCCCGCGCCCTGTTCTCACTGCTCGACGACGGTCTTGCCGAGCAGGACGAGCGGGGCTACTTCCACCTGCCGCGGTAGTTCAGCCCGCCCGGGAGCTTGACGTAGACGCCGCCGCGCGAGTTGAACGTCACCGGGCCGATCTTCTTCGATGCGGAAACGCCGGACTTGGAGTAGTTCAGCCAGCTGTCGTCGCTGATCTTCTGGCGCTTTCGGTACTCGATACCCATGGCACGGAGCCTACACTGCCACGTATGCGTAAACGATGGTGTCTGTTGGCTGTCTCCGTCCTGTTAGCCCCCTGCGCGCATGCGGAGGACCTCAGCGCGGAGTCACTGTCCTCGCTCGCCGAGGTCGGCTCCGCGACCCACGAGGTTGTCGACGACGCCTCATCGCTCTCCTCCCTGCCCGAGCTGTCCTCGCACGCGCTGCGCGGCAGCGCCGGCGCGACTGCGGGCGAGCTCGACGCGAAGCGCCGCGTCCCCGGCTCCCAGGGCAAGCGCATCCGCTACACCTCCGTGAACGAGCAGGGCGAGAAGGTCCCCGTCACCGGCGCGCTGTACAACCGGCCGTTCGCGAAGGGCCTCGTCGTCCTCGCCCCCGGCACCCGCGGCCTCGGCGACCAGTGCGCGCCCTCGGCCGGGTCCTCGATGCTCTCCTCCGTCGGCCCGGGCACCACGCTCAACGTCAACTACGAGGCGCCGATGGTGCAGATGCTGCTCGACGCCGGCTACCGCGTCGTGGTCACCGACTACATCGGCCTGGGCACCGAGGGCCTGCACACCTACCTCAACCGTGTGGACCAGGGGCACGCGCTTATCGACGCCGCTCGCGCCACCGCCAAGCCGCACGAGAATGTCGCGTTCTGGGGCTACTCGCAGGGCGGCGGCGCGGCGGCTGCGGCCGCGGAGCTCGTCGCCGACTACGCCCCGGAACTCAACGTGGTGGGCACGTTCGCCGGCGCTCCCCCGGCCGACCCGCTCGGCGTGCTGCAGCAGGGCAGCGCCCCGATGCTCACCGCCGTCGCGGGCTTCGCCGCCGCGAGCTACGCGGAGACCTACCCCGAGTTCAAGGAGGCGCTCGACGAGCACCTCACCGACGAGGGCAAGACGTGGCTCGAGGGGCTGAAGACGGCTTGCGTCGTCGACGCATCGCTGAAGTCCCCCACCAGCTTTGCCACCCTGTTCAAGGACGGGAAGTCCTTCGCGGAGATTGCGGAGGAGGACGAGCGGATCGGCAAATACCTCGAGCGCAACAAGCTGGGCAAGGTGCCCACCTCCGCGCCGATCATGGTGCTCACCAACCTCGACGACGACCTCGTGCCGGAGCCGCAGGCCACCCAGCTCGCCGCCGACTACTGCAAGGTCGGCGCCCCGGTGGAGTACCGCCGCGTGGTCATCCCGGGCTCGCCGACCCAGCCGCTGGCAAGAGGCAAGGTCGAACTCACCCCGAAGTCCCCCGGCTCCGGGCACGCGGTGCCGCTCGTGCTCCAGACCGGCAACGCCATCGAGTGGATGGACGACCGCTTCGCGGGCAAGCCCATGACACAGGTGTGCCCCTCCGACGTCCCTGACTACCAGGTCGTGGAGGGGCTCAACGCCGTCGAGATCACCGCGCTCGTGCTCGCGGTGCTCGGCGCCGCCGGGGCCGCGGCGTGGTGGGCCTACCCGCTGGTCGCGCCCTACCTTCCGCAGCTGCAGCTCTAGACCGGCTCCGGCCCGTTGCCCTCGTTGCCCTGCTCGGGGTTCTCGGGCTGCTCCGGGTCGGTCTCGCGCTCGTCCGGGAACTCGGAGGCCTGCGTCTCCGGCTCGGTGCGCTGCGGCTCGATGTCGCGCACCTCGTCCTCGGGCTCGACGTCGAGCGTCTCGGCCGGCAGCGGCTTCGGGCGCGGCGTGAAGGTGAACGTGGCGTCCGGGGCGGCCTTGCCGCGCTCCTTGCGCGCCGCCTCCACGTCGCCGTCCCAGCCCTCGACGTCGACGGTGATGATCTCGCCGGCGCCGATCTCGCCGAAGAGGATCTTCTCCGACAGCACGTCCTCGATCTCGCGCTGGATGGTGCGGCGCAGCGGGCGGGCGCCGAGCACCGGGTCGAAACCGCGGACCGCGAGGAGGCTCTTCGCCTTCTCGGTGAGCTCGATGCCCATGTCCTGCGCCTCGAGGTTCTTGTCCACGCGGCCGATGAGCAGATCCACCATCTGGACGATCTCGTCCTGCGTGAGCTGCTTGAACACCACGATCTCGTCGATGCGGTTGAGGAACTCGGGGCGGAAGTGCTTCTTCAGCTCGTCGTGAACCTTGCCCTTCATGCGCTCGTACTGCGCCTCGGAGTCGACCGCGCCGTCGCCGGAGAAGCCCAGGCCGACCGGCTTCGAGATGTCGGAGGTGCCCAGGTTCGAGGTGAAGATGAGCACCGTGTTCTTGAAGTCCACGTTGCGGCCCTGGCCGTCGGTGACGTGGCCCTCCTCGAGCACCTGGAGCAGCGTGTTGTAGATCTCCTTGTGCGCCTTCTCAATCTCGTCGAAGAGCACGACGGAGAACGGCTTGCGGCGCACCTTCTCGGTGAGCTGGCCGCCCTCCTCGTAACCGACGTACCCCGGAGGGGCACCGAAGAGGCGCGAGGCGGTGAAGCGGTCGTGGAACTCGCCCATGTCCACCTGGATGAGCGAATCCTGGTCGCCGAAGAGGAACTCCGCGAGCGCCTTCGACAGCTCGGTCTTGCCCACGCCGGACGGGCCGGCGAAGATGAACGAGCCGGATGGGCGGTTCGGGTCCTTGAGGCCGGCGCGCGTGCGGCGGATGGAGCGGGAAACGGCCTTGACAGCCTCGTCCTGGCCGATGATGCGCTTGTGCAGCTCGTCCTCCATGTGCAGGAGGCGGGAGGATTCGCTCTCGGTGAGCTTGAACACCGGGATGCCGGTCCAGTTCGCCAGCACGTCCGCGATCTGGTCCTCGCCGACCTCCGCTATGTCCTCGAGGTCGTCGGAGCGCCACTTTTTCTCCTTCGCGGAGCGCTCCTCGCCGAGCTTGCGCTCGGTGTCGCGCAGCCCGGCGGCCTTCTCGAAGTCTTGGGCGTCGATCGCCGCTTCCTTCTCCTTGCGCACCTCGGCGATGCGGTCGTCCACCTCGCGCAGCTCCTCCGGCGCGGTCATGCGCTTGATACGCATGCGGGCGCCGGCCTCGTCGAGGAGGTCGACGGCCTTGTCCGGCAGGAAGCGGTCGTTGATATAGCGATCCGACAGCGTGGCCGCCGCGCGCAGCGCGTCGTCGGTGTAGGAGACGCGGTGGTGCGCCTCGTAGCGGTCGCGCAGGCCCTTGAGGATCTGGACGGTGTCGTCCACGCTCGGCTCGTCCACCTGGACGGGCTGGAAGCGGCGCTCGAGGGCGGCGTCCTTCTCGATGTGCTTGCGGTACTCATCCAGCGTGGTCGCGCCGATGGTCTGCAGCTCGCCGCGCGCCAGCTTCGGCTTGAGCAGGCTGGCGGCGTCGATGGCGCCCTCTGCGGCGCCCGCGCCGACGAGGGTGTGGATCTCGTCGATGAACAGGATGATGTCGCCGCGCTGGTTGATCTCCTTGAGCACCTTCTTCAGGCGCTCCTCGAAGTCACCGCGGTAGCGCGAGCCCGCGACGAGCGAACCGAGGTCGAGGGAGTAAACCTGCTTGTCCTTGAGCGTCTCCGGCACCTTGCCGTTGGCGATGTCGAGGGCGAGTCCCTCCACGACGGCGGTCTTGCCCACGCCCGGTTCGCCGATGAGCACCGGGTTGTTCTTCGTGCGGCGCGAGAGCACCTGCATGACGCGCTCGATTTCCTTGTCGCGGCCGACCACCGGGTCGAGCTTGCCCTCGCGGGCCGCGGCGGTGAGGTTGCGGCCGAACTGGTCGAGCACGAGCGAGTTGGAGCGCTCACCGCCCTGCGGGCCACCACCGCTGCGCGCGGCCCCGGCGCCCGCGCCGGCGAAACCGGGCTGGCTGCCCTGCTGCGGCAGCTCCGGGTTCTCGCCCTCGCCGCCCTCGTAGCCGGAGAGCAGCTGGATCACTTGCTGGCGCACGCGTGGCAGGTCGGCGCCCAGCTTGATCAGCACCTGCGCGGCCACGCCCTCGCCCTCGCGGATGAGGCCGAGCAGCAGGAACTCGGTGCCGATGTACTTGTGGCCCATCTGCAGGCCCTCGCGCAGGGACAGCTCGAGCACCTTCTTCGCGCGCGGGGTGAACGGGATGTGCCCGGTCACCGGCTGGGTGCCGTGGCCGATGATGTCGATGACCTCGCGGCGCACGTCCTCGAGGTTGATGCCCATGGACTCCAGGGCCTTCGCGGCCACGCCCTCGCCTTCCTTAATGAGGCCAAGCAGAATGTGCTCGGTACCCATGTAGTTGTGGTTGAGCTCGCGCGCCTCTTCCTGCGCCAACACGATGACGCGGCGTGCCCTGTCCGTAAACCGCTCGAACATGGTTGGGGGACCCCTTCCTAAACCTCACTTTTGTTGTCCCCCACCATAACGCCGGGGTTTCCCGTCTCTTCCCGCGTTTTCTTTCGTTTTCGCGGGAATTCATGATTTCCCCAGTTCAAAAGGGATGTTCACCGGTAGCGAACACCACTTTCCGCCTTTGTTGCCGCTCGGGCTTTACTCCGCATTGCGGACAACTGGGTCCACACCAACTAATTGACCAAACCCGACGAGACCCAAATGCCGATACCCCGACGCCGAGTTGATGACCAATATCCAACCAACTCGGCATCCTGATATCGGCATCTTGTTATCGACATTTGCAGACCACCAAAACCCCGCGGTTGCGTCCCTTAGTGTGGTGTAACGCTTGCTGATGGTGGGCCCTGGGAAATACAGGGGCGGCCACCGTCGGTAACCTTTCGACTCAACTACCACATCTCACCGAAAGGCACATGACGATGACCGCTGCACCGCATTCTATCGACCCTGCAACGTACTTGGATGATCTGCTCGCTCAGGCCTCCCCTGACCTGATGCGGCAGATGCTGCAAGGGTTTATCAACCAGATCCTCTCCGCCCAGGCCGACACCGTCTGCGGCGCCGAATACGGCGTCTCTTCTGAACAGCGGGTCAACCACCGCAACGGGTATCGCCACCGCGACCTCGACACCCGTGTCGGCACGATCGATGTCGCGGTGCCGAAGCTGCGCCACGCACGCGTTCTTCCCGGACTGGCTGCTAGAGCGCCGCTCACGAGCAGAACGCGCACTATCGACTGTGATTGCCACGTGCTACCTCAAGGGGGTCTCCACCCGCAGAATGAACGATCTGGTGGCAACCCTTGGGATTTCTAACCTGTCGAAATCGCAAGTTTCGCGCATGTCGGAAGAACTCGACGAGATGGTCGCCGACTTCAGAAACCGCCCACTCGACCCCGGCGGGCATGCCTACCTGTCGTGCGACGCGCTCACGATCAAAGTCCGCGAAGGCGGCCGGGTGGTCAAATGCTCGGTGCTACTTGCCACCGGGGTCAACGCCGACGGCTACCGGGAAATGCTCGGCATGCATGCCGCCACCGCGGAATCCAACGCATCGTGGAAAGGCTTCTTCCAAGACCTCAAGGCCCGCGGACTTCGCGGTGTATTCCTTATCACCAGTGATGCTCATGAGGGCATCCAGCACGCGATATCCGAAGTGCTGCCCGATGCGTCGTGGCAGCGGTGCCGCACCCACTTCGCGAAGAACCTCTACGAGAAGGTCCCGAAGACACAGTGGCCGATGGTCTCTGCGATGTTCCAGACGATCTTCCAACAACCCGACGCCCAATCCACCTGGGCTCAAGCCCACGAAGTCGTTGACCTGTTGGAGCCGAAGTTCCCGCAGGTTGCGGCGTATCTGGAGGAATCACTCGATGAGGTGCTGGCGTTTACCGCAGCGCCGAAACCGGTCTGGACGAAAGTCTGGTCCAATAACCCCACCGAGCGGTTAAACCGGGAGATCCGCCGGCACACCGATGTCGTGGGCATCTTCCCGAATAGGGAATCGATCATCCGGCTTGTCGGGGCGGTGCTTGCCGAGCAGCACGACGATTGGATCCAACAAAAACGCTACATGTCACTGTCCGCACTCGAACAGACCAAACACCTCATGCACCGCACAGGAGACCACCATGGTGACTACCACCAGCTAACCGCCTAACAAACCCCCAACTTCATACCGAGCCGAAAGCACCAACGGCTACACCACTACACGGGACTTGAACTTTTCGTGCGCAGCGCTCCCCACACCGCCCCCATCGCGAGTAGTGGTGAGAGGGCCACAATACCAGCTGGGGTAATGAGCCATCCACTACCCGCACGGTACGCAAAAATCCCCGCCGCGATCCCCAAGGAGATAGTGATCATGTAGTACGGCAACGTCCCGTCCGGGAAGATGGAAGGAAAGAGATAAGGGAAGGCGATCGCTAAGAGCGAGACAAAACCCGAGACCCACACAGTCAGTGAAACCTGCTGGCGGTTACTGCTCTTGGGATCGCCCTTTTATTTCGTCCTTACTTCGAGTTAGTTGGCGGGATTGTAAGTCGCAGAGCTGCATGCGCGATAGAGATTCATCTGCCCCAATATCGGATGTTCGAAAGTCCTACAAAGGCTAAGGCGATAAGTTACTCTCACGAGAAAGACGATTTCCCCCCGCTAAGTAAAGGCAAAATTGAAGTATAGTAATCGAATTCTCTCTTCGGCCACCGCATTTCTTATCGCGTGCAGTTTAGGTACGGCCACAGCTACCGCCGATGTCTTTCATAGGTATTGGATCGGAGGCCGAATTGAAGAAACGTATCAGCGCCTCGGCGGCTGGCCCACATTTGGGGATGCCTTGACCCCCGAAAGTGTGGCGGCGCGGAATGGCCGTTTTCAGGTTTTCGCTCGCGGGTCCTCTATTTATTGGCACCCGAACGTCGATGGCGGAACCGCCCACCAAGTTGGAGGGGCAATCAGGGACAAATGGGCGGAGCTGGGGTGGGAACGGGAGTATCTCGGTTATCCCGCCACAGATGAACTTCCCACTCGGCAGCCAGGAGGGCGATTCAATCACTTCCAAGGAGGCTCGATCTATTGGAGCCCGTCCACCGGCGCGCATAATGTCCAAGGCGAGATTAAAAAGCAATGGGGTTTGAGCGACTGAGAAATGGGCCCACTTGGCTTTCCTACGACTGACGAGATCAACACTCCTGGCGGAGAAGGGAAGTTCAATCACTTCCAAGGAGGCTCGATCTATTGGAGCCCGTCCACCGGTGCGCATAAAGTGCTAGGTGGAATTAGAAACTATTGGGGTAAGAACGGGTGGGAAAAGAGTAGATTCGGTTTTCCCGTATCCGAGGAACGACGTTTGAACGACGGCGCAGTTCAACAAGAATTCCAAGGCCATGCCCTTCAATGGGTTCCTTTTAAGCCCGCATCCCTACCAACCTACGACTCCGCATATGGTAGCTATAACCAGTTTTACGATATTTTCAATATCAGTGAGCAGTGGACCCCGCAGGCCCTAAATCGAGAGTTGACCACCCACTTTAATCAGTACTTCACTTTCACGGGCTGCCCCGACACTCTCCGCGTAGGAGATACTTGCAATCTTGAGACGGCAGTAGGACTGGATGACCCAGTACGAGTAGAGGCCATCTCTCCAGATGGTTTCACCCTTAAATCCCTGGAGGGACACCCCGAAGGTGCCGGCCGGTTGATCAACTTTAGATTTGTCCCGACTACCGTCACAGGGATCACTACCATCAGATTGAATGTGCAAGCATGGGGGCCCGTTTCAAATGGATCTCTCTTAGGTCCATTGAACACTCAGACTGTCGCTCGGTATTCATGGTCCCGACTGGCAGACAATCTGCGGAAGCGAACCTCGACTGCATCAGCCACTTACATCACCGCAGATAAGAACACTCCCTCCGTTAGAACGTTTAGTGTCCGCAATTCGGACGCCGCATCTGCCCTTGCGGATGCTGAAGTGGTTGACACGACAAACTACCAGTTGAGCGAAAGTATGGATCTCGTCCCGCTTTTCCCGGCAGGAACATCCTCGGAGGAAATTGAAGCGGCACTGAAGGGTGGTAGCATGCCCACTTCACTTCCAGCAATCCGAGAAGGAGAGTCCCCCACACCAAGCGACACCACGACCGATAGTCAGCCGAATCCCAGTCAGGCAACACAGGGAACCGAGGCTCCAGAATGAGATCAAGCGCAACGGATGTCGTGGCCACCCCCTAAAAGAATTCAGAGAGAAACATGATCTATGTGGTTTTGGGTGCTGTAGTCGCGCTATTCATCTCCTTATGCATCATGGCAATGGGGTACCTAGTCCACCTTTCAGCTAAGCGGAAGGTGCTTTCTCCATACCGTTTCTTAGTCGTGATGGTTTTACTAGCACCCGTTTTTCTGATCTACGACATACTCAGCGATGAGATGTGTAGCGGCCTTTTCAATTATGCGGTCAGCGGTTACCTAATTACCGCAGTCATCATAAGTTTTCTGTGGCGCAGTATTGCGGATGGCCCCAGCGAAGCGCGGGAGTAGGAGCGGTCGTTAGGAGAAGGTGTTTATCCTGCGCTTCCCGCGAGGTATTTTATACAAGGTGGTCCGCCTGATCCCGAGCCGACGGGCCGCCTCTGCCTTGGGCACGCCATCGGCCACCCACCCTCGGGCCTAAGCGACCAACCGCGTCCCTTATCTGGCTTGGGCGAGGTTGAAGCGTCCTGGGTTTGGTTCCGATCGATTCTAGAGAAGGATTGGGATCATGCCAAGGAAGTTCAGTGATGAGTTCAAGGCCAAGGCGGTGCGTCTGGCTGAGGAACTTGTTGAGCTCGAAGGGTGCTCGAAGTGGGGTGCGGCGGTTGAGATCGGTGACAAGCTCGGCGCCTCCGCGCACACGCTTAATAGGCTCTTCGTGTTTGGGAGTGCGTGGGTCGTTTTTCGGGGTGCTTGGGTGTGGCACAAGATGTGGGGGTCCTTGCTGGGTTAAGGATTTAGGTGTTCAAGCCAATCCGAACTCAACAAGGACCCTGTAATGCAGCCTAGTTCCAACATTGTCGCCGATACCATTTGCCGCACCGCGGAGCTTGGGTTGGCGATTACGAATGCCGCCCACAACGACACGCTCACCGTCATCGACTGTGAAGCGCTCGACCCGATCAACTCCTGCCCATCGTGTGGACAGCCAGGTGTGCTGCGTGACCACGTCTGCCGGGAGTTGGTGGATCTTCCTGTTGTCGGGTTTCCCACCCGGTTACGGGTGCGTCTGCCGCGCTTTCGGTGTGTGAACCGCCTCTGTTCGCAGAAGATCTTCCGGGCTGGCCTGGCATGTGCTGACGATCGCTCGAAGGTCACGCATCGGGTGGTGCGCTGGATCTTGCAGCGTTTAGCGATTGACCGGATGAGTATCGCCGCCACCGCCAAAGCACTCGGGATCAGCTGGCAGCTGACATGCGATCTCGCATTGTCCATGGCCAGGGAACTCGTCGCCGACCCCGACCACTTGGCCGGGGTGCGCATTATCGGGGTTGATGAGCACAAATGGGCCCACGATCGACGTGCGGCCGGCGGCGGGTTCGTCACCGTGATCGTGGATATGACCCGCCACCACACAGGCCAACCAGCGAGGTTGCTCGATGTCATTCCGGGAAGAAGCGCGAACGTGCTCACATGCTGGATCAACCAACAGCCGAAAGCATTTCGCGACGAGGTGGAAGTGGTCACCATGGATGGGTTCCAGGGCTACGCCACCGCAGCTGACGAGGCGCTTCCTCACGCAACCCGGGTGATGGACCCGTTTCACGTGGTGCGTCTTGCCGGCGACAAAGTCACCGCGTGCCGTCAGAGGCTGCAGCGTGAAACCTACGGCAGGCGCGGCAGGACCAACGACCCGTTATATAAAAACCGTCGCACCATGCTCACCCGCACCGGTCTGCTTAATGGCGAGCAGCAGCACCGCTTGGATGTGTTGTTCAACTACGACGATGACTACGCGGTGCTGCAAGAGACATGGCTGGTGTACCAGGAGATCATCGACTGCTACGAAGACCCCAACAAGCGCCGTGCGAAAACGAAGATGCGCAGGCTGATCAACCGGCTCCGCGGGCTTCGTCAGGCCGGGCTTCAAGAGCTGACCCAACTCGGGCGAAGCCTGCACAAACGCCGCACCGACATCCTCGCGTTCTTCGATATCGGCGCCTCCAACGGGCCGGTCGAAGCCATCAACGGCCGTCTCGAACACCTCCGCGGCATCGCGCTAGGGTTCCGCAACATCAACCACTACATCTTGCGTTGCCTGATTCACTCCGGCGGCCTCCAACCCAAGATCAACGCACTCTAAAACACGAAGAGCCGCTTAATAATTGGTTGAAGCCTTCAGGGCCGTCACACGGCGTCGAGGTCAGCTCCGGCGAGTTAGTGGACGATGAACTGAAGCGTCTGCGGCGAGAGACGAAAGAGCTGCGCAGGGCGAACGAGATTCTAAAGACCGCGTCGGCTTTTTTGCAGCGGAACTCGACCGTCCCACCAGAAGATGATCGAATACATCGATACGTATCGCGATCGCTTCGGGGTCGAGGCCATCTGTCGCGCCTTGAGGCAGACAGAGTGTGAGTTTATCACTTCTCGGGGCTATCGGGCAGCGAAAACACGAGCCCCCGTCAGCTAGGAGCCTTACGGATGCGATGCTCATCCCCGAACTCGCGAAGGTCTACGAGGACAACTTCAGCGTCTACAGGGTGCGCAAGATGTGGAAGGCCATGCAGCGCGCTGGCTGGGACATCGGTCGTGATAAGACCGCCCGGTTTGTTTAGACCACGTAAATGGTAGCGGTGTGGTGGCTTTCCGGTAGCGCCCGCGTGGGTTTGTGGTAACGGTGCCCCCGCGGGATGTTGATCTATTGGCTGGGGGTCAGTCGCAAGGTTTCTCCTTCGATGGTGATAATTTCGGCGCCGGCGACGAGGCGGTTGAGGATGGATTCGGCGATGACGGCATTCGGGATGGACTTGTACCACTCGTCCGGGGTGAACTGCGATGTCACGATGGCTGCTCCGCAGCCTTCACGCTCAGTAATCCGTCAACGGCGGACTCCTGCCGGTAATCGACCGCACCCTTTTGATGCGGCCACCAGAAAGCGTCATGCAACACCGACCAACGCGCTACCGGAAACCCACTGAAGCGCTACCGGAAAGTCACCCGGGCGTTTTAGGGTTTCGGTGGGGTTATTGGGTCAGTCGCATGTTGGTGCCTTCGAGTGTGATGATTTCGGCGCCGGCGACGAGTCGGTTGAGGATGGATTCGGCGATGACGGCGTCGGGGATGGATTTGTACCACTCGTCGGGTGTGAACTGGGATGTCACGATGGTCGATCCGCGGGGTTCGCGTTCTGCGAGGATATTGAGCAGTTGGTGTGCGGTAGCGGCATCGATTGGGGTGGTGAGGAAGTCGTCGAGGACTAACACGTCTGTGTTGTGGAGGTCTTCGAGGAATGTAATGCGGGCTGGGTCGTCGTGTTTGAGCACGGCGAGGTGGTTGGCGAGTGTGTCGGTGCGGAAGAAGCGTGCGGAGTAGTCGTTTCTGCACGCCGCTGTGAGTAGTGCTTGGGCGAGGTAGGTTTTGCCGACGGAGGATTTGCCCAGGATGACGATGTTTTGCGCGCTTTGGCACCATTGGCAGTGAGCGAGTCGGGTGATTTGCTCTTTGTTGATGGTGCGGCCGGGCGTGTAGGTGATGTCTTCGATGCAAGCATCGGGATTTGGCGATCGGGATGCTTTGAGCAGTTTGTTGACTCGCCTCTCACGCTTGGCCGCTACCTCTTTATCGAGTGCGTAGAGGACTTTGCCGGAAAAGCTCCAATCGTCGAATGCGGGATCGGCGGCGATGTCGATGACGCTTTGTCCGAAGGCGGTCATGCGTAGATCGGTAAAGATCGGCAGGACTGATTCGTCGAGGAAGCGGGCGGATGCTGATGCTGGCTGTGGGTGGTCCATGGGTTATGCAGATCCTTTCTTGGTGAGGTTTTCGAGGCTGAACTGAGCAGCACCACCGAGGTAGGCGCCGCGAGTGTCACGCGCTGTCGGGGCAGGCGCACCGTCAGCTGGTCTGCCGGTTAGTTGATCGGTTGGCAGGTCAGTGCCGGTGGGTCGTGTGGAGGTGTCTTTGCGCACGGCGGCCATCATGTTTTTCACCGCGGTATACGACACGGCACGCCTGGCGCCGTCGGTGGACACCAGACGCCGGCAGGCTTCTTCGAGGATTGGCTTGTTGGCGTGTTTGCCCATGTTGAGCACGTTGCGTCACGCTTGGTACGCCTGGGCAGGGATCGCTTTGGCTTCGATGAGCTCGGCAATCACCTGGCGGGTGGCCGGCCCGATTTTGGCGGCTTCGCGCAGGAAGAACTCGCTTGTCCACAACCCACGGGTATCACCCATGTTCGCCGGGATGTGGTCGGTGTCGGTGACGTACACCCCGCGGGCACGTGCGAGTTGGTGGGTGGCCACACGCTGCCCGGCGTCGAAGACGGCGAGGCTGTCACCGGTGATACGCACATCCACGGTGCGGCCCACCAGCTGGTGCGGTACCGAGTAATGCGCGTTGTGCACTCTGATGTGGAAATTGGGCGCGACTTTGGCGCGTTTCCATTCGGTGCGCTGCCACGGTGTTGCAGGCAGCGCGGTAAGCACGTCGCGTTCGAACTGATCAAACAATGCGCGCCTGCTTGTCGCATTGCCGCGAAACGGCGTGGCAGCGTTAATCCCATCGACCAGATCGGTGATTTTCGCGTTGAGCTCGTCTATCCCGACGCACTGGTGGCCGTCGAGTGCGTGGATGACGTTTTGGGTGACGATCTTGACTGCGGCTTCGACGCTGGCCTTGTCTTTGGGCCGTTTCGCCCGAGCCGGCAACGCAGCGGTGTTGTAATGCTCTAAAAACTCCTCGTAGGTGGAGTTGACCCGGCGATTTTTATCCGCGGCACTAATCGCGTTCGAGGCTGTCGAGGCGTTATCCGGCACAATAACCTCGGCGACCCCGCCGAAGTACTCGAACGCGCGGATATGAGCTGCAAGCCACGCGTCCTGGCGCTCATCCACGCACGCGCAGGCGAACACCATCCCTGAATACGGCAGCGAGGCGACAAAGATGCTGACCTTCGTCCCTTGCCCGCCGGTGGGATCACACAGCCGCATCTTCGTGCCTGCCCAGTCCACCTGCATCGTATGGCCCGGGGCGTGGGTGATCCTGGCGGTCAGCCCGGCTGCATCAACGTGTTGGGCCACAAGTTGGCGAAACCGCTCGTAGCTGTAATACCGCTGGCCTGTGCCCGCAGGCTGTGCGGTGTAGCGGCCCCACAGCACCTGCAGGGTCACCTTGTTACGCCCGGTGCGCGCCTTGGCAACTGCGTCGAAATCGATCGGGACGAAATCGCCCTGAGCATGGCTGCGCCCGTCGACAGTCGACGAACCAGTCCGCCAGCTCATGATCTGCAACCCCGCGAAGTTGCTCACGCGTTGTGATGTGGTGTTCCACCAGCGCATCGCGGGCTTTTTGCACGGTGGTGTGCGAGCACCGCTCATTTGAACAGATTTGGCGGACAGACCAGCCTTTCAGCACTCGATCCATTACCGCCCGGTAGTCGGTCACAATCAGACTCCTCTGGTAACGCCGCGTGCCCTGAAGTCACGCGGTCACCAGAATCCTCCCCCGGACCGTTACTGGATGCTCACCAATGCGTTACTCGATACTCACCACGGTGTTACTAGATACGACCGCGCAACAGACTGCTTCTGGGGCTACAGCTGTCCAGGTAGTCACGAGCGAACACGCGGGCAATCGGATGTCGAAATCCGATCTCAAGGCGCGACCAATTTATGCCCGAACCGAGGGCTTGATTAATGCGCACCTCAATATCGTCATGGCAACACTCGCAGTAAGTCGAATGATGGAATCAGCAACCGGACGAAGCATTAAACGACTCGTGCGAACTTTCAAAAAGTATCGCAGTTTTGAACTCAGAGTCGAAGACACAACAATCCACGCGGCCACGCCACTACCAGCCGAAGTGCAAAACCTCGTCCACGCCATCACCGAACCCTGACTTCCGCACTAAAATGATCCAACTCAGGAGAAGCGCACGCGGATTAACCTACGCCGGCCAGCAGAATTCCTACGAACTCCTTGCGCTTTTCTACATGGAAGTTGTGGCCCGAGTCAGCCTCGACTTTAACGGCACCGGCGGGAAGAGAATCCATGGCCCTGGCGGCGTCCTCATCACTGGCCGCAGCTTGAAGGACTTCCCCGTCGTATCGCGCTTGACAATGAATATAGGTAACTGGCGCTTGAATCGCCGCAAGTGTTGCTTCTTGATCAAACCCTTCGTTCCAGAGACCCGTAAAGAAGGCATCACCAAACGCTGGGTCATAATCCATGATGTACACCTGTGCCTCATTCATCTCGGGAGGCATGGTCCACAGAGCTATCGGGGCGCCCGGATGCCGACAGTGATATGCGAGTCCATCACCGATGAACCCCTGAGCAGAGTCCCCAAAGTATTGCCACATTTTTTGGCTGCGCCACTGATAAGCCTGCCAGTCGGTCTCTCCTGAAGACAAGAACTCATGAGCGCTGACAGCTAGGTCCTGATAATTCCACGTATTGCGCGCCTCAGGCAGCTCTGTGGCAAATAGCGGCGGATCTTCTAACACCAGGAAGCTAACCAGTTCTGGATGACGCGCAGCAATCAACGCGGCCAATTGACCCCCAGACGAATGCCCACTTAATACGACGGGTTG
The DNA here is from genome assembly GCF_028609865.1 of Corynebacterium jeddahense. Classification (NCBI taxonomy): domain Bacteria; kingdom Bacillati; phylum Actinomycetota; class Actinomycetes; order Mycobacteriales; family Corynebacteriaceae; genus Corynebacterium; species Corynebacterium jeddahense. Next base: position 2,135,366 of record NZ_CP063194.1, read on the forward strand.
GCCAATTGTCTCTATATAACGAGATAGGACGTCTGCGACCTCCACCGCTCGATAAGATTCAAGGCGATCAGACTTGCCATGCCCTGGAACGTCGATGGCATACACTTGGCGATCCTTGCTGAGGTCACGTAAAGCGTAACCGTACTGGCGCCATCCGCTCGCTTGACCATGGATAAGGACAATAGGGGAACCGTCCCTTGGCTCGCTTACCCCTACATTGAGCTTCACATGATCCACGCTCACCCGGTGCTCTTGATAGCCAGCCTTTTCCAGGGATCTCACAAGACGCGAGTGATACGTGGTTGTGTACCATGCCCAACCGCCAGCACCGGCTGCCGCAAGTGCAACGATTGCCGTCACGATAAGTCCCGCCACCTTCAGGACCCTTTTCCCGACCAGGGCCATGAGCTATCACCTTACCAATAAATTTGTATTATAATACCAATACACTTGCATTATAACCTGACTTGGCTCACTATGGTGTGACCGACTTAACTCTTGACGCGTAGACCTGCTGGTTTGGTGTTGGGGTTGGGTATTTTTCCGCACTAAGGGGTGGGGTGGGGGGCGGACGGTAGTGTGATCTTTTGTGAGCCCGTCTATCCGTACTGTGACGACTGCTTCTGGGGCTACAGCTGTCCAGGTAGTCACGAACGAACACGCGGGCAATCGGATGTCGAAATCCGATCTCAAGGCGCGACCAATTTATGCCCGAACCGAGGGCTCGATTAATGCGCACCTCAATATCGTCATGGCAACACTCGCAGTAAGTCGAATGATGGAATCAGCAACCGGACGAAGCATTAAACGACTCGTGCGAACTTTCAAAAAGTATCGCAGTTTTGAACTCAGAGTCGAAGACACAACAATCCACGCGGCCACGCCACTACCAGCCGAAGTGCAAAACCTCATCCACGCCATCACCGAACCCTGACTTCCGCACTAAAATGATCCAACTCAGGTTTGAGTGAAAAACGAACCGCACGGTTCGGATTCCATTTGCATGCCGAGTGGTGGGCCACAAACCAGCCCTACAGCAGATCTCGCAGCACCGGGTCCGCGATGGCCAGCACGGCCTCGCGGGCGTCGCGGGCAGTTCGCGCATCGACGGCGTAGTTGGCCATCTGGCGGCAGGTGTCGAAATCGTGCATGCGTAGGGCGGCGCGGACAGCGCGGACCTTGCCCGGCGCCATGGACAGGGACTTCACACCCAGGCCGACGAGCACGAGAGCCATGAGCGGATCGCCGCCCGCCTCGCCGCACACGCCAATGGGTTTGCCGGTGGCTTCGCCTCCGCGGCAGGTCTCGCGGATCATCGCCAGCAGGGCGGGTTGCCAGGGGGACAGCAGTTCGGCGAGCTCGCCCTGCATGCGGTCGGCGGCCATCGTGTACTGGGAGAGGTCGTTGGTGCCGATGGAGGCGAAGTCGACCTCCTCCAGCACGTGGGCGGAGCGGATCGCGGCGGCGGGGGTTTCCACCATCACGCCAACCTTGGGCAGGCCGGTGGCGCGGGCGCGGGCGGCGAACCAGCGGGCTTCCTCCACGGTGGCAACCATGGGCGCCATGACCCACAGCTCGGATTCGGGCACCGCGCGGTGCGCCTGCGCCAACGCCTCAAGCTGCGTATCCAGCAGGTCCTCCCTGGCTTGCGAAAGGCGCAGGCCGCGGCGTCCGAGTGCGGGGTTCTCCTCTTCCCCCAGGTCAGCGAAGGAGAGCGGCTTGTCTGCACCCGCGTCGAGGGTGCGCACAACGACACGTCGCTCGCCGAAGGCGCGAAGCACCGCGGTGTAGGTCTCCGTCTGCTCCTCGAGCGACGGCGCGGAATCGCGGTCGAGGAAGAGGAATTCGGAGCGGAAGAGGCCGGAGCCTTCCAGGTCATACTTCGCCGCCTTCTCCGCGTCTTCCGCAGTACCGATGTTGGCCAGCAGTTTCACCCGGGAGCCGTCGCGCGTCGCCCCCTCGCCGGAGGACCCGGCTAGAGCCGCGGCGCGGCGGCGGGAACGCTCCGCGAGCTCGGTCGCGTCGGAGTCGGTGGGGGCAACGATCACTTCGCCGACGCCGCCGTCGAGGGCGACCACGGGGCCGTCGATAATCGCTTCGGCAATGCCCTTGACCTGCACTGCGGCGGGGATGCCCAGCTGCGCCGCGAGGATCGCGGTGTGCGACGTCGCGCCGCCGGCTTCGGTGATAATGCCCAGGACCTGCTCCGGGTCGAGCGTCGCGGTCTCGGCGGGAGCGAGGTCCTCGGCCACCAGGATGGACGGCTGCGACAGCGCGGGCACGCCGGGTTCGGGCAGGCCGCGGACGCGGGCGGTGGCGCGGTCGCGGATGTCGTAGAGGTCGGTGACGCGCTCGGCCATGTAGCCGCCGAGTTTGCGCAGCTTGCCCGCGTACACCTCGACGGCGTCGTGGATAGCTTTGGTCACGCCCGCGCCCTTCTTCAGCTCCTTGTCAATGCCGCGGATGAGCCCCTTATCTGTGGCCAAGACGGCCGTCGCCTCCAACACGGCCTTCGACGACTCGGAGTTCGCGCGCTCTGCGCGCTCTCTGAGCGACGCAGCGACGCCCTCGAGCACCTCGCGCACGCGCTCGCCGTCGGCTGCAGGGTCGACGGAGGCAGCCTCGTGCTCATCAATGCCGACAGCTTGCGTGACGACGGCCACAGGTCCCGACGCCGTCCCCGCCGACACTCCAATTCCGTGCAAAACGCGACGGTCAGTCATCCTTCTGCTCCTTCGTTGCTTCCATGATCGGGTCGCCGGGGCCGACGGACCCCTGCGCAACATCGGTGACCGATGCGAGTTTCTTCGAGTTGACCACGGACGTGATCACGGTGGTGTCGACGCCAGCTGCGTCGATGGAGGCGAAGTCCACCTCCGCGAGCGGCTCGCCCGCCTGCACCATTTGCTTCTTCTCGACGAGCGGCGTGAACCCCTCACCGCCCAACTTCACCGTGTCGATGCCAATGTGCACCAGCAGTTCCACGCCCCCGTCAGTCTTGATGCCGTACGCGTGGTTGGTCTTGGCCACCGAGATGACCTTGCCGGATGCCGGCGCGACCACGGTGGCGGTTGCATTCGCCGGCTTCACGCCCACAGCTTGGCCGAGCGCACCGGAGGCGAAAGCTGCATCTGCGAGCGCTTCCATCGCGACCACCTCGCCAGCGATGGGGGCAAGCACCTCAGTCTTGGTAGCGGTGGCCACCGCCGTTGCGGTTGCAGCGGCGGTTGCAGTGGGAGCAGCCGGAGCGGCCGCAACCGGCTCAACAGACTCAGCCGCTACCGGAGCACCCTCCTCCTCGCGCGCGGCGGCCGCCCGGGCGAGCGCCTCCGCCTTCTCCTCCGGCGTGCGGTAGTCGGTGATGAAGATGATGAGGAAGGAGGTGACAAACGCCACCGTGATGGCGACGATGTAGACCCACATCGGGTCGAACACGAAGATTGTCGGGATGGAGGTGAACACGAACGCGTCCGTCTTCACGCCACCGAACGGGGTGCCCAGGATCGCGATGGTGAGGCCGCCAGCGAAGCAGCCGACGAGCATGCGCGGGTAGATCTTCTTGTAGCGCAGGTGGATGCCGTAGAGGCTCGGCTCCGAGATGCCGCCGAGCAGACCCGCGGCGAGCGCGGAGCCAGAGGTCTGACGCATGAGCGGGTCGTGGTCACGCACGGAGATGGCCAGCACCGCGGCGGTGGCGCCGAAGCAGGCGAAGTTCCACGCGCCCATCGGGCCCTGGATGAAGTCGTAGCCGAGGGTGTTGATGTTCACCAGCATGAGCGCGTTGAGCGGCCAGTGCAGGCCGAGCGGCACGAGGAACGGGTAGAGCATCGGGATGAGCAGCGCGAAGATGAACGGCGCGTTGTCGTTCATCCACGCGAGGCCGGAGCCGATCCAGGCGCCGAGCAGGTAGCCGAACGGGCCGATGAGGAAGGCCGTCAGCGGGATCATCACGAGCAGGGTGAGGAAGGGCACGAACACCATGTGCACCGAGGACGGGATGAGTTTCTGGAAGCCCTTGTACACCAGCGCGGTAATGGCGGCCATGATGAGCGGGACGAAGACGTTCCCGCCGTAGTCGTTGAGCACCATCGGCAGGCCAAACACGTCGATGATGTTCGTCTGCGTGCCCAGCACCGAGTTGTCGATGACGCGCACGTCTGGGTGCGTGGCCAGCCCGAGGAATTCGGGGGTGAACAGCGCCAGCATGATCGAGGCGGGCACCCACGGGTCGATGTCGAGCTTCTTGCCCGCGTTGTAGGCCACCGCCACCGGCAGGAAGTAGAACACCGAGCGCCACATGGCGTCAACGAACTGCCAGCCCGGCGACTTCACGTCAGCGCGGAAGTCGACGATGTTGAACGCGTCGAGCACCGCGGTGAACGCGATGATGAGCGACGCGCCGAGCAGCACGCCGAGGATCGGGCGGAACGAGTCCGAGAGGTACTCGAAGAACGCGTCGAGCCAGGGCATCTTGCCCTTCGTCTTGTCGCGCTGCTGCTTCTTCAGCTCCTCGTTAGACACGCTGCGATCCGCCATCTCGGGCAGCTTGTTGATGGCGTTGTACACCGTGGCCACGTCGCCGCCGACGATGACCTGGTAGTGGTTGCCGCCCTGCGGGACGGCGCCCATCACCTTGGGGTTCGCCTCGAGGCGTTCCTTGTCCGCGAGGGAGGCGTCGTTAAGCTCGAAGCGCAAGCGCGTGGCGCAGTGCGTCATCGAGGCGATGTTGCCGGGCCCTCCGACCCCGGCGAGGATGTCGGCGGCCTGGTCCTGCAGGCTCGCCTTGGTGGTTGACATTCCGGTGCTCCTTCCAACCGCAGTGCATTCGCCTCGAACTGTAGTTGGTTATAACCACCGGACACAATTCTCACCTGCGCATATCCCCCCGCTAGCTCTCAGCGCGCATCGGCGTCACCCGGGCCCGCGAATCCCCAGTTCGATTGTGCATACACCCCGCTGAGGGCTAGCAGGGGTCGACGTACTCCTCGCGGTTGGACAGCACGCGCGCGTTGCCGCCGTAGTTCGCCTTCGCCCGGCACAGCGCGTCGGTGTCCGAGCCGTAGTCGAGGTAGACGGGGTAGATGTCGTGGCCGTCGAGCTGCTTGCGTAGCGACGGGCACTGCCCCGGGAACGTGTACTCCCGGGTCTTGCCGGACGGGTCCGCCGTCAACGCCTCGAACGCGATGCGCCGCTGCGTGTCGTCCCGGTCGCCGTAGTCCACGATCGAGTCCACGATGAGGATGCCGCGCCCGTCGCACGCCGGCTGCGACGCGTACTTCGGCGTCGACTCCCCCAGCCCCACGTACGGGATGTATCCTGCGCCCGCCGGCGCCGCGCTCACCTTGTTCGGCGGGGTCTCGCCCGGCCCGTACACCCCGCACTGCTTCTCTTTGTTGGCGAAGCGCTCCGGCACCCCGAGCTCCTCGAGGCGGCCCGGGTTGTAGCACGGCGCGCTCATCCCGAGCCCGTCCCACTCCCCGTCCGCGGGCACCCGGCGCCAGATGCTGCCGTCCCACTGCACGAGTTTGATCACGTCGGAGTTCGGCACGCCGGGCCGCGCGAACCCGCCCTCGCACTCGCCGCGCATCTCGAAGTCCTCGTACCCCGGGGAGCGCTGCAGGGCGGCGTCAGAGCAGTCCGGCGGGGCCGCCGCGGCGGAGGTGGAGCCGTTGCTTGTCGACGCCCCAGGGGCTGACTCCGCGGAAGACTCCGTAGCAGACTCCGTCGTTGCAGTCGCCGACCCCTCGGTCGGCGCCACCCACGACGTCTGGGTCACCTCGACCACCTCGGGCTCGGAGGCACAACCCGCGAGCGCCAGCACGACCACGGCGGCAAGGGGCAGGGCGCGGCGCATGGCGGCTACACCTCCGGCTTCACCATCGGGAAGAGCACCGTCTCGCGGATGCCCAGGCCGGTCAGGGCCATGAGCAGGCGGTCGACGCCCATGCCGGTGCCGGCTGTCGGCGGCATGCCCTGCTCCATCGCGGCGAGGAAGTCCTCGTCGAGCACCATCGCCTCGTCGTCGCCGGCGTTGGCCAGGCGCGCCTGATCCTCGAAGCGCTCACGCTGGATCACCGGGTCCACCAGCTCGGAGTAGCCGGTGGCCAGCTCGAAACCGCGCACGTAGAGGTCCCACTTCTCAGTCACGCCGGGCTTCTCGCGGTGGTCGCGCGTGAGCGGGGAAGTCTCCACCGGGAAGTTCACCACGAACGTCGGCTCGTAGAGCTGGTCGGAGCAGAGCTCCTCCCAGACCTCCTCGACGAGCTTGCCGTGCAGCCAGCCCGCGTTCTCCGGCACCTTGAGCCCGATGACCTCGGCGATGCCCTTGAGCTCCTCGACGGAGGAATCGACGGTGACCTCGGGCTGGCCCGGGAACTTGCGCTGCAGCGCCTCGTTCAGGCTCGGGTACATCTCCAGCACCTTCCACTCGCCGGAGAAGTCGTACTCCGTGCCGTCGGCGAGCGTGACTTTCTGGGAGCCGAAGACCTCCTCCGCGCAGAACTGCACGAGGCCCTTGATCGTCTTCGCGCCGTCTTTATAGGTGCCCCACGCCTGGTAGGTCTCCAGCATGGTGAACTCCGGCGAGTGCGAGGAATCGACGCCCTCGTTTCGGAAGTTCCTGTTGATCTCGAAGACGCGCTCGATGCCGCCGACCACCGCGCGCTTGAGGTACAGCTCCGGCGCGATGCGCAGGTAGAGGTCGATGTCCAGCGCGTTCGAGCGGGTGATGAACGGCCGGGCGGCGGCGCCGCCGTGCAGGGTCTGCAGCATCGGGGTCTCAATCTCCACGAAGTCCAGGCCCGTGAGGTACTTGCGCACCGCGGCGATGACCTTGATGCGGGTCATGGCGTTGACGCGCGCGTCCTCGCGCATGATGAGGTCGGTGTAGCGACGGCGGACCCGCTGCTCCTCGTTCATGTCCGCGAACGCCACCGGCAGCGGGCGCAGCGCCTTCGACGCCATGTGCCACGACTGGGCCATCACGGAGAGCTCACCGCGTTTCGACGCGATGACGCGCCCACGCACCGACACGATGTCGCCGAGGTCGGTATCGGCCTTCCACTGCGCCAGCGTCTCCTCGCCCACCTCGGCGAAGGAGAGCATGACCTGCAGCTGGGTGCCGTCGCCCTCCTGCAGGGTGGCGAAGCAGAGCTTGCCGGTGTTGCGCTGGAACATGATGCGCCCGGCGACGGCGACAACGTCCTGGGTCTCCTCACCCGGCTCGAGCGTGCCGTCGTACTTCGCGCGCAGGTCCTTCAGCGACGTCGTGCGGTCGACTTCGACGGGGTAGGCGTCGCGCCCTTCGTCGAGAAGCCTCTGCCTCTTCTCCCGGCGGATTTGCTGCTGCTCTGAAAGATCCTGCGTACTCACGGCGAATAATCGTAGCTTATTCGCAGACGGGGAGATCGAGGCGCTGGGACTCCGCGTCGGAGCCGTTGATGATGAAGAGGTACTCGGGCTTGTCCTTCGGCGTCATCACGAACGCCTGCGGGTTCGCGTCCGGCAGCTCGTAGGAGTTGATGGTGCACTCTCCGGAGCCGAGGACGACCGCCTCGCTCGGGTCCGGTACCGCGTCGTCGCGGTCGAACTCGTCGGCGTACTTCACCACCGACACGCCGAGGTTCTCGTCCGCGCAGCGGATCTTGCCCTCCTGGTCGCCCTCGGTCGGCTCGGACTCGCACTTGAGGTCCTTCCAGCCCTTCTGCCCGGAGCGCTCGGAGACGACCTTCGGGTAGGCCTCGGCGATCTCGGCCTCCGCGCCGGCCCACTCCTCACCGCGGTGGGTGCTCCAGTACCAGAGCGCGCCGAGGGCGACGAGCAGCAGCGCGAGGATCGCGATGATCCACGGCCACGGGCTCTTTTTCTTCTTCGGCTCAGCCGGGCGCGCGTAGGTGCCATCCGCGCTGTACGCGTAGGGCTCCGGCGGCTTGCGGTAGCCGTCCTGCGGGCGCGGGGCGACCGACTCGTTCGACTGCTGCATCTCCACCTGCTCCGCCGGGGCGGTCTCGAGCACGCCGGCGCAGGTGCGAGCGCCCTCGCGGGGCTGCTCGCCGGTCATGAGCGCGACGACGTTGGCGAACTTCTCCACGTTCGCCTTCGCCGCCTCCTCGTCGGTGCCAGCCGGGTCCGTCGACGGGCCGACGAGGGTGAGCTTCACCGGTGTGGTCGACCACTGCGGCTGGACGAGGAGGCGCTCCGGAGTAATGGAGCGGGCGACGAAGCCGGACAGTCCCTTGAGGTCATAGTCGTCGATCGCCTCGGCGACGGGGCCGAGCAGGTCGCGCACCTCCTGCGGGGTGAACGTCGCGCCCTTCTCCGCGATGAGGTCCGACAGCGGGGTGCCGCTCGGCGCCTCGCGCAAAACGAAGAGCTTGCCATCGTCGGTGGTGCCCACGCTGCGCGGCTGAAACGCGCCCGGGTGCGCGGCGAGCGCGAGCCGGCTGTTGAGCGTGTTCACCTCGTCGCCGAGCTGCGCGCCGACGGCATCGTAGAAGACCTCGACCTCGACGCCGTGGCCGGTGTCGTCCGTCGCGGTGTAGAGCGTGGACGTCTCGGTGCGCCCCGTCTCTGCGACCTGCTCAGGCGTGAAGGTGAAGCCGAAGCGGTCGGCGAGGATTCCGGCGATGTTGGCGTTGGACATGCGCGAAAGTCTACCGACTACTCGCTGTCTATGTTTTTGAACCCGACGCCCAGGGGGAGCCCCACGTTGTCGATGAGCCGCACCCCGCCGAGGTCCACCGCCGCGAGCAGGCGCGCGTCCCCCTCGTCCGGGGCGGGGCGCATGGCGAGGTCGCGCAGCTCGACGTACTCCGGCTCCACGCCGGCGGCGGCGAGCACCCCGCGCACCGTCTCGAGGACGGCGTCGCGCCCGCGCTCGGCGGCGTGCGCCCCGGCTGTGAGCGCCGCGGACAGGGCGAGGGCGGCCTCCCGCTTCTCGACGGCGACACGCGCGTTCCTGTTCGACACCGGGATGCCGTCGGGGGTGCGCACCGTGGGCACGCTGTGGAGCTTGCACTCCATCCGCAGGCCGGAGACCGCGTACTGCGCGGCCACGAGCACCTCAAAGTCCTTCTCGCCGAGCACGACGTCGGTGGCGTGCGACGCGTTGATGGCGGCGAGGATCGTGGCGACGGCGCGCTGCGTCTCCTCCGCCGGCTCGAGCGGGTCCACGCCCGCGTCGACGCCCACCCGCGTCTCCAAGGCGCCGTGGAAGACGACGTCGACGTGCTCGCGGGCGAAGACATCCGGCACTTCCGCGCCGGAGTAGGTGACCACGACGTACGCGCCAAGCAGCGACTTCGCCGCCCGGATGAGCTCGACGTGCCCGGCGTGGAGGTCGGTGCCCAGCGGCACCACCACCACGGACTTGCCGATCTTGCGGAACGCGCGGCCGTACGTGGCCAAAAGCGCCTCGTCGGTGACCACCACGGCCTGGCCTGGTTCGAACGCCATCTATCCTCCCTCGTACTTCTGCATCGCCCAGAGTTCCGTGTCAGTATCGCCCAGCTGCTGCCCGCGCCTGCGCTCGAGGTCGACGAGCAGGCGTCGCACGCCCGGCTCCGGCAGCGCGTCCGCGAGCACGTCGAGCTGCGCCGGGGTCGCGGCGCGGGGCGCGCCCGCGGGGGCGTCGCGGAACTGCGCGGCGACGGCCTCCATGTCCGGCACGGCCTGGACGAGGAGCTCGAACGCGTCGCCGCGGACGACGCTCTCCAGTGCGCGCAGCTCCTGGGCGGCGGCGATGACGGGCCGGGAGGTGTCGTCGATACGCATGCTCACCCCGCCGACCTCCGCGACGAGGAGACCGACGACCGTCTCGCCGAGCTCGTCCGCGGCGGAGGTGACCCACACGTCGGCGAAGACGTTGTGGGCGCACATGACGATCGCCTGGGCGGTCTCGACGTCGTCGAGGAGCTGCGGCCCCTCTTCGAGCACGGTGTGGAGGAACATCTGGCGGGGCCGGGCGTGGCTCGCGAGCAGCCCGGCGGCGAGGCGCACTTGGTCGGCGGGGGCGTCGAGCAGGACGAGGTCGACTTGGGCGATCGCGCCGGGGTCGGCTTCCGCGTCCACCGGGCGGACGATGTGGCCGGCGCGCTCGAACTCGAGCGCGAGCGGCGTCGGGCCGAACACCGCGCCCACGGCAAGGCGCGGGGCCATCTACTTCCCCTGGCGCGCGAGGAGCTCGGCAACGGAGACGCTCGTCTCGCCGCGCTCGTCGCGGCGGCGGCGGCCCGAGCGCGGGGCGTCGGGGGCCTCGTGTTCCCCGTGGGCCTGCGCGGGTTCCGGAGCCGGGGCCGGTTCCGGCGCGCGGTTCTTCTCCGCCTCCCGCTCGCTGATGAGGTCGGACAGCGGGTTGCGCGCCGGGCGCGACGACGGCTGCGCGCCAATGCGGCCGGCGATCGCGTCGGAGCTCGGCGCGCCGGTCGGGCGGGCGGGGCGCACCCTGGTGATCACGACGGTGTCGTCGGAGGACGGGCCCGGCTTCGGGGCGGGCGCGGACTCCGTGGCGGGCTTCGGTTCAGGCTGCGCGGGTTCGGGTTCCGGGGCCGGTTCGGGTGCCGGCGCCGGCTCCTGCTTCGGTTCCTGCACCGCCTCGAGCTCCGAGATGCGCCGGGCCGACGCGCGCACGGCGGCCGGCTCGTACTCGAAGACGCGGCCGGAGAGCTCCTCGAGCTGGTTGCGCAGCGCCTGGATCTGGTCCTGCAGCTCGCGCAGCGCCTCGACGTCCACCGCCGGGGCGGCCGGCGCCGCGGGGGCCGCCTGCAGCTCGGCGCGGTGGCGCTCCTCCTGCTCTCGGGCGCGCTGCTCGGCCGCCCGCGCCTCGTCCTCGGCGGCGTCGCGGTCCCGGCGCACCTTCGAGTTGAGAAGGATGCCGGCCGCGCCCGCCCAGAGCGCAAAGATGAGCGCGACCTTCAGCGCGTTGGCGGAGTTGGTGAACAGCATGACCACGGTGCCGATCACCGCCGCGACAAACGGCACGTAAACCCACAGGTTTGCGGTGTCACGGGACGGTTTCTGGGCACTCATGCCCAACACTCTAGCTAACACCCTGCCCCTCATTCGGTGGCGACACTTCGCACATCTTCTCCAGCACCAGCCCCGCCACGCACAGCGCGAGCCCCCCGAGCGCGCCCGCGGTGAGCGGCCCGACGTCGCCCGCCGCGGCGTCGAGGACGTGCAGTTTGCGCAGGGTGTACATGAGCGCGCCGGCGTACGCGCCGCCGCACACCGCGCCCGCCCACGCGCACGCCTTGCCGAAGACCATGCAGTTCGCCACCGTCACCGGGTTGAGCTGGCTGCGGTCCAGCCCCACGCGCCCCTCCTCGCGGCGCCGCTTGACCACCCAGGCGATCCACCCGGCCACCACCGCGATCACCCACAGCGACAGCGGCACCACGAGATCCAGCGACGCGAGCGCGCCGTAGAAGCGGCGCACGAGGATGAGCGCGGCCGCGGCGCTGAACCCGGCGGCGGCGATGAGCCCGTCGATCGGCGTGCGCCTCACAGCTTGCGCACCCCCTGGCCGTCGAGGTCCGCGAGCAGGTTGCGTATCGACGCCCCACGGAGCTCCGCGCCCGGGTCCATCTCCAGCCACGGCTCGAGCACGAACCTGCGCAGGTGCGCCCGCGGGTGCGGCACGGTGAGCTCCGGGTCGTCGGAGGTGTAGCCGTCGATCCAGACGACGTCCACGTCGAGGGTGCGCGGACCCCAGCGCTCCTCGCGCACGCGGTGGGCGGCCTGCTCTAGGCGCTGGCACCGGGCGAGGAGCTCGTGCGGGGACGCGTCGACGTCGACAAGCAAGCTCTGGTTGAGAAAGTCCGGCTGGTCCGTCTTGCCCCACGGCGCGGTGGCGTAGACCGAGCTCACGGCGACGGTCTCGCCCGCGAACTCGTCGACGACGCTGCGCAGGTGGGCGCGCGCGTCGCCCATGTTCGAGCCTGCCGAGAGCACCGCGCGCATCGCCTACCCCCGCTTCCTCGAGCGCCGCGCCACCACGGCGACGTCCTCGAACACGGCCGGGATCGGGGCGTGCGGCTTGTGCAAGGTGACCTCCACGGCGTGGAGCAGACTGTAGGCGACCATCGCGGCCTCGGCGATCTCGGACGCGACCGTCTCAATGAGCTGGCGCGGCGTGCCGGTGGCGATTCCGAGGGCCAGCTCGGCGAGCTCAGCGTAGTTCACGGTGCCCGCGAGGTCGTCGTCGCCGGGGAACTCGAGCCAGCACGTGATGTCCAGCGAGAACGCCTGGCCGTACTCCGTCTCGTGCGGGAGCACGCCGTGGTTCGCGTGGAAGGCGAGCCCCTTGAGCTCGATGCGGTCAGCCATCGCGCCCGGCCCTCCACCGCTGCGCGACGTCCACCGCGTCGCGCGAGACGGCCACCTCGTGCACCCGCACGCACCAGGCGCCCAGGTGGGCGGACAGCGCGGTGACGGCGGCGGTCGCCGGGTCAGCGTCGAGCGGCGAGTGCTCGAGCCCGCGGTCCGCGCGGATCTCGGTGAGGAAGCGCTTGCGGCTCGCGCCCACGAGCACCGGGAACTCCCCGCCGATAAACTCCGGCAGCGCGTTGAGCAGCGCCCAGTTGTCGGCCGCGGTCTTGGCGAAGCCGAGGCCCGGGTCGAGCGTGATCTGGTCGTGCGCCACGCCCGCAGCGAGCGCGTTGTCCACGAGCGCCCCCAGCACCTCGTGCACGTCGCGCACGACGTCGCCGCCGTGATCGGCCGCGCCCGCCGCGTCGCCGAACGCCGTCGTCCGCCAGTGCATGAGGCACACCGGCAGCCCGGTCTGCGCCATCACGCGGTACATGTCCGGGTCGGCGAGGCCGCCCGAGACGTCGTTGATGAGGTCCACGCCTTCCTCCGCCGCAGCGAGCGCCGTCGACGCGCGCATCGTGTCCACAGAGGTGCGGATGCCGTCGGCGTGCAGCGCCCGGATGACCGGGCGGATGCGCTCGGCTTCAAGCTCCGCCGGCACCCGCGTGGCGCCCGGGCGGGTCGACTCGGCGCCGACGTCGATGATGTCCGCGCCGAGGCGCACGAGCTCGTGGGCGTGCGCGATCGCGTCGTCGGCCGCGAGCCACTTCCCGCCGTCCGAGAAAGAATCCTCCGTGACGTTGACAATGCCCATCACGGCCGTGCGGCCGGGCACCGTCAGATCGGCCACCGTCGTCATCGCTACCCCCTAATCAGGCTGAGGACTTCCGCGCGCGAAGCCGCGTTCCGCTCGAACCCGCCGCGCACCGCCGACGTCGTCGTCGTCGCGCCGGGCTTGCGGATCCCGCGCATCGCCATGCACAGGTGCTCGCACTCGATGACCACGATAACCGCAGACGCATCCAGCTTCTCGACGATCGCGTCCGCAATCTGCGCCGTCAACCGCTCCTGGACCTGCGGGCGCTTCGCGTACATGTCGGCGAGCCGCGCCAGCTTTGACAGGCCGGTCACCTTGCCCTCCGGCCCCGGGATGTAGCCGATATGCGCCACCCCGTAGAACGGCACGAGGTGGTGCTCGCACGTGGAGTAGATCGGGATGTCGCGCACGAGCACGAGCTCGCGGTGGTTCTCCGCGAACGACTTTTCCAGGTGCAGCTTCGGGTCCTCCCGCAGGCCCGCGAAGACCTCCTCGTAGGCCCGTGCGACGCGCGCCGGCGTCTCGACGAGCCCCTCACGGTCCGGGTCCTCGCCCACCGCGATGAGCAGCTCGCGCACGGCGGCCTCGGCGCGCTCGCGGTCGAAGCTCGCGTTAGTCATCCTCGCCCCTCCTATGCCTCGGCTCCCGCGGCTCGCGTGGCAGCTGCGTCGTCTCCGATTCCGGGTTCGCCGGCGTCGTCTCCGGCTCGTCGCCGCGCGCCGGGTGGTCCGGGCGCTCGTTTTCGGGCAGGCGGAAGCCGATCTCCTCGGTCTGGCCCGCCGGGGGCTGCGCCGGGTAGTGCTGCGCGCCCGGGTGCTGCTGGGGCTGCTGGGGCTGCGGCTGCGCGGGCTGCGGGGGCTGTGCGGGCTGCGTCTGGCCGGCGGGCCCGCCCGTGTAGGTCCAGCCCTCCGGCGGCTTCGGCCCGCCGTACTGCGGGGCCGAACCCGCCGGCGGCTGCCAGCGCGACGACCCCGGCTGGTTCTGGTTGCCCTCGCGCTCCCGGCGGCGGCGCTCGCGCGTGGCTTTCGACGCCTCGAGGATGGAGAAGTGCTTCGGCGGCTCCTCACCGCGCTCCTTGGCCAGCTCCACCGGCGTCTTCACCGGCTCGCGGCCGTCTTGGCGGTGGAAGCGGGCGTCGTGCGCGGGCAGCGCCGGGCGCTCCGGCTCGACGCCCTCGAAGATCGCTTCGAGGTCGCCGCGGCGCAGCGTCTCCTTTTCCAGCAGCTTCGAGGCGAGCAGGTCGAGCTGGTCGCGGTACTTCTCGAGGGTGGCGTAGGCGACCTTGTGGGCTTCGTCGAGAAGCAGCTGCATTTCCTCGTCAATTTTCGCCGCGACGGCCGGCGAGTACTCGAGCGTGCCGCCGCCGCCCATGCCGGCGAACGGGTCGCCTTGCTCCTGGCCGTACTTCACGGGGCCGAGCGAGGAGGTCATGCCGTACTCGGTGACCATAGCGCGGGCGATCTTCGTCGCCTGCTCGATGTCGTTGGACGCGCCGGTGGTCGGCGCGCCGAAGACGAGCTCCTCCGCCGAGCGCCCGCCCATGGCGAAGACCATGCGCGCGAAGAGCTCGTCGCGGGTGTACATGCCCTTGTCGTCCTCGTCGGCGGTCATGGAGAAGCCGCCGGTGCGCCCGCGCGCGAGGATGGTCACCTTGTACACGCGCTCGATGTCCTTGAGCGCCCAGGCAGCCAGGGTGTGGCCACCCTCGTGGTAGGCGGTGACCTTCTTCTCGTGCTCGGAGATGATCTTCGTGGAGCGGCGCGGGCCGCCGATGACGCGGTCCGTCGCCTCCTCGAGCGCGTCCGCGGTGATGACGTTGCCGCCGATGCGGGCGGTGAGCAGCGCCGCCTCGTTGAGCACGTTGGCGAGGTCTGCGCCGGACATGCCGGCGGTGCGCTTGGCCAGGGAGTCGAGCGAGACGTCCTTTGCCAGCGGCTTGTCCTTCGCGTGGACCTTGAGAATCTGGGCGCGGCCGGCGAGGTCCGGGTTGGTCACCGGGATCTGGCGGTCGAAGCGGCCGGGGCGCAGCAGCGCCGGGTCGAGGATGTCCGGGCGGTTTGTCGCCGCGATGAGGATCACGCCCTCGCGGCCAGTGAAGCCGTCCATCTCCACGAGGAGCTGGTTGAGGGTCTGCTCGCGCTCGTCGTGGCCGCCGCCCATGCCGGAGCCGCGCTGGCGGCCCACGGCGTCGATCTCGTCGACGAAGATGATGCAGGGGCTGTTCTCGCGGGCCTGCTTGAACAGGTCGCGCACGCGGGAGGCGCCGACGCCGACGAACATCTCCACGAAGTCCGAGCCGGAGATGGAGTAGAACGGCACGCCCGCCTCGCCCGCGACGGCGCGCGCGAGCAGCGTCTTACCGGTGCCGGGCGGGCCGTAGAGCAGCACGCCGCGCGGGATCTTCGCGCCGAGTTTCTCGTAGATGCCCGGGTCGGTGAGGAAGTCGACGACCTCCTGCAGCTCGTCCACCGCCTCGTCGGCGCCGGCGACGTCGGCGAACGTGTTCGTCGGGTTGTCCTTGGTCAGCTGCTTCGCCCTCGACCCGCCGATGCCGAACGGGCCGCCGCCGCTGGTCTGCATGCGGTACATGAAGTAGGACAGCAGGCCGAAGACCAGGATCATCGGCAGCATGAAGCCGAGCATCGACATGAGGAACGAGTCCTGCGTCACGTTCGTCTTGTACTTGTCCGGCTCGGCTTCCCGGACGGCGTCGAAAATCTCCGGCGCGGTCCGCGCGGGGTACTGCGCCGAGATGGACTCGATGTTTTCGCGCTCGTCGACGGAGATCGGCTCGCGCAGGTCGATGCGGACCCGCTGCTCGCGGTCGTCGATCTGCACTTCCTTCGCGTTGTGGTTGTGCAGCTGCTCCATAGCCACGGAGGTGTCCACGCTCTGGTAGGCGCGGGAATCGTCCCCGATCAGCGTGAGCAGGTAGAGGACGATGAGTGCGATGGCGCCGATGAGGCCCCACCGCATGACGTTTTTATTTTTGCTCATAAACCTGTGTTCTATTTACTCGGCTTCCGTGTACACGCGCGGGTGGAGCGTGCCCACGTACGGCAGATCCCGGTAGCGCTCCGCGTAGTCCAGGCCGTAGCCGATGACGAACTCGTTCGGGATGTCGAAGCCGATGTCGAGGAGCTCGATCTGCGCGGTCTGCACGTCCGGTTTACGCAGAAGGGTAACGACCTCGAGGCTCTTCGGGTTCCGGTTCCGCAGGTTGCGCAGCAGCCAGGACAGCGTCAGGCCCGAATCGATGATGTCCTCGACGACGAGCACGTCGCGGCCGGCGATCTCCTTGTCCAGGTCTTTCAGGATGCGCACTACCCCGGAGCTCGTCGTGGAGTTGCCGTACGACGACACCGCCATGAATTCCATCTCCGCCGGGATGGACAGCTTGCGGGCGAAGTCGGTGAGGAAGAACACCGCGCCCTTGAGCACGCACACCAAGATGAGGTCTTCCTCCGTGTCCCGGTACTTCTCCGAGACCATGTCCGCCAGCTCCTGGATGCGGTTCTGCAGCTCATCTTCACTGATCAGAATCGCTTCCACGTCGTCGCCATAGCGGTGCGGCGGAACGTTGAAGTCCTTGGTGTCGTGCAACTCGGTCATGGGCTGGCCCTTCCCTCTCGCCTAAGATTCGCCTTCACGTGCGCGTAACTTCCACATCTTGCCACCTGCCCGCGAGAAGGTACAACCACCTGCGGGGTTTGGGCAGTTCTCGATTCTGTTATTGCAAAGTTTGTAATAACGTGCGAGGATAGGCCCTAGGATTTCCGAGACAGACTCCGATGGTTCGTGACCAAGATTTCCACGAAAGAGGGAGACTCGGGTTCGATTCCCGGCCCACGAAAGTGGTGTAGCTCAGTGGCAGAGCCCCTCTTTGCTATTCCCAATACGAAATCGTCCAGTAGCCGAGATTCATCGCAGCGATGTGCAGCTGTTCTGAAGAGAGCTGCACTGGCCCGTAGTTGTGGCGCGCGAATCCACGCAACGAACGAGCCCAGCTACTTGAATTTTTAGCCGCGGTGGAAGTTCCTTGGAAATGCTCTACTGCGATTTCTGCCCATTTTCCGGCGGATAACGCAGTGGCTAAAGACGAATTGAGACTAAGAGCCAGCGACTTATTCACACCAAAACTCAATACGAGTTCCCCAGAGTTAAGCGCCAATTCACCGTTTACCCCTAAAACACTGGCTGGCTGTTGTCCGGTCACTTTCTCCCAATAGTTCGCCGCCTCCGTCGACAACCCGTTCAAGGCGCTTTGCAGTGTCTGGTTGAAGCTTCCGTTGCTGTGAATGATGCAATTTCGAATAAGGCGTAGAACGTGAAACAGTTCTAACATGCCCAATGGCCCCGGAAGGGAACTGATTCCACACGAAGCCATAAAAACCTCGTGCATGTTGACCATCTTCACGGGTGGGTCGACAGCTCCACTCGAATCGGTAATCGTCCTCCCGTCCTGCCGAAGCAGATCGAGGACGGATTTGACGTACGCCTCCTGCAGTGCGAGCACATACGGAATTCCGATGTGTGCAAGGTGAGCTTCCGCCTGTTGGAGGTTCAGTTGCGCGACATCGGATCGAAGGTTGAATCTCTCGATGTGACTTACGCGCGGGAAAATTTCTCTGAGCGTCCGATCCGCCCCCGCAGTGAGGGTAAGTGTATTAGCCGCAAGTTGCGACCCGGCGAGCAAAGCCATCATCGCAGTATTTATCTCTTGGCGTTGCTGCTTGAACTTCATGTAATCCGGATACCGGATCTCCCCCTGAGTCATTTTGCTCCCAACTTCTCGCACCTAGGGTCTTAAAATAGCCAGTCGTTCGCCCTCGCGCACCACGGCCCGCCCGCCCGCGGCGGCGACGGGCCCTTGCCCATGCCAATCGACGACCAAGGCTTCCACCGCGTCGAGCTGGTCGCCTTGCACCGGCACGCCCTCGCTCAGGAGCCACGCTGCTAATCGACGCCTCCGGACCGGCCCCGCATCCCCCTCAAGCTCCGCGCAGGAGGTGGTCGGCGCCAGGTCCGTCAGCGACGCAATCAACGCCTGGTCCGCCGCAATCCGGTCCGCGGTGGCGGCGAGGGCGGGAACGGCGTCGCCGCCGAGCAGCTCGCTGAGCAGGGGCACCACCTGCTTCCGTAGTGCCACACGCCGGAAGGTGGGGTCGGCGTTCATCGGGTCGTGCCAGGGTTCTAACCCCAGCTCCTCGCACGCGCCCACAGTGTCGGCGCGGCGGATGCCCAAGAACGGCCGGACGATTCTGCCATTTCTCGCGCTCATCCCGGACGGGTTGCCGCGCAGGGCGCCGAGGAGGAGCGTCTCGGCCTGGTCGTCGGCAGTGTGGGCGACCCACACGTCTCGCCCGTACGCGAGCAGCGCGTCGTACCTGGCGCTGCGGGCGGCGGCCTCCACGTTGCCGGCGCCGACCTCGACACGGACCACCTCCGCGGCCAGCCCGAACGATGTAGCTGCCTGTGCCGCCCGCTCGGCAACCTCGGCCGAACCAGGTTGCAGCCCGTGGTCCACCACCACGCAGAGCGCGTCCTTCCCCTCGGCGGCGGCCGCGGCTGCCAGCACCAAGGAGTCGGGCCCGCCTGAGAGGCCAACCACTGCTGGGCCGTTGAAGGACCGGACGGCTCGTCGACAAGCAAGAAAGTGCGGGGAGCGGCGGGGCCAGAACGGGTCCATCAGTAGTCGCGCAGTGCGGAGGTGAGCTCGTCCATGGCCCGGCGCGCGGCGAGCACGTCGGCGTCGTTGCAGATCACCGCGAACGTGTAGACGTTCCCGTTCACGCTGGTCACGGTGCCGGCGAGCGAGGCGGTGTTGTCGAGGGTGCCCGTCTTCGCGCGCACCCAGCCGCGGCCGGGGAGGTCCCCGTAGCGGTCCGCGAGCGTGCCGTCGGCGGCGGCGACGGGCAGGGCGGCGAGCAGCGGGCGCAGCTCGGGCTTCGTGGTGGCGTCGAGCATGAGCGCGTCGAGGAGCTGGGCGGGGATGCGGTCGTCGGTGGACAGGCCGGAGTTGTCCACGAGGGTGACGCCGGCGGTGTCGAAGCCGCGCTCGGCGAGCACGGACAGGGCCGCGCCCGGGGCGTCCTTCGTCCCGCGTTTGAGCGCCACCTCGCGCCCGATCGCCTCGGCGTAGACGTTGTCGGAGTGCTTCATCATCATTTCCAGGCGCTCGGCGAGCGTCGGCGATTCCACGGCGGCGGCGACCTGGCCGTCCGCGGGCGCGGTGCCCACGCCTACCTCGGTGGCGCCGACGCGGTTCGCGAGCGCCTGCGCCACGTCGAGTGCCGGGGTGTGGGAGCGGGGCACGTCGCCTGTGGTCTCCCCGTTGAGGCGCCCGCCCGAGAGCATCGCGGGCTGGAGGGGCGCGACGAAGCCGCCGTCGATGTCGAGCGGGTTCCAGCCCGGCAGCATCTCCTCCATGCCATCCCAGACGGACGTGTCGATGAGTACGCGGTCAGCATGGCCGATCTGCGTCGCCAGGTCGTCGAGGGCGTCGGCGTCGAGCCAGACGTCGCCGGCGGCCTTGATGGTCACCTCGGCCGGATCCGCGCCGCGCACCACCTGCGTGGTCACGCGGTCCTGCGCGCCGAGCGAGAGCAGGGCCGCCGATGCGGTAAGCACCTTGGTCACGCTCGCCGGGCGCAGCGCATCGCCGGGGGCGTGCTCGAAGACGGTCGCGCCGTCGCTCGCCCGCGACACGCGGGCGCCGTACGTGCCCAGAGCGGGGTTCGCGCCGAGGGTGGTGAGGGCGTTGGTGAGCGAAGTGTCGTCGATACGCGACGGCTCCGCGGGGACGAGCGCGGACGGCGCGGCCTGGAGCTCGAACGGCGGGGCGTGCGTGATCTCGCCGAGCTGCTCGTGCGCGGCGATGCCGAAGCCCGCGACGCCGCCGACCGCCGCGAGGGCGAGCGCGCCTGCGGCCCATGTCCATACCTTCATCGGCCAAAATGGTAGCCCACGTATGATGTTTGGCGGACAACAACCGATCAAAGGAGCAGCAATGGCTATTGAGGTCATCATCGAGATCCCGAAGGGCTCGCGCAACAAGTACGAGGTCGACCACGAGACCGGCAAGGTCTTCCTCGACCGCTACCTGTTCACCCCGATGGCGTACCCGGCGGACTACGGCTTCATCGACAACACCCTCGCCGACGACGGCGACCCGCTCGACGCGCTCGTGATCACCCCGGAGCCCGTCTTCCCGGGCGTGACCGTGATCGCGCGCCCGATCGGCGTGTTCAAGATGACCGACGAGGCCGGCGGCGACGACAAGCTGCTCTGCGTCATCGACGACGTGCGCTACGAGTCCTACCAGGACATCTCCGACGTCTCAGACTTTGTCAAGGACGAGATCGAGCACTTCTTCGTCCACTACAAGGACCTCGAGCCTGGCAAGTCCGTGACCGGCTCCGGCTGGGGCGACAAGGCCGAGGCGGAGGCCATCCTCCAGGCCTCCCTCGACGCGTTTGAGCGCGTGGGCGACAACTCCCGCGAGGGCCTCACCGAGGAGAAGGAAACGAAGACCGAGAACTAATTCGCTTCTCGACGACTCAAGCCGGGCCGCTGTGGATAGCGGGCCCGGCTTGTGGTGTTTTGGGGGTGGGTGTGCCCAAAAAGGATTGAGGACAAATCTGACCTCAATCCATTTCACCTACACCAGGTGGTTGAGGTACGCCCACCCCGCCGCGCCGAGCACGGAGAGCCCGAACACAGCGATGGGCAGGATCACCGCGAGCGGGTTGACGCGCTTCGGCTGCTCGGGCGTCGGCTCCGCCGGCTTCGGCGCCACGGAGATGGTGGTGTCGATGGGGGTGGGCTGCTCGCGCGGCGGCCACACGATGGTGAACTCCGGCTGCGGCGCCTGGGTGGTCGCCGTGGTCGTTGTGGCCACGGTGGGCTGGAGGACGACGGTGGTGGCGTTGTGGTCGCCGGCGACCTCGATGACGTTGCTGCCGGCGGGCTTCGACGTCGGCGTCGGGCGGCTCGCCACCTCGCGCAGGTTGTTCGCCTGGATGAGCACCTGGACGTCAAGCGCCTGCGGCGAATTCGCGCCCTTGCCGCGGCTCGTGCCGTCCTTCATCAGCGCACCGTCGCAGGAGTGGGCCAGGCCCATGGCGTGGCCGAGCTCGTGCGCCGAGGTCATGACGAGACTGCTGACGTAGCCGTTGCGCAGGATGTCCGGGTTGAGCAGCAGCTTCATGGTGTTCACATTGCCGGTCACCCGGCCCACGATGTACGTGCCCAGGTTCGCTTCCTCGACCGTGACCACCTTGTAGCCCGGTTGGCTGACAAACTCGTAGCGTACGAGCCCGCCGGTCGCCTGGACCCACTCATCCATGGCCTGCGCCACGTACGGCTTGTACTTCTCCGGGCTGTAGAGACGCAGCGTGTTGCCGTCGAGGGCGTTGTAGTTGCTGGAGAACACGTAGTTGCCCAGGTTCGGGATCGGCTGTCCCAGGCGCGCCGCGGCGGTAGCCGCCTTGCACTCCTTGCCAATCGGGTCGACGCGCGTCTCGGCCTGCGCCGGGGCGACGAGGGAGCCCGCGGCGACAGCGGCTGCGCAGGCGGTTGCAATGAGATTACGAGCGTTCACGGACGGAGAGATTACCATTCCCCCAGCCCGCGCTCGCTACACGAGGCGGCGGCGCGCGAAGCCGAAGAATGCCGCCCCGAGCGCGCCGGCCAGCACAAGCGCGAACAGCGCGCGGACGAGCGTGTTGGAGCCGGTCTCGGCCTCGAGGCCACGAGCGGCGGCATACGGCGTAGCGACGTCAGCTTCGCCCCCAGCACGCGCCGCCTCAAGCCCCTGCTTGCCCACCTCACCCGCGTTGGCCTGCACGAGCGCCTCGGACTGCGCGGTCTCCTCCGGCGTGACATCCGCGTTCACCCGCGAGATGTCGGCAACGAAGGTGTGGCCGTCCTTGTTCAGGTAGTACGTGGTGCCCGCGAGCACGAGAACCGGCGGGAACTTCACCAGGCCGGCGGCCACCGGCGCCGGGTTAGAGGGGTCGACGTCCGAGGTGCCGACGGCCTGCTCGGGGGCCTTCGCCGTCGTCGCCGGGTCGGGGCTGGCGGTGGTGGCGGTGGTCGCGGTCGCGGTGGTCGCGGTCGCGGTGGTCGTGGCCGGTGCCGGCGTTGCGCCCGTCGGCTGGTCGGCGGGCTGGTCGCGGATGACGCCCGTGCCGATCAACCCTGCCACGGCGGCGTCCAGCACGGCGACGGCCTTTTCCTGCTGCGCGGAGTCGAGCTGCGCGTAGGGCTTGGCCGCCTCCTGCAGGGTGCGAACGTAGTAGGTGCCCTCCTGGTTGAGGTAGTAGGTGTCGCCGCGCGAGTCCTGCGTCTGCGCGGGCAGGCTCTCCTGCGCGGAAGCGGTGACGGCCGGCGCGGCGGTCAGCGCGACGGCGGCGGTAGCGGCAACGGCGGCGTGTGCGATGCGGCGGTTCATGGCGGCCTCCTGGGACGCTCGGTAAAGGAAGTCTCGAGTACTGGTTGAGAGTCTACACACTTCCTGCACAATGTTCACTTAAGTCACGCAAGTTTCTGCACAAGAAACGCCCTCCCCGCGCGTGCGGCGGGGAGGGCGAAGGGCAAGCGCTCAGGCTTAGACGAGGAAACGGCGGCCAGCGACGAACGCGGCGGCGCCCAGGGCGAGCGCGAGCACGAGCGCGAAGAGGGTGCGGGCCAGGGTGTTCGAGCCGGTCTCCGCCTCGACACCGCGGGTGGCCGCGGCGGCCTCCTGGGCGGCGATCTCGTCGGCGTGCTGCGCGCGCAGGCGGTCAGACTCGGCCTTCTCCTGCTGCGTCGGCTCCTGGTGGACGCGGTCCGAGGAGCCCACGAGGGTCTGGCCGTCCTGGTTAAGGAAGTAGGTCACGCCGGCGAGCACGATCGGCAAGCCGACGGCGGCAGCGGCGATCGCGGCGATGGCGCCGCCGGAGAGCTGCGCGGCGGCCTCGGCGGTCGTGGTGGCCGTGGCCGCGGCACCGTTCTTGCCGGCGGCACCCTCGACGAAGACGCAGTCCTGCTGCACGGACTCGAGGGTGCGCACCTTGGCCGGGTCGTTCGGCAACGTTTCGGCGTCGACAAGCGCCTTGTCCGAAACGTAGTGCTTGCCATCCTTCGTGGCGTACCAGGTCGTTTCCTTCCGGGCCTGGTCGCCCTGGGCCTTGTCAACGCACTTCGCGTCGCGCACCGGGGCCTGGGCCGCGGTGCCGGTGTTGGTCTCGCCGGTCTGCTTGATCGTCACATCGACCGGGAGGTTGCCGGACGTATCGACGGTGACGCTCGCAGTGGAGTTACCGGTGAGGTCGGAGATCGCGGTGGCCTCGGCCGGGTTGGCCGGCTGCGCGTTGACGCCGACCTCGAGGGCGTACGTGCCGTCCTCCCTCTGCACCAGGCGCGGCGCGGCCTCGATCTCGGCGGTGGTGGCGGGCAGCTCCTTCTTCACGTACTCGGTGCCGCGCAGGACGAAGTAGTTGCCCGCGGCGTCGGTGTACGCGGCCGGGAGGTCACCCTTCCACGCGGCGCTGACCTCCGGCGGGAGGGTCTCCGCGTGGGCGGCCGGGGTTGCGGCGAGGGCGATGGCGCCGGCCATGACGGCGGCGGTCAGGGAACGGGTGGTGCGCTTCATGTGGGGCTCCAATCGGGAAAAGTCTCAACCTCAGGTGGAAGGTTACGCCACAACAGTAGACACGATTCACACAAGTCTCAAGAAAAACTTGAGACTTTTTGGAAAACTCCTGCCACGAATCAGCAAACGCGCAGCTAGCGCGGCTGGAACGCCTTCTCCACCTGCTCCCCCGTCACCGTGCCCACGAGCTGCCAGCCCACCACGGCGTTGCGCACGGAGTCCGCGAGCGGGTTGGCCGGCTGGATGCAGCTGATGGTCAGCAGCCGCCCCGGCATCGGCCCGGTGCCCCAGATTGAGGTGTCCGCCGCCAGCGTCCCCTTCTGCGGGTCGTGCAGGTCGGTCGCGCGGTACTGCAGCCAGTCGTCGCCGGAGGACGCGGTGCGCAGGTAAAGGTGCTCGCCGATGCCGATGTTGTGGCGTTCGTTCTTGCCGTCGTAAAGCTTGTTAAATACCGCGCTCACCCCCGCGCCCGTATGCCCCGCCACCACCACGATGTCCTGCGCGTCAGTGCCGGGCAGCGAGTACGGGTAGCCCTCGCCGGTGAGCGCGCACGCCTTATCCATCGTCTTCGGGTCGATCGCGCCGTTGACCACACGGCAGTCGGCGCCCTCGAACGTCGCCCGCAGCCCGATCGCGGGCACCACCATCTCCTCCGGGCGCGAGGCGCCGATAGTTGCAGCAGCGTGACGACGGGGCTCCGCCTGCGCCGACGTCGTTTCCCCCGTCGGGGTTTCTGGCTCGGAGGGGGCCGAATGGTCGTCGTGAAGCAACGCGCGAAGAAGCAGGACGATGAGCAGCAGCGCCACAATGCGGCGGATGTGGTACTTCACGGCGGTTATCATACGAGCCATGAAGCACGTCTCCGTTACCGAAGTCCCCGCCGGCGCCCAGCTCATCGACGTCCGCGAGCCCGACGAGTACGCCGCCGTCCGCGCGGCCGGCGCGACGAACATCCCGCTGTCCGAGTTCGTGGCCCGGGCCGGCGAAATCGATCCCGACCAGGACATTTACCTCATCTGCAAGTCCGGCGGGCGCAGCGCCCAGGCCGGCGAGTACCTCGAGCAGGCGCACGGCTGGGACGGGGTGCACAACGTGACCGGGGGTACCACCGCGTGGGTGGAGGCGGGCCTGCCGCACGAAAAATAGGACGCCCCAACAGTTGGGCGACCGCAGGTACGTAAGATGGGCCGTATGTCGACGCTTCCCGAACTGCCCAGCGCGCTGGCGAAGTCGCCCCACTTCCAGATCGAGCGCGTCCGCCGGCACACGAAGGACGAGGTCGAGCGGACGCTAGCGAAGCAGGACTCCACGATGCGCGAGTTCTGGATCCTCACCTGCGTGGACGGCGAACCGATGTCGCAGCGGCAGCTGTCCGAGCTCCTGCTCATCGACGCCTCCGACATGGTCCGCATCATCGACTCCCTGGAGAAGCACGGGTGGGTCACCCGCGAGCGCGACCCCGACGACCGCCGCCGCCAGATCGTCGCCGCGACGAAGAAAGGCTCGAAGGCGCTGACCAAACTCGCCGAGGACGTCGCGAACGCCGAGAGCCGCGCACTCGAGGCGTCCTCGAACAAGCAGCTCAAGAGCCTGAAGAAGCTGTCCCAGGCGCTCGAGGGCGAGGACTAGGGCGGGGGTGGGGTGCCTGGTGCGCGTTTTTCGCCTCTATCCCGCCTTTCCCGCCCCTCTACCGCCCCTTCTTCCGCCCCTTCTCCGCCCCTTCTTCCGCAGATCCAGCTACTAAGACCCAGCTAATCGGCCTCCGGGAGCGCGGACAAAAAGTTGGAGTGTTGGGGGCTGGAAGGTATTCCAATGCCCGCAGGGTTTCCATCTGATATCCGCGATGGTGCGGTTGAGAGGTTTTTGGCTGGGGCGTCTGCCCGTGAGGTCTGCGACTGGGCTGAAGACGTATGTGGTCGCCGACCATCAGTGGACACGGTCGGCAACTGGGTTGCGGCCAAACGCCGCGGCCAGTCCTTTGATGGCACGCGACGCGCCTACGACGCTGAGACCATCGCGAAGGTTGTAGCACGCAGGTTGACCTCGCAGGCGACGGTGCGTGAGATTGCCGTGGAGTTCGATGTCAACGACACCGCAGCACTGACCTGGACGAAGCGGTACTGGCCAGACGATGACGACCGCGATTCGGCAGCGTCGATGACCTTCGACGAGGCGTTTGCGGCGACAATGGAACGCGTGAGCAAACACCGCAAAGTCCAACGCAACCATCAACAGCAGCGAGTCGATGAAGCAGCCGATGCGAAAAGGCCACCCCGGCCAGTCAACGAGTGGCTGCCAGGGCCTGGACCGATAGACGACATCGCTGATTTACCCAGTGACATGGACGAGCTGAAAAAGCTCGTTGTCGAGATGCGCGACCGGGAAACAGTCAAAGACGCCATTATCCAAGTGCTCATGAGCGACGGTGAGCCGCAGGGAAAAGGCAACGTCCGTGGCGGTGAGTCGCGGGGAAAAGACGACGTCCGTGACGGGGAACTGTCCACCGCGGCGAAAGCCGCAGTGGTGGTTGCCCTCACGGACGCCCACGGGTTTTCCATCGCCAAAGCATGCGCGGTTGTCGGGATTGCGCAGTCGACGTTTTACTACCACCGACACACCCACACGAAGGTGGTGCACCAGCGCGAACAGCGCCGCGCTGCACTCAAACCGCTGATCTTGCAGGCAGCAGCCGAATCCGGGCAAAGCTACGGCTACCGGCGCATCCACGCCTGGCTGAAGATCATGGGGCATACAGTGTCGGAAAAGATCGTGCGTACCCTCATGGAAGAGCTTGGGTGCCGCCCGCCGGCGAAAGCGTCGGGCAAATACTCCTCCTACACCGGTGAAACCGACCACAAACCCGCGAACCTGCTGCTGATCGCCCCAACCGACAACAGTGACGATGATGGGGATGCGGATGTGGATGTGGCCCGGCCGGTTGTTGCACCGTCGCAGTACTTCATCGACCACGCCGACGCTCAGGGGCTGACCCACGATTTCCACGCGGATGCCCCGTGGGAGAAAATCGGCACCGACGTCACCGAAATCCACTGCCCAGACGGCAAATTGTTTCTGTCGGCAGCGATCGATTTCTACGACGGGATGCCGATTGCGGTGACCATGTCAACATCACCGAACCACGACTTGGTCGCCGAGATGATCGCGCGAATCGACGAGGTAAAACCCGACGAGGCACAACCGATCATCCATTCCGATCGTGGTGGGCTCTACCGCAGTGAACGCTGGGTCAGTCTGATTACCGACCACACCCACAACATCTTGGATTGCCCCGACTGCCAGGCCGATACATGGTGCGGCAACCGGTGGCGATACATCCCGTCACTGTCGCGCAAAGCCACCAGCGGCGACAACGCGCGCACCGAAGGCTTCTTCGGCACGATGAAACAAGAACTGCTCAAAGGCAGGCCTGTGGTGTCGACGATGACGGTGGCGCAAATGCGCGACTATATTGATTCCTACATCGACTTCTACATCAACACACGATTGAAGTCGACACTCGGCGAGGGCTACACCACCATCGCCGAGCACCGCAAGGCACTGAGTGCATAACAACGAGACAAAGTCCCCCAAAACGCACTCCAACAAAAAGACCGCATCCCCCCTGACGCGATTAGCTGGGTCTTAGTAGCTGGATTTGGCCGTTTGGGCCGTCCGAGCAGCCTGGGCCGCCAGCGCCAGCGCCACCCCGCCGCCAGCGCCCGCGCCAGCGCCAGCTACGGGCGGCGCGACGTCGCCGGCACCGCCACCGGCCCGCGGTTATCCGCCCGGGCCTTGGCGGCGCGAACGCGGCGCACGCACTCCGCCTCGTCGGTGAGGATCTCGATGGGAAACAGGTGCAGCACCTCGTAGCCCTGCTCCTTGATCCAGTTCTCGCGCCGGGTCATCTTCATCACCTCGGCGTGGGGCATGTCCTCGAACTTGATGTACCCGTCGATCTCGATGACCAGCGTCCCCCACAGCAGATCCACGCGGAACCGTTTCCCGATCCACATCTGCTCCAGCACCACAATCCCGTGCTCTGCCAGGATGATGCGGAAGAGCGTCTCAAAGGGCGACTCGGATTTCTCGGAACACAGCTCGAACGCCCGGCGCGCCAGCCCGATGCCGTTCTTGCCGGCGAGGCGCTCCATTGTCTCGGCGAGGCCGGCCCGCGCTGTGTGCTGGGCGATGGGCGTCTTCCCATGAAACAGACCGTCCATCGCCACGACGCCGTCGCGCACGCCGTGGAATCGGGCGATGTCGATGGCGGTCCGGGAGGGCGTCGTGAAGCGAAGGTGCCCTGCGAGCTCCGCCTCCAAGACGTCGATGTCCGGGACCGGCACGTTGCGGTAGACCACCCCGTCGGGCCACTGCGACTTCGACGGCGGGTGGCCGCCGCGCTGCGCGAGCTCGACGAGCTCCGGCTCCTTGCGCAGCACCCACATCCCGGTCGCGCGCGCCGCCGAGCGCCCCACGAGCACCGACTTGTGCGCGGCCACTCCCGCGGCGTAGCAGCGCAAAAACTCCTGCTCGTGGCGCTGCAGCCCCGCCCACGCCTCCACCGGGATGAACCGCGTCGCGGAGAGCTTGAGGCACGCCTGCTTCTCGACGTCCCCACGGCCCACCAACAGCCCAACCAGCCCTGCCTGATCCATTATTCCCCCTGTTCTGTCGCCTCCCCCGAAGCGTCGTGGCTACCGTAGCAGCGTTTGGCCGCGCCCGCTCGGTAACTGTGGCGTCGGCGCCCCTGCCCCGACCCCCGGCCCTGCCCTTTCGAGCTATTTCCAGCTGGCAACGCGTCCAAGCGGCAATGCTGGGCGCGCACAAACCGTTGGAACCGCCCACGATTTGCGTCGACGGCGCAGCTCGCTAGCCTTATCGGCATGTCTCAGCCCACGCCAGACACACGCACCCACCCCCTGCTACGCAGCCATCTCGCCCCGCCCGAGCGGACGCTTATCGACGTCCTCCGGGCCACCGCCGCCGCCCACCCCGACGCGGCGGCGATCGACGACGGCGGCGCAAGCGCAGGCACAAGCGCCAGCGCGGGCGACACCGAGGACGGCGTGCTCACCTACGCGGAGCTCGTGGACGAGATCGAACGTCGCGCCGCGGACATGCGCGCCCAGGGCGTGCCGGATGGGGGGCGCGTGGGGGTCAGGATGACGTCGGGAAGCAAGGAGCTCTACCTCGCCATCCTGTCCACGATGCGCGCGGGCTGCGCGTACGTGCCGGTGGACGCGGACGACCCAGACGAGCGCGCCGAGACCGTCTTCGGCGAGGCGGACGTCGACGCGATCTGGACCGACGACGGGCTGCGGGTGCTCAAGCCGGCGGCGCCAACCCAGCTCGGCGAGGTCACGCCGGACCACGACTGCTGGATCATCTTCACCTCGGGCTCGACGGGCAAGCCGAAGGGCGTGGCGGTGACGCACCGTTCGGCGGCGGCGTTCGTGGACGCGGAGGCGCGCCTGTTCTGCCAGGACAACCCGCTCGGCCCGGAGGACCGCGTGCTGGCGGGCCTGTCCGTGGCGTTCGACGCGAGCTGCGAGGAGATGTGGCTGGCGTGGCGCCACGGCGCGTGCCTCGTGCCGGCGCCGCGCGCACTCGTGCGCAGCGGCCAGGACCTGGGCCCGTGGCTGATCCGCCGCGACATCACGGTCGTCTCCACCGTGCCGACACTCGCCGGGCTGTGGCCGAAGGAGGCGCTGGACAACATTCGCCTGCTCATCGTGGGCGGTGAGGCCTGCTCGCAGGAGCTCACGGACCGCCTCGCCGACGGGCGCGAGATGTGGAACACGTACGGGCCGACGGAGGCGACCGTCGTGGCCAGCGCGAAGCGGCTCAAACCCGGCGAGCCGGTGACCATCGGCTGGCCGCTCGACGGCTGGGATCTCGCCGTTGCAAGCAACAGCGAGGAAGAGCAAGGAGAGCTCATCATCGGCGGCGTCGGCCTCGCGCGCTACCTCGACCCCGAGAAGGACAGGGAGAAGTACGCCCCGCGCGGCGACTGGCAGCGCGCCTACCGCACCGGCGACCACGTCAAGCTCACCGACCAGGGCCTCGCCTTCGTCGGCCGCGCGGACGACCAGGTGAAGATCGGCGGGCGCCGCATCGAGCTCGGCGAGGTCGAGGCGAACGTCGCGGCGCTCGACGGGGTGTACAACTCCGCCGTCGCGGTGCAGACGCTGCCCGCCGGCGACAAGGTCCTAGTCGGCTACGTCTCGCCCAACGACGGCGCGGACCTCGACGTCCAGCAGATGCGCGAGCGCCTCGCGGAGGTCATGCCGGCCGCGCTCGTCCCGCGACTGCACGTCATGGACGAGCTGCCCATCCGCACGTCCGGCAAGGTGGACAAAAAGGCGCTGCCGTGGCCACTGCCCGCCAGCATCGACGCGGTCGGGCTCACGCCAACCGAAACGTGGGTCGCCGAGCAGTGGGTCGCCGTCCTCGGCCTCGACGTGCCGGGCAAGGACGCGGACTTCTTCGAGCTCGGCGGATCCTCGCTCGCCGCAGCGTCGCTGGTCACGCGCCTGCGCGAGCGCGTCCCCACCATCGCGGTGCGCGACCTCTACGACCACCCCAGGTTGGAGACGCTCGCCTCGCTTATCGACGAGCTCACGCTCACCAACCGCACCACCACCCGCGACCGCACCGTCCGGCCCGTGCGCGCCGGCACGAGAATCGCCCAGACCTTACTTATGGTGCCGGTGATGACGCTCAAGGCCGCCACCGCGGTGACCTGGGTGGCCGTGGCCGCGAACGTGCTCGGGCTGACGCAGCTGAACTGGGCGTGGCTGGCGGTGGCGTTCGTCGTCCTGTGCACCCCGCTCGGGCGCATCCCCATTGGGGCGCTCGGCGCGCGGGCGATCCGCGGGCGCGTGGCCCCCGGGGTGTACAAGCGCGGCGGCATGAAGCACCTGCGCCTGTGGGCAGCCGAGCGCTGGTTGGCCGCGTCCGGCGCGCTAAACATCTCCAGCGCCAACGCGGCGAAGGTGACCGCGCGCCTGCTGGGCAACACCGTGGCGCGGGGCGTGGACATGCACACGTTCGCGCCAGTCACCGGCCTGCTCACCGTGGGCGAGGGCGCGGCGATCGAGCCGGGCGTGGACCTTGCCGGCGCGTGGCTCGACGGCGACGAGCTCCACGTGGGCACCGTGGTCATCGGCGAGGACGCCCGAGTCGGCGCGCGCTCCACGCTCATGCCCGGCACGGAGATCCGCGCCGGCGCGCACGTGGAGGCCGGCTCCACGGTTACCGGCGACAAGCCGGTGAAGAAGGGCGCGCGCTGGGCCGGCTCCCCCGCGCGCAAGGTGGGCCGTTCGAAGCACCGCTTCCCCGACGAGCGCCCGCCGCGCCGTCCGCTCTGGGCGTTGGGCTACGGCCTGACGTCGCTGGTCCTGGCGCTGCTGCCGGCCGTGGCGGCGATCGCGGGCGCGGCGGCGGCGCTCGGGCTCGCGCCGCTCGCGCACACGTCGTCGGTCTGGGGCCTGCTCGTGTTCGCGCCGGTGGGCGGGCTGGTGTACTTCGGGATCGGTCTGGGGTTGACGTGGGTGGCCGTGAGGGTGGCGTCGATAAGCGTGAAGCCCGGCGTGTTCCCCGTGCGCAGCGTGCGCGGCTGGGGCCTATGGACGGTCACGCGGCTCATGGACGACGCCCGCACCCGCTACTTCCCCATCTACGCCGGGCTGGCCACGCCGGTGTGGCTGCGCTCGCTGGGCGCGACCATCGGCGAGCGCGCGGAGGTGTCCACGGCCGTGATGGTGCCGAAGCTCACGGAGGTGCGCGACGGGGCGTTTCTTGCCGACGACACCATGGTGGCCACCTACGAACTCGGCGGCGGCTGGATCCGTACCGACCGCTCCGTGGTGGGCAAACGCAGCTTCGTGGGCAACTCCGGCATGGTCGCGCCCGGGCGCAAGCTGGCGAAGCAGTCGCTGGTGGCGGTGCTCTCCGCAAGCCCGAAGAAGTCGAAGGCCGGGTCGAACTGGTGGGGCTCGCCGCCGGAGCGCATGCGCCGCGTCGAGGTCGAGGCCGCTGGCGAGGCGACCTACGCCCCCTCGCGCGCGCTCATGCGCAAGCGCGGCCTCGTGGAGACCCTGCGCCTGCTCGCTCCGATGACGCAGGCGGTGCTGGCGGCGGTGTTCGCGGCTGCTGTGGTTTCGCTGTTGCAGCGCGTCGGCTTCTGGGCGTACCTGCTCGGCGGCCTGGTCTGGATGGCGGTGGGCGTGCTCGCCGTGCTGTCCGCCGTGGTGGCGAAGTGGGTGCTCGTGGGCCGGCACCGCGCGGGCGAGCACCCGCTGTACTCCTGGTTCGTGTGGCTCAACGAACTGCAGGACCAGTTCATCGAGGTCGTGGCCGCGCCGTGGTTCTTCAACTGGGCGTCCGGCGCGGGGGAGATGAACCTGGCGCTGCGCGCGCTCGGTGTGTGCGTCGGCCGCGGCGCGTGGATCGAGTCCTACTGGTTCCCGGAAACGGACCTGTGCGTGGTGGGCCGCGGGGCCTCTGTGGGCCCAGGCACGGTGGTGCAGACGCACCTGTTCCAGGACCGCGTGATGTCCCTGGACACGGTGCGCATACTCGAGTCCGCCACCCTGGGGCCGCACTCGGTGTCGCTGCCAGGCTCCGTGATCGGCGCCGGCGCGACCGTCGGACCGGGCTCGCTGGTCATGCGTGGCGACGAGGTGCCGGCGATGACAGTGTGGCAGGGCAACCCCGTGGAGCCGCGGTAGGGGCTACTCGCGTACAAACCGCTCGATCCCTTTCATCGGCAGTAGCAAGTGCAATGGCTCTCCTGGCAGCTCCTGAAAGTCGGCGTGCCGAAGGTAGAAGTCTTTCGCCTGCTGGTCCAAAGCGTGGACTACGACTGCAGCTACGCCGATTACCTCCGCAGCCGTAAAACACCGCGCCAACGCGTCCCGCAGAAGCGCCTTGCCCACTCCCCGGCCTTGGGCGTTCCCGTCCACGGCAAGACGAGCGAGGATAATCACCGGAATCGGGTCCGGACGCCGATGCGCAAAGCTGCCCGGCGCGGTAAGCTTGTCCAAACCCCCCGTGCAGATTGCGTAGTAGCCGGCCACTCGCTCGTTCCACGTGGAGACGTACACGACGCAATTTTTCACTCGTTGGTTTTGCAGGGCATACCGGTGAAACCAGACATCCAACGAGTCGACTCCACACCGAAACGACGCCCGTTCGTCGACCCTCTCCAGTTTTCTCGGTGCCTTGAGGACACCGTCACCGGCCAAAGTCGAATTCCTTTCCAAACGGGCTATCCGCGGCAAACAGTTCAGCAAGCTTGGCCAGATCCGCCGGGCGCTCCAGCAACTGCTCGACCCGCGAGAAATTCTCCTCACTCAGAACAAACCAGCGCTGATCAGCGAGCACCATTTCCGCCCGCTCCACCGCACTCTCCAGCACGAACTCTGAAACGGATTTGTTCATCGCCTCTGCTGCTTGCCGCAGCCGATCATCCTGCAGCGCCGTGGTCCGCAGATTCAGTCGGCGGTCTTTCACTGTCACGTTGACACTCCCCTCTAGTTTGTACGCACAGTGTACACACATATCGTCTCGGCGCAAATGGAAAGCCCGCCCTGCGACGAATCGCAGAGCGGGGCCGACTGAAGTTGCTAGGGCAGGCCCGAACTAGACCGTCTGGCGGCGGGTGAAGGCGTAGCCCGCGGCGCCGACGATCGAGAGGATGAGCAGGGCGACCAGGCCGGCCGGCAGCTTGGTCACGCCGGTGGAGGCGCTCATGCCACGCTCGCCATTGGCGGCGGTGCCGTTGTTGGCGGCAGCGTTACCGGTACCGGCCGTGCCAGCGTTGCCGGTGCCCGCGTTGTTCACGCCGCCCTTGGCCGCGACCTGGTTAGCGATCTCGTCGCCGTGCTCGCGCTTCAGACGGTCGGACTCGGCCTTCTCCTCCGGGGAGGCCGGCTCGTTCACGCGGTTCTGGTCCTTGACCAGGTCGCCGTCCTTGTTCACGAAGTAGCGCACGCCCGCGATGATCAGGCCCAGGCCCGCAACCGCACCGAGTGAGCCGAGGATGATGGCGCGCTTCTTTTCCGGGTCCATGGTGGAGGTGGTGGTGGCCGTGGCCGTGTTCGTTGCCGGGGCCGTCGAGGTCGTGGTCGTGGTGTGAGTGTTCGTCTCCGGCGTCTTAGTCGAGGACGGCTTCGGCGACTCTACCGGCGACGACGGTTCCTTCGTGCCGAACGAGTTGGACTGGGTCGGCTCAGAGCCCGGCTGAGGCTGGCCCGGGAAGACACCCTCGACCGGATCCGCCGGCCGGTTGCCCGGCACGTTCGCTTCGCCTTCACCCGTGCCGTTACCGAAGATGCTGGTGCCGGCGTCGTTCGCGGAGTCGCCCGCGCGCTGGATCGACGGGTCGTTCACGCGCGATCCCTCCTGCGCGTTCGCGGCCGGCATGATACCCACACCCAGGGCCGCCGCGGTGGTCAGTGCGATTGCAGTCTTGTTCATACGCATTGTTCTGCTCCTTCACTTTCGCGTTCTCGGTTTGCCCCACCCTTATGACAGATCGCCATAGGGACGGGGCCACGTTACAACTACGTGCTTCGCAGCACCTGCGAGCGTATGTAACATCCACCCCTTACGTAACTTGTGTTACAACAATCCCCGCTTATAGGGGCACCTTTCTCAGCCCCGAGGAACCGCGGGCGCGGGCCCCATCGCCCCCTCGATCGGCCCCACGACCCCCTGGAATTGCCAGCCCACGACGGCATTTCGCACCGACTGCTGATAGAACGGCGGCTGGATGCAGCTAATCGTTAACAACCTCCCAGGCGTCGCCCCCTCCCCCCAGATCGAGGTATCACTGCTCAGCGCCGCCTTCACCGGGTCATGCAAATCCGTCGCCGTGTACTTCAGCCACGCCTCGCCGGAGGTCTCCGTGCGCAGGTACAGCACGTCGCCGATGCGGACGTTGTGGTGGTCGGCGGAGCCGTCGTAAAGCTTGTCAAAGACCGCCTCCACCCCCGAGCCCGTATGGCCCGCGATGACCACGATGTCCTCCGCGTTCGAGCCCGGCAGCGAGTACGGGCGGTCCGGCGCGGTGTACGCGCACGCAAGGTTGAGCGTCGCGGGGTTGATCGCACCGTCAATCGCGCGGCAGTCGTTCGGCTCGAACCCCGCGTCCAGACCAATCGAGGGGATGTACATCTCCACCGGGCGGCTCGCCGCGATATACGGCGG
The DNA here is from genome assembly GCF_028609865.1 of Corynebacterium jeddahense. NCBI lineage: Bacteria > Bacillati > Actinomycetota > Actinomycetes > Mycobacteriales > Corynebacteriaceae > Corynebacterium > Corynebacterium jeddahense. Next base: position 2,170,342 of record NZ_CP063194.1, read on the forward strand.
ATCCGCCTGCGGCGCGGGCGCGGGGGCCTCGGCGGCGGGCGGCGGAGTCGGGGGCTCGTCGGGTTGGTTGTCGGTCCAGAGCACCCACCCAAGTGCAGCCAGCGTAACGACGACCAAAGGTCCAACCACGGACCCGCCGCGCCGTGGCGCGTGGGAATGGCGAGCCGCCATGACAGGCCTCCTTCCCGGTTCGGTGTGGGTGCGATCGTAGTGCGCGGGGTGAGAGGCCGGAAACCTAGGGCGGTTGTGTTTTCTTCATCGTCCGAGTGGCATCTCGGTCTGGAGCAGCGGTGGTACCGGGATGACCCCCTGGGGCCGTAATCGTCTCATCTCTTGCAGCGCCTCGCCCCAATGCGTCTGATCAAGGGGCATCCAATTCTCAACCGCGGACAGGTACGAGCTGGAGAGGATCTTGTTTACCCCAGCGCGTTCAGATTTTGTCAGCTCTCGTTTCGCCTCAGTTCTATCCGCGCACGCGAGTAAGGCGAGCGCATCTTGGACATGGCGCTCCCGGTTCGCATCGGGGAGCCGAAGGGCATGGCCCTTCATCGCAAGGGCGGACCAGACGTTAGGCAACCTGACCGTATGTGCCGCGCTGACCGCTTCCGCCACGCCGACCAGCGTCGAATGGTTCATCGGATCAACGACGACGTCCACGTCTTCCGTGGATCTTCCGTAGCCAACATCATTTAAGGTGCAATGCAGCTGGGTCATTGCCCCGCCTACGAGCAACCAGTCCTCACCGTCCAACGCAGATGCGACCTGATGTAGCCCGGGGTACACGCCGCTGCGCCTTTCTAGTCCCCACTGCTGCACCCACAGCGGAATCAAGCGGTCCGGCGCGGGGCCTCGGCGGTGGGAGGCTCGAGCGTGGGCGCGTCAGTGCCGGCCCGAAGCATGCCAAGCCGTTGCCCTAGACCGTCAACTTCTGTACCATAAATGATACAAACCGTGACAAGAAGGGGGAGTCCTGTGAGCGATACATTCAACGCACTGCTGCGGGCACAAACAGAGAAGGACCCAGCGTTCGCTGAAGCTTATGAGCGTGAGCTGAAACGGATCCAAACCTACGACCGGATCGTCAACACGATTGAGGAGCACCGCGAAAATCTGGGACTCACCAAAAAGCGCATGGCTCAGGTTTCCGGCATCCCGTACTCTTCCGTTCGCCGATTGCTTACCTCGTCTGGACGCGAAGTGAATCCAACTGTTGGTACGCTCGCGGACTTGGCAGCGTCTGTCAATCTACGTCTCACGCTAGAACCTGATATTGAACGCTTAGAAACAAATTCGTAGGTTTAGGTCCGCGAGATATAGCGCGCAACCAGGCTTGCTGGGGCAAGAGATCGGACTGGCCGACCGTAATCGTCGGGCCTGAAGTATTCGTCGCGAAGTGCACTTAATTCCACATAACGGCTCTCCGCGAATACCTCGCCATTCGGCTTCGAATCTGCGTCGATAACTGTTAACAGTGGCCGGTCTACGTTCTCCGCAAACACATCTAACACGCAGAACAATCGGTAGTGCACACCGTCGATCCTCGCCCTCACCTCGTACATCCCAGTGCAGGTGCCATGCATTGCTTCCCACTTGCCACCACCAGCGAACTTTGTCGGAGGAGCCTCTGCTACAGCAGCGAGGACAGGTAAGAGCTTCCTCGCTGCTTTATTTGGCCAGGTAGCAAACGTTTCAAGTGATGGAACTGCACCGTTGTTCGGACGCATGAAGAACTCGACCGAGTGCGATGCGTCGGACGAAAGCCGCGGTGTAGACACTTCGCGCATTTTCAACCGTTTCCGTTTCCCCACCATTCCCCCTTGATGTCGGGTCAAACCCTAACAAACGCGGCGTCGACGCGCAGCCGTGTATTCTAACTCAGCGCTACCGGAGCCCCGCGATCGGAGCCGGGAGCAACCCGCGCAGCTGGTCGCCAAACTGCGAGGCGATAAACGCGAAGGCGCCGCCGAGCGCGGCCACGATGCCGATGACCAGGGCGGCCTTCGCTCCGGCAGAGGATCCCTCCGCCGAAACTGAATCAGCATCTGTCTCCGGGGTGGGCTCTGCCGGGGGCTGCACCGTAGGCGTTGATAGGCGGTACTGCTTGGCTAAGTCCTGGTACTTGATCATTTTCGCCTCCCCCTCGGGGTTGGCCGGACCGTGGCCGTCCTTGAAGTCCCAGGCCTCGACGCGGATGCGGTCGTCGTAGACCTTCACGCGCAGACCCGTGGCAGCCTTGTCGTCCACGATCTCCTCGTCGTGGTCGCCGTCCGGCAGGTACTCGTTGAGGATCGCGCCGGTGTTGACTACGGGCAAGCCGATGGCGCCTTGCGGGGTGCCGTCGCAACGCCTGGTGCCCCACCAGTTGTTCTGCTTCAGCGAGGAATGCGAGTGACTGGTGAACGCGACTACGTCGTTGTACTTCGACAGCACGTCGGAGATGGCCTGCTCGTCCTCGAAATCGTTCTGGTACCAGGCGGAATGGCTCATGGATACGGTCCCCGGCAGCAGCGGGTGCGTGAACACCAGCGCGGTCACGCCTTGCTTATCCCAGTGCGCGAGCCGCTCGTCCAGCACGTCGATAACAGTGAGCAGTACTACATCGGGACGCAGCTACCCGCCTTTACGAATTCAATTCTCTGGCGGTAATAGAGGAGCCGGTAGTTCCGCGCCTGGCCCCGCGACGCCAGCAAATTGCCACCCACCACCGCATTTCTTACAGACGGCGCAAACGCAGGTTGAATGCAGCTGATCGTGAGCAACCGACCCGGGTTGGGGCCCTCGCCTCAGATCGAGACGTCCTGAGACAGGCGTGCCTTCTCCGGGCTATGCAAATCGCTCACGGTGTACTTGAGCCAGTGTTCCCCGGACGTCTCCGTGCGGATTTACATCACGTCACCAACTTGAACATTGTGGTGATCCGCGTCTGGTTATACAACGGGTCGAAAACCGCGTCAGTCCCGGCACCCGCGTGTCCCGCGATGACAACGATACCTTCGTCGTTTGATCCGGGCAGGCGGTAGGGGCGATCCGGCGCAGTGTAAGCGCAGGCTAGGTTCAGAGTCGCGGGGTCTAGCAGGCCATCAACAAGCCTGCAGCTCCCCCTGCTCGAACCCGGCAACTAGCCCGATGGCCGGTATGTACATTTCCACCGGTCGCCCATCCGGGACAATGATCTGCCCGTCCGGCGCGGGAGCGGGCGCTGGCTTCTCGACGCCCACCGGCGCCGCCTCTTCCACCCCCGGGGTGACGAGCAAGGCTACGAGCTGCATGAACGCCCCAGCGATCGCACCAACGGCAAGCACGCGCAAGTACGGCGCTCTCGCTGTGCTCGATAGTGCGACTCGGTCATAGACATTATTCAACGGTACGCCCCGGATTCGGTAGGGAGAAATACAACCCGCCTTGCGAGCCAGGATGATCCCAATGCACTTGATCGAGGGGCATCCAGTTCTTAACCTCGGACAGGTATCCTCTCGGGCGCGTGCTCGTCGTCGGCTGATCTTTGCCGGTCTACAACACCCACCCAAGAGTCACAAGTCTGACAACGACCAAAGGCCCAACCACGGACCGCCCAGAATGTGATGCTACGTCGTACCCCTCCCGGTTGGATGGGGCGACGGACCTCCCAAGTCCTGGAGGTGGTGGTTGGGCTGGCTGAGGACGGCATGACCATGCTGGTGGTCACCCACGAGATGGCGTTCGCCCGCGCGGTCGCCGACCGGGTTGCATTCATGGGCGCCGGCAGGATTGTTGAGATCGCCCCGCCGGATGAGTTCTTCGCCGCGCCGAAGTCGGAACGTGCGCTGCGTTTCCTGGACCAGCTGGTATTTTAGGCACCCACCACCGAAAACCACTTTCAGCAGCTATGATGTTCGGCACTAGCTCTAATTGAGGGGGATGAAATGGCTGGCTTATCGGTTGGTGTCTACTTCGATGGCTTTAACGTCTATTACGGAGGGAAGAAGCAGTTCGGACCGGGTGCTGCTGGTTGGAAGTGGTTTTCGCCACGGAACCTGGCTACTAACACGCTGCAAGCTTTCTTGTCGGGGCCACACGCGACACCAGATATCCAATCGATTTGGGAGGGTTGTTCCATCGATCGCGTGGTGTTCTGCACGGCGAAAATTTCGCAAGACAGAGACCATCAGGCGTATTACGACCAGCTGGCTTTCATCAATGCCATTGACGGAGGCAACCACATCGATCTTCTAGAGCTCGGCCACTACGTTGCTCGTGTTAAGCAGTCCCCACTCGCTACCATTGGCGCTTCTGGAAGCCCGGAGGTTGTAACTTCCCAGTGGCCACTCATGATTCAAGACCAACTAGGAAACCCAGTTCCATCGGCTCGATTCATGGTTTCTCATTTCCATAGTGAAGAAAAGGGGAGCGACGTCAACCTGGCTACGCACCTCCTCAAAGACACTTTCGAGGGCCGGATCGATGGAGCAATCGTTTTCTCTAACGACTCGGACTTGTCGCTACCGGTGGAGGTTGCGCGCGGAAAAATTCCGATTGGTGTAGTGAACCCCTTCCCTACCCGGCCGCACTATTCGTTAACGAAAGGCAACGACCCGAGTAAAGGAGACTGGTTCAGCTTTTTGAACCAAACGCTTTTCAGCCGGTCTCAGATGCCTACAACCGTTGGGACTGCTTCGAAACCCGCCCTTTGGTGAAAGCGACCCCGACGGCGCTGAGCTTTAGTGTTGACAAACTGCCGCCGACAGGTAAAATAGGCCATATAATTCCCCCGTCCTCTTCGGAGGCGGGCTTTTTATTTGCGTCGACACGCGCCTGTCCTCGCCCACCGAAACGGAATCAGCTTCTGCCTCCGGGGTGGGATCTGATGGGGACTGTACCGGAGGCGTCGACAGGCGGTGCTGCTTGGCAAAGTCCTGGTACTTGAGCATCTTCGCCTCCCCCCGGGGTTGGCCGGGCCACGATCTCCTCGTCGTGGTCACCGTCCGGCAGGTACTCGTTGAGGATCGCGCCGGTGTTCACCACGGGGAAGCCGATGGCGCCTTGCGGGGTGCCGTCGTAACGCCTGGTGCCCCACCAGTTGTTCTGCTTCAGCGAGGAATGCGAGTGGCTGGTAAACGCCACGATGTCGTTGTACTTGGACAGCACATCCGAGATGGCCTGCTCGTCCTCGAAATCGTTCTGGTACCAGGCGGAATGGCTCATGGACACCGTCCCCGGCAGCAGCGGGTGCGTAAACACCAGCGCGGTCACGCCTTGCTTGTCCCAGTGCGCGAGGCGCTCGTCCAGCCACTGCAGCTGCTCGGCGGAGATGCGCTGGAACGGCTCCTTGCCGTCGCGGTCAACGTCCGAGTAGTACTCCGTGTTGATGGAGATCAGCGGCGTGCCGTCCACCACTACCTCGTTCCACGGTTTGTCTTGCCCGGAGTATTTGAGGAAGCGCTGCATGTGCACCTCCGAGGTTTCCTTGCCGTACATCTCGTGGTTACCGATGGTCCACAGCTCCACGCCCGAATCATGCGGGACCTCCTTGCGCGCGGCGAGGAACTTGTCCCACTGCTCCTGGCTGCCGTTATCCACCAGATCGCCGTTGATCACCAGCGCGCTTGCCTTCTCCTGCATGGCGTTGAGGCGCCGCACGGCCAGCTTGAAGTCTTCCGGGTCGTCCTGCGTATCGGAGATGACATCAATGACGGTTTCCGGCTTCTCCGCGGCCTGGGTGAACGGCGCGCGCACCGCGACGTTGTCCACGGCCCACCAGTAGTCGTCGTTGCCGCCGAGGTAGCTAAACGTCACCTGCATCGTCTTGGCGCCTTCCGGCACGTCGAGCTCGAAGTACTCGTGGGAGGAGTAGCGGTTGCTAGCTAGCCTATCGACGACCTCCGGTTCCCCACCATCGAACCCCACCGCAACCTGTGCGGTTTGCCCCTTCTTGCCCTGCCGGTAGTGCTGGTCGAACTCGAGGGCGACCTTGCTCTGGCCGGCGATGTCGATCGGTTCGGTGGTCATGCGCGCGTCCATGGAGTCACGCTCGGCAAGGCGCTGCTGCTTCGAATCGATGATGGCAAACTGGTCGTGCCCCTGAGTGAAGTAGTGGCGCTGGTCGGTGCCGGCTGCCCAGGTCCAGTGGCGCACGTCCGAGATGGTCCAGCCGTTCCAGCGGGCCTCGCCCGAGGTCACGCCGTCGACGTCCTGCGACCAGCCTTTAGGCAGGTCGTGCGTGAAGTGGGCGGGGTTGTCCACCCCGTCGAAGCTCTGGAAGTACAGGTACGGGCGGGTGGATTCGGGGAACGCCTCCGGCTGGGCAGCGCCCGCGGGAACGGCGACGGTGGTGGCTGTGGCGAGGAGGGCAGCGGTGGTGACGGCGAGTGCGCGGCGGGACATCATGCGTCAAAAATTAGCGCCACCTGAGAGATCCCGCAGCGCGAACTCGTCCCGGGCCGCTGCTAACAAAGGTCTCGCGCAACAAAAGGACCCGTCCCAATCGATCTCGATTGAGCCGGGCCCTTTCGGTGCGCGTTTAGAGCGAGCTCCAGCGCTTAGGCTGCGACCTTGCGCCTGCCCATCAGCGCACCCGCGGCGATGAGCGCGCTGCCGAACAGGATCGGGAGCTGGACACCCATGCCACCGGTCTTCGGCAGATCGCCCTGACGGACGTTGGCAACCGCAATGACGGCATCTGATGAGCTCAAATTCCACTGCCCAGGTGAATCTTCAGTCGGAATCTGGCGAGCCATTATCTCTCCGCTATCAAAATCGACCTGAACTTTGGAGTGACCGTTTTCCTTCACAATCCTTATCTCGAACTCAATCGGTGCAACAAGAAGGCTGTATGACCGGCCGTCTACATCTTTCGGCGCCTTCGTTTCGACCAGACGATACCGCCCTGGTGTCAGCTCTTCCGTAGAGAATTTGTTTGATTCTGGGTCAAACTGCAGAACCGTTGACTCACCGGTTTGCTCAGATACATCCGAGACCTCGTGAAGCTCAAACTCAGCACCCTCAATCAGAGCGCCAGCAATGTCTCCGTGATCAAACGTATCCTTCGACACCTTTACGAGATGGAGCTTTACGGTTTCAGACGCATTTTCTGGAGGAGGCACGCACGCGGTAGCAGTCTTCGAGCCGACGGTTGCAGCGTTAAAAATAAATCCTGAATTAACACTACATACCTCACTCTCTGGAGCGGTGACCGAATCTTCAATAGCCACGATCATTTCCAGTTCAAACGAGTGAGATCCACTGCTAGAGCGACCGGCTTCTGTCGCTCCTCGAGGACGAATGATGTCTTGCTCGGAAAGCACAAACGGCCCGCTTCCGCTTTGCTGGATCCTTCGACCTTCAGAACCAAACTCGTCAGTTTTTACCCACGATGCCTTCAAAATCGAAACACCCGATGGAACTGCAGGTTGGTCAATTACTCGCCGGTAGGTAGCGTCACGAGAAGTGTCTGGGTTTTGAACCTCCACCAAGTATTTGACTCGGTACGTGCCGTCATTGAGCTTTTCTGCCGCTCCAATTGCTCGCTTAGTGATGTTCGGCTCAACCGGCGGACGAGGGTTCTCGATAGCTTGGGCTGACGTGCCATCTGTGTTGTACGAAACTGGACCCCAGGAGGTTCCAGTTATCTTGACCGCGATCTTCTTGCGGTCAGAATAGGATGCCGAAGCGTTTTCAACCTTAAGCTTTAGAACCTGTGCTTCATGTGTGCCAGCGCTTACCGATCCTCCACCTAGGCCAAAAGCCATCGACCCGTCCTTCTCCAACCACGCCTGCCCAAACACATGAAACTTGTTGGGTGCAGCGCCCATGAACTCGCCTACGGTCTGCTGCGTGCCCGGTACTAGCATATTGGTTATATCTATCCTGACAGCCGATTCACCGTTAGTGCTGACCCGCTCGAGGAATACTCGGCCCGGCTCACTCGGGTTTGCCCAACTACTCTGCAACCCCCAGAGGTACCCCGGAGCACCTGGCAAGCTGACTAGATCCTCAGAAACGGTGCGATACGGGGTCTTTTCCGCAAATGGCTGGCTTGAATCTGCATTCTGGAGCTTCGCATTTGTGGAAGCTGTTTTCCTGTCGAGGTCAATCCGGTAAAGCATGCCAGTGCCCCAATTCGACGAGGCAGAGACCCAATAGTTTCCTCCTTCATCGAAGGAACCAGAGTTCACACCACTGCCGAGGTCATTCGCAACATTGGAGTTCTTATTCTCTGGTAATTGCCCTTGGAAACCGCTGACTTTACCCAAGTCGAATACTTCACCAGTGTAGGGATCAATCTGCAGCAAGTGGCCCGCCCGGAAACAGGGATCATCAACATAGCCATTGTTGGTGTAGTAGCGGGGCTCACTGATCGCGTAGAGATAATTGTCGTTTTTATTGAAAGCTAGGGCGTTGTACACCCAGCCCGACTTCGGACCGACCTCATGCGTTTGCATTCGTCCGTCCTCGCCATCTACCAACAGATAGAGCTGAGATGAGATTCGCGACCCCGTACTTACTGGGCTGGCAACGATATAGCGTCTAAACCCGTAATCCTCCTCGGCCTGAGTAAGTTCTCGACGAGGCTTACGCTGCACTGGGCTAGTGTCGCGGTGTACACAACGATCCCCCGGGCTAGTGATAGGAGGTACGTCGCTTTCCTCAATTGGGGCAATCGGCAGGCGCGAACCAGTTTCAATTGGGTCTGCGGCACTGCCTTTCAGCGCTAGGAGCTCTTCCCTCGTGGGCTGGGACCTGTACGAGGTACGAAGTGTTGCAGTCGATCCAGCCGGCACGACGACCGAATCGACACGCACCCCGTTTTTAGTGGGATACCACGTGATCTCCACACGATCCGAAAACGTTTTGACCTCGTGCTCGAGTCGAACGCCGTCTGCTGCTTCAATCGGCACAGAGAGAAACACGTCCTCGAGACGAACAGAGGGGCTTAACGTGACCTTCGCGCTCGAGAAGTTGGATCGCGACCCGATGTTGAAAGTTGTCTCGTACGGATTGGAACCAACCGTCTTCGGATCAGAGACCGGAATGCCCTCTCCGATCACAGTTACATCATGGTCTTGTGGCTCATTGTCCAAGTCCTGCCCCCACATTTGGACCCGGTAAGTTCCGTTTGGCGGGCCAACGGGGTTAAGAATGACAGTGTCACCTCCCTGAACGAACAGATCCATCGTGTCGGGGATCAACTGAAACTCTGTGTCGTATGACTTTCCTTTCGCATTTTTCCCCCAAAAGATTTTTTCCGGATCGATTGTGCGGTCGGAGACAACAGCTCCATCACGGATCACCTGAATGCGAACAGGCCCCGTAATATCCTTCGAGTTCGTGTCATTCTTGTCTTTCTTGATGGCAAACCTGGTCATCCGCCAAGATCCGCTCTCGTTCACCTTGAACTGAAGCTGTGGATTGCTATTGACCCACTCCGCTTTCGGAGACGACAGGTTCAGCTCCTGATCTTGTTCACCCGGAACCCCAGGAATGTTTCCAGGTGCCGCGGCACGCGCCATGCCCACGCCCTCCGGATTCACGGTGGCGGCGGCCTGGTCGGTGCGGCCGTACCCGGTTTCCGAAAGTTCGCGTGCCGTCGGCACCTCTTCCGGTTCTGCAATCGCATACTCGCCGGCCTCGGTGGTTTCGACCTCGATCTCGAGCTTCATCGGCGGAATTGTCCAGAAAGCGTCCTCGTCGATACCGATGACGTCAAAGTCCTCGCCGTTGACGTAGCCGAAGTACTGCGGGTCCAGCTCTTCGCCGTCAGCGACAACTTTCACGATGCGGGTTATGTCGCCGTCGCCGGTGCGCTTCACGCCCCAGATGTACTCGTCGGAAGCCTTGCGGCCGGAGTCCCAGGGGTTGTCGTCGGTGTCGCGGATGGTGATGTGGTCGACATCGTCTTCACGCTCAACCGTCACAGAGTTCGGCTCAACCACGACCGGCTTAGGCACCTCGGAAGACGTTTGAGAAGAAGTAGCTGTCTCTGCCGCAGTCGTGGTGGAAGCTACGGTCTCGGCCGTCGCACTCGTCGTGGTTTCGGCGCTGGTCTCCTGCGCGTCCACCGGGTACGAACCCAGACCGGCGGCGAGTGCCACGGAGGCAACCACGGCAGCGACGCCGCGGACCGAGCGACGTGCGCGCGAGCTCGCAGTTCGCGCTGCAGGCTTCAAAATGTTTCGCATAATCGTTTTCCTAAATCCGCTGTCTTACCGTGATTGCTCTTCGTTTTTGCTGCGTCGGGCCAGGAAGAACCCGACCAGGATCAGCAGGCCGCCCAGGCCTGCCGCCCACAGGACATTCGCGCCGGTGGAGGCCAGGTCGCCGCTGCGTTGTTTATCTGACGGCGGCTGCGTCACCGTGGTGACAGAGCCGTTGGGCTGCGTAGTCACGTAGGTGGACGGCCGGGTGGTGATCACCGTGGTCGAGCCGTTGGGCATCGTGGAGGTGATGGTGGACTCCACCGGGGTGAACACCGTCGTGCGCTCCGAGGACGTTTCCGTGGTCCTGTCGGTTGTGCGCTCTGTCGTCCTGTCCGTGGTGCGCTCGGTCGTGCGCTCCGTGCTCGTGGAGGTGGACGGCGGAGGGGTCGGGGTGGATGTCGGAGGTTCATGACCTTCACCGCCACCCCACTTCGTCACCACGACGTTGTCGTACTTGAACTCGATGCCGCGCACGTCCGCCAGCGGGAGGATGATCAGCTGGGGGCTCGACACGTGGTACTCGCGGCCGTCGTTCGGCGCACTTTCCTCCAGCACGTATAGGCCGGGCTTGAGGTCGTCAAAACCTGCTGTGCCGGTCTCGCCTGTAGTAGCGGTGGCTACTCGGGTAAGGCCTTTGGCTTTAGCGTCGGCAAGCGACAACTGCTTTGCCCCCTCGCGGCCTTCGTCTGTGGTGACGTCGATACCCTTCACCTGTGACAACGTGAAGGTCGCGCCGGCGACTGCCGGGGGCTTCTCCCCTGCCGGTACGTCGTCGAAGGGGTTGGCGGCGGTCTTCTTCACTACTAGCGAGATCGGTCGGGCGGAATCCACGCTTGCGGCCGGGATGTTGCGGTCGTTGCCGCTGATCACCTTGGCGTCTGCGGTAAACCCGCCAAGCCCGTACACCAGCACCGACGCCGCGCCGAGTGCCGCTACAAACTTCGAAGTGCGCATTAGGACAGGGCCTCTCTATTCATGGCGTCCTTGCGGTCGCTTTTCTTCTTCTCGCGGATGAGCCACCAGATCAGGGTCAACAGCACCAGCAGCGCCACGCCGCCGAGGACCCACATCCACCACTGGAGGGTGGAGGTGGACTCGTCGAGCACCTGCGCCTCGTCCGGATCCATGGGCACACGCTCCGCGTGCACCAGCAGGCGGTGGGTGTTAATGCCGTACGGGGTGCAGGTCACCAGCGTGAGCAGGTCGCGGTTCGCCTCGGCTCGCAGGCTGTCGGTCTCGTCCGGCAGCACAATGTCGATGTCGTACACCTGGTACTTCAGCCGCTCGCCGAAGGTGGAGATATAGATCGCGTCGCCGACTTCAACGTCGATCAGGTCGTCGAAAAGCGTCGCTGTGGTGAGCCCAGTATGGCCCGTAATCACGGAGTGGAAGCCCTTGCCGCCGGTCGGCAGCGCCGAGCCGTACAGGTGACCCAAGCCCTTCTGCAGCGTGTTGTCGCTGGTGCCGTGGTACACGGGCAGACGGACACCGATCGAGGGGATGGCCAGCTGCGACATCGCCGACACACCAGAAAGGTGGCGCTCGTACTCCTTGTACTCGGCGTTGTCCTCGCTGATGCGCGCCAGCCACGGGTCCAGAATCGGACCGTCCGTGTGCGTGCGGTTGTACTCCACTGCCGCCTCATACGCGCGGTTGATCTGCTCCGGCGGCGCGACCGACAGCTGCTCTTCGTACTGCTTGGCCACCTGCTCCTGCACGCGGTTGTTCCACTGCGTGGAAATCACCGGGTACATCAGCACCAGCAGCCCAACGAGAATGATCAGGACCGGTAGGCCAACACGCTGGAAGAACGACTTTTGCGCCGGCTGCCGCCGATGCTTCGCCTTCACTGCCGTAGTCACCTAACTGGTCCTTTCTTTAGGGCCGTCGCCTATCGACGTCCTCCGGTTTCAAACTGGGGCAGGAATTTTTCGCCCTCCTGCCGGCGGGCGTGCGCGCCCCGGTTGTTCACCGGGGCAGCGCCCGACTCAACGCGGCGTTATGCGCGCTGAACCGTGTGTCCGTCTACGCGAGTGCGCTTATGCGGACTGGGAGTTGCGACGTGCCGCGTAGACACCGCCGCCGATGATGGCCAGACCCGCGAGGGCGACGATCAAGATACCCATGCCACCAGTTGCGGGGAGAGTCGGCGTGGTCTTCTTCACGTTGTCGATCACTTCACCGTTGGCGATGACGTTGGAGTTAACCACCGCCTCGAAAGCGGTCTTCTCTGTGTTGAGCGCGTTGGTGGTGGACCGAGTCAACGGAATTTCGCGAACAGCATTCGCACCGGTCGGGAGCGCGTAGCCTGCCGGAGCCTTCGTCTCCTTCACGCAGTAGTTCGCAACCGTGTCCGTGACTTCTGCGTCGTTGACGTAGTCGGTGACGTGCAGACCCGGGAAGGTTAGGTTGCCCTCATTGTCGGTCACACCGGTCTGGATGACGCCGCCTTCAAAACCGTCCTTTGCGGTGTTGCACTTACCGACCTGGAATTCCGCGCCGGCAAGAGCAGCATTGTTCTCGCCGCGCTTGTAGATCTTGATGTCACCCACGTAGGTGACGACCTTGTCATCCGGGGTTTCCTTAGGCGCGTCGTCCGTGTCCGTGGACGGATTGCGGAACACAAAGGACTCGCGGACGGAGTTCTCGACGCCCTTAGAAGTAGCATCATCCTTCAGCATGGTGGCTTTGACCTTGACGCGAACAGTCTCGCCCGGCTTCAAACCTGCTTTTTGTGCATCCACTGCCACGGTGAATGCCTGGTTGGCGCCCGCGGCAAGGCCCGCAACATTGGTGGTAGGAACAGCGGCTGCCTTGTTCACGGTGTAGTTCGCTGTGTCAATCGCGACCTCTTTGCCTTCACGGACAACGTAAACGCCCTCGACGAAGTTGTCGCCCCATTGCAATTCTTCCTTCTTGGAAGCATCGGTCAGGGTCAGAGTCTTGAGCTCGCGGCCTTCCGGAGCAGCAGGAACGACACCGTCGAGGGTGTAGCTCACCACGGAGTTGTCCGCAGGGCGTGGCCCAAGGTATCCAGGCTCATTCTCGTTACCCTGGCCGTTGCTCAGCGTGTTCTTGTCCGCATCAGCGACCGTCTTGGTCACCTTGGCCATCGAGTTCTTCGGGTAGACCTGCACGTCACGATTCCAGCCGGTGCCCTGGGAGTTGGTCATCGGCAAGAACACAATGAACGGTTCTGCCAAGACGTAGGTTTCAGTCGTAGCCGGGGCCGGAGCCGAGATTTCTTCAACGATATAAGCACCGACCGGGAGACTCGTGGATGCCTGACCGTTTTCGTCGGTGGTCAGCTCGACGGTATCACCGGTGCCAAGGCCTTTGGCACCCTCGACGTCGCGTTCATTCGCAAACTGCGCGATGGTATTGAAGATAGCCTGGTCCGTGATATCGCCTTTGATGCGGGTCACATTGAACTTCACACCTGCCAGAGGTGCGCCGGTGGCACCCTCGTCGGTCGCACCTGAGGCAGGTCGCAGTTCCGTCGGGTTGACAAGCTTGTTGATGGTGAGCTTCGCGTCGGTGAAGTTGATGGTGCTCGCGTCCGGTACACCGGCGGCAGTGGTCACCGCGGTTGTGTTGCGGGTCTGCGCCAGCGCGTCCTGCGCAGCGATGCCGGCCGAGCCGGCGAAGGTCAGGCCCGCAGCGATGGCGATCGCGGCGGTCTTCTTGATGGCAACTGCCATGGGAAATCCTTTCGGAGATTCGGTGTTCGCTGGGCCCGTGATGTGGTCAGCGAGTAGAGGTCAGAGAAGCCAGGAGGGGCCTACCCCCGCATTCGATGGCCTCTGGGCCCAGCTTGGGCGCCACCTCTGAAAATAATTGGCGCCTTATGCGATTGTCCATAGATACTGCTAACCAGCTTGCAGGTTCTTAGGAACGGCGCGGGGGTCCGGAATCTGAGGAGTGACGATAAACAAAAACTCAGGAAGAGGGAGCGCCACCACCTCGCTACTTTTCCAAGATTGTGGCGGATGCCATAGACCGCCTAAGAAGCCGCTGAGCGAGCTGAAGATCATACCTTCTCAGCTTGTCTTTCCGCGGGGGTACTACTGTCGGAGCTATCCCGCTGAGACCTCAGTTCCGCTCCCCTACCGCCGAAAGTTCCGCACTACGACGGCCAGCAGCAACGCTGCGCTGAGCAAGGTGACTAGCACAAGGTAAGGCCTGCTTCCGGTCGCGGGCAGGGGAAGCATCTTGATCACCTGGGAGGCACCGACCGCGGTGAGGGTCACTGCGGCGTCGGCACGCTGGCCCTCGGTAGCGGTGACGGTTGCGCCGGCGAACGTCCACTCGTACTTACCCGGCGCGGGCACCGTGTTCGCGGTCTCGCTGAAGGTGCACGTGTTGCCCGCGGGGATGGCTAGCACGCCGGGGTTGCCGGGGAGGCTGAGCTGGGCTGCAGTCACGCCTGCTGGGGGCGCAACGGCGGAGGCGGGAAGCGCAGTTGCGGCGGACCCGGCATTCACCACGCCGGTCAGCCTCACCGTCGTCCCGCCGATGGTGCGGGTGCCGCAGTCGAACGCGACGGGGCTAGACGCGCCGGCGAGGCCGGCGGCATCGGCAGGGGCGACCACGTTCCGGCGCACCGAGGCCGAGGTGAGGATCGGGGCATAAGTGTTGATCGCCGTGACGGTCTTCGGCGCGGCGGCCGGCTGCACCGTCACGGTGGGGCCTGCGGTCGCGGCGCCGGAGTCCACACGCCAGCTCAGCGTGTGTGTCGTGCCTGGTTGTACGGCGGGGGCTTCCGAGAAGGTGCAGTTGCTCCCCACCGGCGCGTATACGGGCACGGCCGCCTGCCCTGCCCGCACGGTTACGGGCACCGAGACGCGATTCTGCGCGTCGACGGGCACGCCGAACGCTTGGGTGTACCGCCGGGGGTCAGCGCCCGGAGGAAGCGTGCACACGGTGTTGATGGTGAAGGGGGTTTGGGTGAGGGGGCCGGAGGCGTCGCCAAGCAATTGCTTTGCCACGTTCACCTGGCCGATCGTCTGCCACACCGGCCACTTCACTTCGCAGTGGTAGTCGCCCGGTCCGGTGGTGGTGATGGCGGCGACGGAGCCGGTGGTGAGCCCGCCTGCGCCCTCGCGCGTGACGGTGGGCGTGATCGGGGTGCGTGTGGCACCCGCCTGGCTATAACAGGTCCACTGCGGCTCGCCGTAGCGGGCGGCGCGGTTGAGCAGGTCGGGCCCCGCGTCGATGCGGGAGGTGAAGCGGAGGACGGGCGAAGAGCCGTCGTAAAGGTAGGTGCTCTTCTTGGTCTCCACGGGCTGATTCGCCTGCTGGGTGGCGGTGATCAACGGCGCTTCCTGTGCCGCCGTGCCGTTTAGCTCGGCGCGCTGTACGTTCATGGTGAAGGTGGTGTCGTCGCGCGCGCCGGTGTCCGGGAGGGTAACGGCCTCGACCTTCTGCTGTTCCTCCACCGCGCTGGTGCCCAACCCAACGGCGAAGCCTTGCGCGCCGTTCGTGCGCCAGATCGCCGCCTCGACCGTTTTGGGGGAAAGCGCCTGGGCGACGTAGAACGCGGACGCGCTACTGCCGCCGCCTACGCAGTTGAAGTAGCCGCCGGTGGGGCTAGTGCCAAACTGCGTCGCCGAACCGGAGCACGCGCGGTTGCTTCCCGCCGGGTTAACCAGGGCAAGCGAGCTGACGGCGGTGTCAGCCACCATGCCGATCTCCTCGTTAGCGTTCACGGACTCCGCATCCGCCATCACGAAGGAATAGTCGCGGGTAAGCGGCACCCCGTCTTCGTAGATGGTGATGTTGTCGAAGCGGAACACCACGGGTTCGTTGATCTTGGACGCTCCGATGATCGGGCGCGCCGACTGCGCACTCGGGTCCGTTGCCAAGTAATACCCCGGGTTCTTCTCGGGGTTGCCCCAGAACTGCTGTTTCCACATCACGTTGGAGTACGCGCCGATGCGGGTGAGGGTGTCGCGGGTGAACGTGGTGCCGTCGGCAAGCTGCTGCTTATTCGCGGGGGTCGCAGGGACCGTCTGCACCTTCAGGTTGAACGTGAGCTGCACATTGCGGGGGCCGCCGACGTTAACCAAGACCGGCTGACCGGCAGACGTCGCAGCGGGCGCGAGATCCGGCAGACGGGTGCCGCCGGCCTGGGCGTTGCCACTGGTCGCGGCGCCGCTGAAGATCGGCCCGAAGTCCAGCCAGCAGATGTTGTTCGCGTACGGCCCCTGCTCGGTGGACGCGCCGGAGCGGTAGTCGCACTTGGTCACAATCTGGGCCGGCTGCGGGGTGAGCGCGGCGAAGGGCGTGATCTGGCGCGAGGTGGTCGGCGTGGTCGCAACAGTGGTCGGCGTGGTCGCCGGCGTGCTGACCGGGGCGGTGGTGGTTGAGGGAGGGGTGGTTACGGAGGCGTCGATACGCGAAGGCTCCGGCTGCGGAGTGGTGGTCTGCGCGGACGCGAACGCGGGCACGGTGAGAAGCGCCGCGGCGGTGAGCGCGGATGCGAGGCGCTTAATCATCCTCATGCTCTTCATCCTTCCTGCGCCGCAGAAGCAGCGGAATAAGTAGTAGCAGCAGAACAAGCAGGGCAAATCCCACGGAGAGCCACATCCACCACTGCCAGCCGATGATCGTGTTCGAAGTCTGCGGGCTCGGCGCCTCTTCATCCATGGGCACGCGGACCGCGTCGACCACGAGCCGGTTGAAGTTCAGCCCGTACGGCGTGCAGGTGATCAGGTAGAGGTGGTCGCCGGGCTCGCCGGGGAGCGGGATCGCATCCAGCGAGTCGGGCGGCACCACCTTCGAGCCAACCATTTGGTAACGCAGCGTGCGCCCGAGGACGTGGATGTAGATGTCCTCGCCCTTCTTCAGTTTTGGCAGGTTGTCGAACATCGACGCGTTGACCAGCCCCGTGTGCGCGGAGATCGCCGTGTTCGACCCCTCCCCTCCCGTGGGAAAGGTGGTGCCGAACAGGTGGCCCGCACCCTTCGCCAGCACGCGATCGGACGTGCCGTGGTACACCGGCAGCGCGATCCCGACAGAGGGGATGACTATCTGCGCGAGCTGGTCTTGGCCTGGCGCCAGACCGGTCCCCAGGTAGCGGCGGTAGTCGGGTGAGGAGTGGTCGCCGCCGATGCTCAACTCCGAGACCGGCTGTGCGGTGATGTCCCGGTTGTACGCCAGCATCGCCTCCCAAAGCCCGTCGCGTTCCTGATCCGGCAGTTGCGCCGTCTCCGCGCGGGTGCGTTCCGCGATGATCGCGTGGTAGCGGTTGTTCACCAGCGTCGAGGTCACCGGGTACAGCATCCCCAAAAGGCCGAGGATCAGCGCCAGTGCCCAGAACGCGTCTTTCCAGGAGCGCTTTTGCTTCTCGACGACCTCCGGTTCCCCCGCCACGGCCCTCCTCACCCGACCGGCCTACGCCGTGCGGTTACGGCGTGCGAAGTACAGCGCGGCCAGCAGTGCGAGAAGGCCACCGCCAATGACCGCGAACAAGGTGCCGCGCGCACCCGTGATGGGCAGGTTGATGGCCGTGTTGTCCTTCACGTTGGTGATTTTCACCGCGTTCGTGCGGTTGGCGTTCGTGATGGAGGCCGCCACCGGCTGCGGGTTCAACGCGTACCCGCGCGGCGCTTGGGTCTCCACCACGCAGTAGTCGAAGCTGTCCTGCTGCGCGGCGTTGTTGTAGAAGTCCTCCACCTGGATCGCCGGCAGCGTGACCGAGCCGTCGTTGCCGGTGGTCCACGTGTCGGTGCCGTTGACCGTGATCGGGCCCGCGTTAGTCTGGGTCGTGCCGGGGGCGCAGCGGTAGAGCTGGAACTTCGCACCGGACAGCGCGGCGTCGTTCTCGCCCACCTTGTTGATGGTGATCTGGCCCAGCACCGTCTTCACCGCCGGCACGTCGACCGGGGTGACGTTACGGTCCGGGTTGTCCACGTTGATTGGCTGGCGGGTGAAATCCGCGTCCGTGTTCGCGGTGTTCGGCGGGAAGAGCTGCGCGGAGTTGGTCGCCTCGCCCGGGGTCGCCCCATCCTTCAGCTTCGCCTGGTAGGTGAGCACCACGCGGGTCTGCTCCCCGTTTGCCTTGCGCGCGGCGACCAGCTTGTCCAGGCCACTCTTGGTCAGCGACACGCCAAACTTCCCGGCACCCTTGTCCGCCTGGTAATCGGTGCCGTTGACCAGCGTGGTGCCGCCGGTGAGCGTGACCGAAATGGTCCTGTCCACAACGTCGAGGCGGGTCTCGTCGAAATCGTCCACGATGTCGTAGCCGTCGAACGTGTTGGTTGCCGGCACAGCCGGAACGGAGCCGCTCACGGTGTACTTGATGTTCTCGCCCGCGTACACGCGCGAATCATCCACCGTCTTCTCACCGGTGACCTGTTGGTTCTTGGGGTACACGTGCACGTCGCGGTTCCAGCCGGTGACCACCCGTTCCGCCCCAGACCCACTGGTGAGCGGAAGCGGCAGCGCGATGTAGAACGGCGCCACGGCGGTGGCACCCGCCGGCGTGACCGTCTCCTCCACGTAGTACACGCCGACAGGGAAGCTGCCAGTTGCCGTGCCGTCCGCCGTGGTCAGCGTGGTTGCCGGACCAAGGTTTGCCGGATCGGGACGCTGAGCATTACGCAGCTGCGAGTACTGCTGCCAGCCCGCCACGGTGGTGAGGTCGATGTTGTTCACGCGGCGCACGCTGAACTGCACCCCGTTTGCCGGGGTCAGCCCATCCGCCGCGTTATTGGCCTGGCCGCCGGTGTACTCCGGCTGGGTGGCCACCGGGTCGCCGATGTACTTGTGCAGGTTCAGGGTCACCGGGTTTTCACCCTGGGAAGCCACGTTGGCGATGAGCTGCTGCACATCCGTGTTCGTGATGGTCGTCGTGGCGTTGGCGAAGTCCGTGCCCGCATCGGCGGCGCGCGCGAACGGCGCGGGGGCTGCGGCACCCGCCGCAAGGACAATGGCGAGGGACACACCAGCCACGCGGCTGGAAACGGTGCGGGTCATGCGATCCCCTTTCCGGATCAGTTTTCAACTATACAGAGAATGGATTAACACATGTTTATATGTCACGCAAGCGGCCCCCTCCGCTCCCGGGCAAAGCGGGAGACGGAGGGGGCCGAAGGGGCGTCGATAAGCGAAGAGCCCTAGTCCCCGATCTGGTCGCGCCCGCGCTTCACAATGAGCGGGTCGGGCTCCCCAACCACCTCGTGGTCCTTGTTCGTGTACTCGAACTTCGACAGGATGTAGCGCATCGCATTGAGGCGGGCGCGCTTCTTGTCGTTGGACTTGATGGTGATCCAGGGGGACTCGTCGGTATCCGTGTAGCGGAACTGCTCCTCCTTGGCGCGGGTGTAGTCGTCCCACTTGTCCAGGGAGGCGAGGTCCATGGGCGAGAGCTTCCACTGGCGCACCGGGTCCACCTGGCGGATGGCAAAGCGGGTGCGCTGCTCCTTTTGCGTCACGGAGAACCAGAACTTGGTCAGGGAGATGCCGGAGCCGAGGATCATGTTCTCCAGCATGGGCACCTCGCGGAGGAACTCGGCGTGCTGGCTCTCGGTGCAGAAGCCCATGACGCGCTCCACGCCGGAGCGGTTGTACCAGGAGCGGTCGAAGAAGACGATCTCGCCGGCGGCCGGGAAGTGCTCAATGTAGCGCTGGAAATACCAGGAGGTGCTCTCGCGTGGCGACGGCTTTTCCAACGCCACCGTCCGAGCACCACGCGGGTTGAGGTGCTCGTTGAAGCGCTTGATCGTGCCGCCCTTGCCGGCGGCGTCGCGGCCCTCGAAGAGGATGATGTGGCGCTGGCCGGTGTCCTTGGTCCAGTTCTGCCACTTCAGCAGCTCGATCTGCAGGGCGCGCTTTTCCTTCTCGTACTCGTCGCGGGAGAGGCGCTCGTCGTAGGGGTAGTTCTCGCGCCAGGTCTGGATGGCGGTGCCGTCCGGCATGAGCAGAACCGGGTCGTCTTCATCGGAGTCGTCTACAACCCAGCCCTCGGTCTGGGCGAGGTCGATCATCGGCAGTTCGTCGTTATTGTCAGCCATGCGCACCAGTGTATTCGGGATTCTGGGGGCGCGCCGGGTGGCTGCGGGGCGGGCGGGGGGAGGCGAAAGAGGGAATGAGGACAGATGTGTCCTCATTCCCTCGCGAGGCACCCCCAGGCATGCGAAAAGCCCCGCCGCGTTCGCGCGACAGGGCTTGTTGCTGCGAGAAGACTAGGCGACGAGGCCGATGAGCTTCTGCAGGTTCTCAGCGAGGCCGCCGAGGGTCTTCAGCAGGCCGAGGAGAGCGCCCGGAATTTTGGTGACGCCGTTAGCGCCGTTGCCGGAGGAAAGTGCGTTCCAGTTGGTCAGGAATTCCATGTTCTTTTCCTTCTTCTAGGTGTGGGTGGAGTTGGGGGACTTACTTGATCTTGGTAGCGAAGTCCAGCAGGCCCTTCGGCAGGTCCTGGAAGAGGCCAACGATGTTCTTTGCGAAGGTGGAGAAGTCGCCGAGAGCCTTCTTCACAGCCTTGAGATCCACGGGCATAGTTTTTCCCCTATTCGATCAGGTGCCAGTGTTTGTCTGGCAATACTTGACAGGTACTGACACCCTGCGGGCGTCACAGCGGTTATTTTGCCACACCGACGTCTCAGGTCAAGGGGAATCTCAAAATGAGCTTCATGGCGTTCAGCGCGCTCACAGGCGGTGTCTGTTCACCAACACGTAACCTTTTTGGGCCCGACAGCGTCACCTGCCCAAATTGTCACGGAAAAGTAAACGTCATCTGAATTGCCGTGCAGGTGTGTAACTCATCCGCCTCCGAGAACGATCTGTACACGCCCACGTGGCCAGCCAGCCACGTCGGATTTACACTAATTCGGGGGTGGGCCGGAGGTGGACGTCGATACGGGAAAGCGCAACAAAAAAGCGCACCCCGAAGGGCGCGCTTCCAGCTCAGGGCCGATTTACATCATGCCCATGGCATCCGGATCCATGGCCGGGGCAGCGCCGGCCGGCTCCGGCTTGTCCGCGACGACAGCCTCGGTGGTGAGGAAGAGCGCGGCGATGGAGGCCGCGTTCTGCAGTGCGGAGCGGGTAACCTTGGCCGGGTCGGCGATGCCGTTGGCCAGCATGTCCACGTACTCGCCGGTGGCGGCGTTGAGGCCCTGGCCCTCGGGCAGGTTGGCCACCTTGTCGGCGACGACGCCCGGCTCAAGGCCGGCGTTGAGCGCGATCTGCTTGAGCGGGGCGGACAGCGCCTCGCGGACGATCTTCACGCCGGTCGCCTCGTCGCCCTCGAGGCCGAGGTCGCTCTCGAGCTCGTGCGCGGCCTGCAGGAGCGCGACGCCGCCACCGGCGACGATGCCCTCCTCAACGGCAGCCTTTGCGTTGCGCACGGCGTCCTCGATGCGCAGCTTCTGCTCCTTGAGCTCCACCTCGGTGGCCGCGCCGACCTTGATCACCGCAACGCCGCCGGCCAGCTTGGCCAGGCGCTCCTGCAGCTTCTCGCGGTCGTAGTCGGAGTCGGAGTTCTCGATCTCGGCGCGGATCTGCTTCACGCGGCCGTCGATCTGGGCCTGGTCGCCGGCGCCCTGGACGATGGTGGTCTCGTCCTTGGTCACCACGACCTTGCGGGCCTGGCCGAGCAGCTCGATGCCGGCGGTCTCGAGGGAGAGGCCGACCTCCTCGGAGATGACCTGGCCGCCGGTGAGGATGGCCAGGTCCTGCAGCATTGCCTTGCGGCGGTCGCCGAAGCCCGGGGCCTTCACGGCGACGGACTTGAAGGTGCCGCGGATCTTGTTCACCACGAGGGTGGACAGTGCCTCGCCCTCGACGTCCTCGGCGATGATGAGCAGCGGCTTGCCGGACTGCATCACCTGCTCGAGCACCGGCACGAGCTCCTTAACGTTGGAGATCTTGCCGGAGACCAGCAGGATGTACGGATCCTCGAGCACGGCCTCGCCACGCTCCATGTCGGTGGCGAAGTAGGCGGAGATGAAGCCCTTGTCAAAGCGCATGCCCTCGGTGACCTCGAGGTCGACACCGAAGGTGTTGGACTCCTCGACCGTGATCACGGACTCCTTGTTCACGGTGCCGTTGCCCACGGCGTACATCGCCTCGGCGATCTTCTTGCCAATCTCCGGGTCGGACGCGGAGATGCCCGCAGTGGAGGCGATCTCCTCCTGGGTCTCCACCTCCTTGGCGTTGTCGAGGAGGTACTGGGAGACCTTGTCGGTGGCGGCCTGGATGCCGCGCTTGATGCCCATCGGGTTGGAGCCGGCCGCGACGTTGCGCAAGCCCTCGCGCACGAGCGCCTGAGCGAGGACGGTGGCGGTGGTGGTGCCGTCGCCGGCGACGTCGTCAGTCTTCTTCGCAACTTCCTTGACCAGCTCGGCGCCGATCTTCTCGTACGGATCCTCGAGGTCGATCTCCTTGGCGATGGTCACGCCGTCGTTGGTGATCGTCGGGGCGCCCCAGGACTTCTCCAGCACCACGTTGCGGCCCTTGGGGCCGAGCGTGACCTTGACCGCGTCAGCCAGCGTGTTCAGGCCGTTTTCGAGGCTGCGGCGCGCTTCCTCGTCGAATGCAATCATCTTTGCCATGCGAGTGTGTCACTCCTTATTGAATAGGTTTGTGGACGATCACTCAGGTCGTCGGTGCAAGCAGGCGCCCGCGACGGCACGGCTGACGAGTGGTCTCAGCCTCACCCGCTCTTCTTCGTTTATCTGGCACTCGGTTTACATGAGTGCCAGCTCCATGTTTAGCACTCATGGGGGTTGAGTGCAAGGAGCGCAAGGCTGTCCCCCGCGCCACCCACCAAGCCGGCCATCAGGCCCCTGCGCTGCTGCTAGCGTGGGGCCATGACTACACCAAATGACGCCCAGAGCTACCAGCCGCAACGCGACCGCATCTTCGCCGACCTGTCCACGCTGGTCTCGTTCAACTCCCCGCACTCCACCCCGGAGCTCGCGGACCAGCACGAGGCCGCCTGCGCCTGGACGGTCAACGCCCTGAAGGAGCGGGGCCTCGACGTCACCAGGCACGCGACCGTCGACGACGCGGACACGATCATCGCCACGAAGGCGCCCGCGAACGGCGCCCCGACGGTGCTGCTCTACGCGCACTACGACGTCGTCCCGGCGAACAACCCGGAGGCGTGGACGAACAACCCGTTCGAGCTCACCGAGCGCGAGGGTCGCTGGTACGGCCGCGGCGCCGCCGACTGCAAGGGCAACCTCGCGATGCACCTCGAGGCCCTGCGCCTCATCGAAGAGCACGGCGGCACCGACCTGGGCCTCAGGGTCGTGGTTGAGGGTTCCGAGGAGCTCGGCGGCGAGGACGGGCTGGGCAAGCTCATCGAAGAGAAGCCGGAGTTGTTCGCGGCCGACGCGATCCTCATCGCGGACTCGGGCAATGTGGCGGCTGGGGTGCCGACGGTGACGACGTCGCTACGCGGCGGTGCCCAAATCAACGTCACGGTGGAGACGCTGCGGGGCCCGGTGCACTCCGGCAGCTTCGGCGGCGGGGCGCCCGACGCCGCGCACGCGCTCGTGGCCATCGCGAACTCGCTGTTCGACGAGCACGGCCGCACGACGATCGACGGCGTGGACACCACCGCGAAGTGGGACGGCGACCCGTACGACCGCGAGGCGTTCCGCGCCGACGCGACGGTGCTCGAGGGCGTGCAGCTGCTCGGCACCGTCGACGACGAGCCGGCGGACCTCGTCTGGGCGCGCCCGTCCGTGACCATGATCGGCTTCACCTCCACCCCGGTCGCCGAGGCGATGAACGCGGTGAACCCGCGCGCCGAGGCCCAGTTCAACCTGCGCGTCCCGGCGGGGCAGAACGCCGCCGAGATCGCGGACAAGATGGTTGAGCACATCAAGGCACACACGCCGTGGGGCGCGAAAGTCTCGGTCGAGGTGAGCGGGGTCAACGAACCCTTTGCGACGGATCCGGAGGCGCCAGCCGTCGCCACGCTGGGGCAATGCCTCAAAGAGGCGTACGGCGCCGACGAGCTCGCCGTGATCGGCTCCGGCGGCTCGATCCCGCTCACCATCACGCTGCAGGAGCAGTTCCCGGACGCGGAGATCGCGCTGTTCGGCGTCGAAGAGCCGCTGTGCGGCATCCACGGCGTCGACGAGTCGGTGGACCCGGCCGAGATCGAACGCATCGCAGCAGCGGAGGCGGCATTTCTGCAGCGGTACAGTAAATAACTGTACAGTTACATTTCGAGACGGCTGCGCCACCGGTTGACACGTATTTTTGTGTGAACTCAATGAGCTCCCCCGCCCCCGGCGCGGCACGACACGTACCCGACCCGTCCGAGGAGGGCTGCCCACCCCGTGCTCATTCTGCTCATTGCGCTCACCGCAGCCACGCTCGCCGCCCCGGTGCTGCTGCGGATCATCGGGCGCCCGGCCTTCGCGCTCACGGCCCTCGTCCCCCTGGCGGGGTTCGTCTGGGTCGCGCGCCTGTTCCACACCGGGGTGTTCCGCCACGGCGGCGAGGTGAAGGCGTCGTTCGGGTGGATGCCCTCGGTCAACCTCAACCTCGAGTTCCGCCTCGACGCCCTCTCGGGCCTGTTCAGCCTCATCATCCTCGGCGTCGGCGCGCTCGTGCTGTTCTACTGCTGGGGCTACTTCGACTCAAACCCGCGCCGCCTAGCCAAGTTCGGGTTCGAGCTGACGTTCTTCGCCACCACGATGTACGGCCTTGTCATCGCCGACAACTTCCTGCTCATGTACGTGTTCTGGGAGCTCACCTCGGTGCTGTCGTACATGCTGGTGTCGTACTACGGGGAGCGGGCTTCGTCTCGACGCGCCGCCATGCAGGCGCTCATGGTGACCACCATGGGCGGGCTCGCCATGCTCGTGGGCATCAACCTGCTTGGGTTCAAGGCTGGGATCTGGAAGCTCTCCGAGGTCTCCCAGATCACCGACATTGAGAACACCCCGGCAATCTCCGCGGCGATCGTGCTCATCATGCTCGGCGCCCTGACCAAGTCCGCGCAGGCGCCATGGCACTTCTGGCTGCCCGGCGCGATGGCGGCGCCGACCCCGGTCTCGGCCTACCTCCACTCGGCGGCGATGGTGAAGGCGGGCATCTACCTCGTCGCCAGGCTCGCGCCCGACCTCTCCGCGGTGACCACGTGGCACCTCGTCGTGCTCTCCACCGGCGGGTTCACCATGCTGCTCGGCGGGTGGATGGCGCTCAAGCAGCGCGACCTCAAGCTCATCCTCGCCTACGGCACGGTGAGCCAGCTCGGCTTCATCATCACCGTCATCGGCGTCGGCTCTCGCGCGGCGACGATGGCGGGCTTGGCCATCACGTTCGCGCACTCTCTGTTCAAGGCGACGCTGTTCATGATCGTCGGCGCGATCGACCACACCACCGGCACCCGCGACGCGCACGAGCTGTCGGGGCTGGGCCGGAAGCAGCCGTGGCTTACGACGCTCGCGGTGGTCTCGGCGGCGTCGATGGCCGGCATCCCGCCCCTGTTCGGCTTCGTGGCCAAGGAGACGGCGCTCGAGGCGATCCTGCACGAGGAGCTGCTCACCGGCATGCCCGGCAACATCACGCTCGTCGTGCTCGTCGCGGGCTCCATCCTCACGATGGCGTACTCGCTGTACTTCCTCTACGGGGCGTTCGCCAACAAGGGTGGCGAGTCGAAGGCCGTGCGGGAGATGCACCACGTCGGGCCCACGCTGTGGTGCTCCCCCGCCGTGCTCACCGCGGGCACCGTCGCGTTCGGCCTCGTACCGGGCGTGCTCTCCCAGCCCATCAACGAGTACCTCGACGTGCGCTTCCCGGACGTCGAGGGCGCCCCGCTCGAACTGTGGCACGGCTTCACTGTCCCGCTCGCCCTCTCCGCGGTGATCATCGGCGCGGGCGCGATCATGTTCTGGCAGCGCGACGTCGTGGCCAAGGCGCAGTTCGAGCGCCCGGCCCTCGGCGACGCGAACGCGGTGTGGGACACCATCCTGGGCACCCTGCACCGCTGGTCGCTCAAGCTCACGGCGTCGACGCAGCGCGGCTCGCTCGTGATCAACCTCGCCGTTATCTTCGCTGTGCTCGCCGTCGTGCCCCTTGCGGCGCTCATCCTTGGCGACTCCAACAACATCCGCATGGTGGTCTGGGACAACGTCTGGCAGGGCCTGACCGTCACCCTCATGGCCGGCATCGCCTACTTCGCCACCCTGCAGCGCAACCGCCTCTCCGCCGTGATCATGGTGGGGCTGACCGGCTACTGCATGGCGTTCATCTTCGTCCTCCACGGCGCGCCCGACCTCGCGCTCACGCAGGCCCTCGTGGAAACGATCGTCATGGTCGTGTTCATGCTCGTGCTGCGCAAGATGCCCACGGAGACCGAGCACCGCGGCGAGGACAACCGCCTGCGCGCCTGGCTCTCCATCGGCACGGGCGTGTCGGTGGTCACCGTCGCCATGACGGCGATGTCGGCGCGCGTCGCCGAGCCGATCTCGACGAAGATGCCCGAGCTCGCGTACGAGATCGGCCACGGCCGCAACACCGTCAACGTGCTGCTCGTGGACCTGCGCGCGGGCGACACGTTCGGCGAGACGCTCGTGCTCGTCATCGCCGCCACCGGCGTGGCCAGCCTCATCTACGGCACCGGCAGGTTCGAGCGCGACTCGCGCCGCCCCACCCTGTCCACCACGAAGGCGCGCTGGCTCGCCTCCGGCGTGGATACGGAGACGGTGCAGAACCGCTCCATCCTCGTCGAGGTGGTCACCCGCCTGCTCTTCCCGTCGATGATGCTGCTCTCCGCCTACTTCTTCTTCTCCGGCCACAACGCCCCCGGCGGCGGCTTCGCGGGCGGTCTCGTCGCCGCGCTCGCGTTCACGCTGCGCTACCTCGCGGGCGGGCGCATGGAGGCCGAGGAGACGCTGCCGGTGCACCCGGGGCGGGTCCTCGGTGTGGGCATCCTGCTCACCTGCACCGCCGCGGTGGTGCCCATGTTCCTCGGCTACCCGCCGCTGACCTCCGGGTACCTCGACGTCGAACTCCCGCTCATCGGCGAGGTCTCGGCGCCGTCCGCGCTCGTCTTCGACGCGGGCGTGTACATCATCGTCGTCGGCCTCATCATGCACGTCATCGGCTCGATGGGCGCCTACCTCGACCGCGAGGAGGACACCCGCAAGCAGCGCGCCCGCGACCGCGCGCGCGAGCTCCAGGCCAAGAACGAGCGGCGCCGCAGGTCGCAGGAGCAGGGGCGCAGACAGCGTTACGACGAACGTTCCGCCGTCGCCGCCTCCGGTTCGTCGATACGCAACTCGCGCGAAAGGGGCGAATAAATGGAAGCCAACTTGTTCCTACTCATCGGCGCGGGCGTGCTCATCGCGTGCGGGGTGTACCTCATGCTCGACCGGGCGATGACGCGCATGATCCTCGGCGTGACCCTCATCGGCAACGGCGCGAACCTCCTGCTGCTGCAGTCGGGCGGCCCGGCCGGCTCGCCGCCGATCCTCGGGCGCGAGTCGGAGGCCGCCGACCAGGCCGCGGACCCGCTCGCGCAGGCGATGATCCTCACCGCCATCGTGATCTCGATGGCCATGGTGGGCTTCCTCGTCGCCCTCGCGTACCGGCAGTACCGCTACCGCACCGACGACGTCGTGGAGCGCGACGAGGAGGATCGCGCCGTCGCCGCGCGGCCCGCCACCCCGGAGGCCGCGCCCGAGCGCGACAAGTCGGACGACCCGGTGCCCGGCAAGGCGAGCTCGACCGGCGACCAGTTCGGCCCGCCCGCGTTCGAGGAGCCCGTGAAGGAGGCCGACGATGCGAACTAGCGCCATGAGCTTCGCCGAGTGGGCCCTGCCCGCCATGCCCTACCTCACCGTCCTGCCGCTCATCCTGCCCGCCGCCGCGGCCGGGCTCATCTTCCTCCTTCGCGGGGTGAACCTGCAGCGCGCCGTCGCCCTGACCACGCTCGCGGCGCTCACCGTGATCTCCGCGGCCATGATCGTCGTGGCGGACACGCACGGCATCCAGACCGTGCAGATGGGCGGGTGGGACGCGCCGGTGGGCATCACGCTCGTGGCGGACCGGCTCAGCTCGATCATGCTGTTCGTCTCCTCGATCGTCCTGTTCGCGGTGATGTGGTACGGCATCTCGCAGGGGCTACGCGACGGCGACGAGGACGACCCGGTCGCCGTCTTCCTGCCCACCTACATGCTGCTCACCATGGGCGTGAACCTGTCGTTCCTCGCCGGTGACCTGTTCAACCTCTACGTCGGGTTCGAGGTGTTCCTCGTCGCCTCCTACGTCCTGCTCACCCTCGGCGCGTCGCCCCAGCGCGTGCGCTCCGGCATCGGCTACGTCATGGTCTCCATGGCGTCGTCGATGGTGTTCCTCTTCGCCCTCGCGCTCGTGTACGCGTCGGTGGGCACGATGAACATGGCGCAGGCCGGCATCCGCATGGAGGAGCTGCCCACCGGTACCCGCGCCGCGATCTTCGCCACCTTCCTCGTCGCCTTCGGCATCAAGGCGGCGGTGTTCCCGCTCGACGCGTGGCTGCCGGACTCCTACCCCACCGCCGCCTCCATCGTCACCGCCGTCTTCGCCGGGCTGCTGACCAAGGTGGGCGTCTACGCCATCATCCGCGTGCGCTCCACGGTGTTCACGGACGGCTCGCTCGACTCGATGCTCATGTGGGTGGCGCTATTTACCATGGTCGTCGGCGTGATGGGCGCCATCGCGCAGAACGACATCAAGCGCCTGATGTCCTTCACCCTGGTCAGCCACATCGGCTACATGATCTTCGGCGTCGCCCTCGGCTCGGTGGCGGGCCTGTCCGGCGCGATTTTCTACGCCGTGCACCACATCCTCGTGCAGACCTCGCTCTTCCTCGTCGTGGGCCTCGTGGAGCGCCAGGCCGGCTCCGCGCAGCTGCGCCGCCTCGGCTCGCTGCTCTACACCGCGCCGGTGATCGGCCTGCTCTACCTCGTGCCCGCGCTCAACCTCGGTGGAATCCCGCCGCTGTCGGGCTTTTTGGGCAAGGTCATGCTCATCCAGGCCGGCGCCGAGGACGGCTCGTGGCTGGCGTGGGTGCTCATCGGCGGCGCCGTGGTCACCTCGCTGCTCACCCTCTACGCGATGATGAACGTCTGGTCCAACGCCTTCCTCCGCGACCGCGCCGACGCGCCGGAGGGCAACGTCGTCCAGGCGCGGCCCGCGAACCTCGCCGCCCGTGACGAGACCGTCGCCGTCGAGGAGCGCACCGACGTCGGCCGCATCCCCGCCGGCATGTTCCTCGCCACGGCGTTCCTCGTCGCCGCGTCCACCTCCATCACCTTCCTCGCCGGCCCGATCTCCAACGTCACGGACCGCGCCGCACAGTCCGCCCAGGATCTTTCCATCTACAGGGCGGCAGTGCTTGGCGACGACCAACGGGAGCCCACCCGAAACCTCGACGCCTTCACCCGCCCGGACGACGCCGGCGGCGGCCGCGACGCCCTCGAGCACCGCGACAACAACCACCGCCCCACCGGCCCCGCCACCACCGGCGTGACCACCGAGCGCGTCCCCGCCCCCGCGGACGCCGAATCGAACGAGGTGGACAAGTAATGTTCTCCGGATTCTCCCACCGTTTCCGCCCGCTCACCGTCGCCTGGCTGGCGTTCATGTGGGTCCTCCTCATGGGCGAGCTCACCTGGGGCAACGCGCTCGCCGGCGTGCTACTCGGCCTCGTCATCGTGCTCGGGCTGCCCCTGCCACGCGTGCCGCGCAGCGGCAACCGCGTCAACTGGTGGAAGCTCCTCGGCTTCCTCGGCGAGTGGACCTGGGACCTCCTTGCCGCGTCGGCAAAGGTGGCGTGGCTGTCGCTGCGCCGGGCCGACCCGCCGAAGAACGCCATCCTCCGGGTGCCCATGCGCCTAGACAACGAGCTCGTGCTCTATCTCGCCACCTGCGCCTACAACCTGCAGCCGGGCGGCGCCGTCACGGATCTGGACCTGGCCAACCGCGAATGGACCATCCACGTCCTCGACGCCGACACCGACGCCGACATCGAACGCGAAATCGCCAACGTGCAGAAACTGGAGCGACAAATGATCGACATCTTCGAGGGAGGGCGCTGACATGAACGCCACCGTCTACACCGTCTTCCTCACCATCGCCGCGGTGATGCTCGCCGCCGGGTTCTTCATCTTCGCCTGGCGCGTCGTCGTCGGGCCCGACTCGATGGACCGCGTCCTGGCCAACGACGGCATCACCGCCTCGCTGCAGTGCGCCCTCGCGCTCTACATCTGCTGGAGCCTGGACACCACGGTGGTCAACGTCATGATCGTCATCGCGCTCCTCGGCTTCATCGCTACCCTGTCCGTCGCCCGCTTCCGCAAGAGGGACGGTTCCCTGTGATCGCCGACATCCTCTCCCTACTGTTCATCCTCCCCGGCGCCTTCATGGTTTTCTCGGCCGCCGTGGGCACCGCCCGCTTCAACTCCACGCTCAACCGCATCCACGCCATCACGAAGCCCCAGACCACCGGCCTGGTGCTCATGATCACCGGCACCATCATCCGCGTCACCACATCCGACGGGTTCGGCGTGCACGAAAAAGGCGACATGGGCATGATGCTGCTGCTTGTCGTCTTCGCCCTCATGACCAGCCCGGTCACCGCCCAGCGCCTCGGCCGCATTGCCCGGCGCGAGGGCCTCTACGGCGGGGAGGAGCAGCTCACCCGCAACGACCGCCCGGCCAGCTACCACCCGCGCCGCATGAACCCTAAGGGGTGAGGTCGTATACTGTCTTGTCGACGACAAGGGGGAAGGCATGCCCGAATGTGATGGCAGTTTCGATCGGCTGCCACACTGCTACCATCCGCCCCGGCCTGCGGATGACGGCGCGCAGCGTTGGATATTCACCGGCGAAGCTGAAGCGTTCCTCGAGCGGGTCGGCAAGCAATCGAACAGGAGTCGGTTAAAATTGCTCGGTCTGGCCCGGCGTGCAGAGAGCCACGGCTTGCGCCTCGAAGACAACGACGCCTATAGCACGGAAGGATTCAAGGAACCCGTCGGCGACCACGTTCCTGACCGCGACGTTCCCCCGGATGGCCGACCATGGTTGGGCGAACTAGTTGTCACTGTGTCAAGCTCAGAGGGTTACCGCCTCTACTTCGGCGACGTTGCTAATTGCGCCGGTGAGCCTCACTATCGGATGATTGCTGGGGGAGGCAGCATCAAAACCGCTCGGAGCACATCTCGCCAACAGACCGACGCAATCGGGAGAACGATGGTGTCCGTGGCGGGCTATTGCCGGGCAACTAGCGTGCCGTTTAGACTCCGAGACGATTACTCTTACGTGCCATCGCAAACGAAGGAGGTTTAAGTATGTCCAGCTTGGAAGAACTCATCGGGGAAGACGCCCTCGAAGTCAATCAGCAGGTCGAGATCCTCCGCCTCATCGAGCAGTTGCGAACGCTTCGGATAAGTCGGGGCATGGACGTCGGAGAGCTCGCAGAAGCACTCGGGTGCTCAGCGAAGGATATTGTCCGGTTTGAAAGCGACGCCCACCTCGGGGTAGTGAACCTCGACTTTGTCGCTGACTACCTTTCCGCCGTCCGCGGGTTTCTTCGCTTTGATGTGTCGAAGGAGGAGGACACCCCGGCGACCGACCTCGTCTCAAAGTTCAGTCATGACTTCGTATGCACCAGCGCACCGGAACCGGGTGATGTGTATTCGGCGCGCCGTTACTCCCACACGTTTGAAGTTCGTGCGGTGACCCGATGATCGACCTCACCACGAATGCTCGTGTGCTTTCCCACCTCACCAACGCGCGATATTTCTTCCCCCATCAGCAACTCTCCGAACTTTCCGGGGACGAAACTGAGCCCTCGAACACCCTCGAAGGGACAACCTCACTTTCGGTTCCAGACATCGAGGACATCCGGACGTCCTCGTACCTATACGCCCGGATCAGTCTGACCGCCGAAATCGAGCGAACATGGCAATTGGAAGTGACTTGCGAGGCGCAGTGGGCGAAAGATGCAGACGAGTCGTTTTGGGCATCGCTTACAGCAGACCAGCTATCGCAGTTCCTCCTCACCTACGCCGTCCCCGCGGTGAGCGCGGTGGCACAACATCGGCAATTCGAGCTGATCAATGGTGGTGTCGGTGTGAGATTCGCGCATCCGCCGAGCGAAATTGGTCGGCTTCTTGACGACGCGCGGGATAACCTCGCTAGGGGGTCTCGCTAAAGGGTGAGATCCCACATCTCCGCGCAGGTCGCGTCGACGACGTCCTTCCAGTCCCCGGTGCGCTCGTAGATGGCGCGCTGGCGCTGGTAGCCCGCGCCCCGCTCGATGATTTCCTCGACCAGGCGCAGCTCGCCCAGGCAATCGAGGTCGGCGGCGGTGGGCGTCAGCTCGTCGATAAGCAATCTGAGCTCGTTGGTCACCCAATCCTCGTCCGTCTCGCGGCTGGTGATCACGAGCGCCTCCATGCCGTAGCGGGCGCCGCGCCACTTGTTCTCGGCGACGTGCCACTGCTGGAGGGTGGGCAGTTGCTCGCCGCGCTCGAGCATCTGGTCGTAGTGGACGATGAGGCAGTGCGTGAGCGCCACGACGGCCGCGAGCTCGCGCAGGTTGCTCGTCGCGTCAGAGATGCGGACCTCGATGGTGCCCCACTTCGCGGCCGGGCGGACGTCGAAATGCATGGAGCCCGTGTGGTTGATCACGCCCGACGTCTGCTGGTCGCGCATGAAGCCGACCCACTCGTCCCAGTTCTGGAACTGGTACGGCATGCCTGCGGTGGGAAGCTGCTGGTAAAGCATGGTGCGGTTGGACGCGTAACCCGTATCGATGCCGTCCCAGCCCGGACTGCTCGCGGAGATGGCGAGCAGGTGCGGGTACTTCGTCATCACCGCGTTGATGATCGGCCAGACCTTGTCTTCATGACTGATGCCGACGTGGCAGTGAATGCCCCAGAGCAGCATGTGCTGGCCCCAGTACTGGGTGCGGTTGACGATCTCCTCGTACGTGTGCTTCGGGCTCAGCGGGTTCGTGCGGAAGTCCGAGAACGGGTGGCCGCCACTCGCCCAGAGCTTGAGGCCCTTCTCGTCCGCGACCTCCTTGATGGCGTCGAGGTTGCGCTGGAGGGCCTGCGTGGCCTGCTTGGTGTTGACGCAGACGGGCGTGACCAGCTCAATCGTGTTCTGGAGGAACTCGCGCTCGAGGTGGATGTCGGGGTGGCGGGCGTGCACCTCGTCGATGACCTCGGCGGCGCGGGGCACGAGGTCGCGCGTTACCGGGTCGACGAGGGCGATCTCCCACTCGACGCCGAGAGTGTTGTCCTTCGACCTGGCAAAGTCGCGGAATGGATCCATGGTTCCCGAGCCTATCTCGTGCGCGGGCCGGGTTTGGCCCCGGCGGGCGGTTTTTATGCGCGTGGGCCAGCCTCCGACCGCGCCCGGCCGGCCCCCCTTTACGGCGAAACCGGCTGCTCCGGCAAGCTCACCGCACCCTGCGGGCCGCCAACGCCCCCCCCTTACAGCAAAACCGGCTACCGGGATCCGGCTAAGGGGCGCTTTTAGGCCCGATAGCCGGTTCGAGGTAGCCGGTTTTTGCGTCGAGAAGCGGTGTGCCCCGCCGGGCCTAGCCGGCGAGGACGACCGCCACAGCGCTGCGATCCTTCGCAGCCTGCTCCGGCAAGCTCACCGCACCCTGCGGGCCGCCAACGCCCCCCCCTTACAGCGAAACCGGCTACCTGGATCCGGCTAAGGGGCGCTTTTGGGGATGCGGTCTTTTTGTTGGAGTGCGTTTTGGGGGACTTTGTCTCGTTGTTATGCACTCAGTGCCTTGCGGTGCTCGGCGATGGTGGTGTAGCCCTCGCCGAGTGTCGACTTCAATCGTGTGTTGATGTAGAAGTCGATGTAGGAATCAATATAGTCGCGCATTTGCGCCACCGTCATCGTCGACACCACAGGCCTGCCTTTGAGCAGTTCTTGTTTCATCGTGCCGAAGAAGCCTTCGGTGCGCGCGTTGTCGCCGCTGGTGGCTTTGCGCGACAGTGACGGGATGTATCGCCACCGGTTGCCGCACCATGTATCGGCCTGGCAGTCGGGGCAATCCAAGATGTTGTGGGTGTGGTCGGTAATCAGACTGACCCAGCGTTCACTGCGGTAGAGCCCACCACGATCGGAATGGATGATCGGTTGTGCCTCGTCGGGTTTTACCTCGTCGATTCGCGCGATCATCTCGGCGACCAAGTCGTGGTTCGGTGATGTTGACATGGTCACCGCAATCGGCATCCCGTCGTAGAAATCGATCGCTGCCGACAGAAACAATTTGCCGTCTGGGCAGTGGATTTCGGTGACGTCGGTGCCGATTTTCTCCCACGGGGCATCCGCGTGGAAATCGTGGGTCAGCCCCTGAGCGTCGGCGTGGTCGATGAAGTACTGCGACGGTGCAACAACCGGCCGGGCCACATCCACATCCGCATCCCCATCATCGTCACTGTTGTCGGTTGGGGCGATCAGCAGCAGGTTCGCGGGTTTGTGGTCGGTTTCACCGGTGTAGGAGGAGTATTTGCCCGACGCTTTCGCCGGCGGGCGGCACCCAAGCTCTTCCATGAGGGTACGCACGATCTTTTCCGACACTGTATGCCCCATGATCTTCAGCCAGGCGTGGATGCGCCGGTAGCCGTAGCTTTGCCCGGATTCGGCTGCTGCCTGCAAGATCAGCGGTTTGAGTGCAGCGCGGCGCTGTTCGCGCTGGTGCACCACCTTCGTGTGGGTGTGTCGGTGGTAGTAAAACGTCGACTGCGCAATCCCGACAACCGCGCATGCTTTGGCGATGGAAAACCCGTGGGCGTCCGTGAGGGCAACCACCACTGCGGCTTTCGCCGCGGTGGACAGTTCCCCGTCACGGACGTCGTCTTTTCCCCGCGACTCACCGCCACGGACGTTGCCTTTTCCCTGCGGCTCACCGTCGCTCATGAGCACTTGGATAATGGCGTCTTTGACTGTTTCCCGGTCGCGCATCTCGACAACGAGCTTTTTCAGCTCGTCCATGTCACTGGGTAAATCAGCGATGTCGTCTATCGGTCCAGGCCCTGGCAGCCACTCGTTGACTGGCCGGGGTGGCCTTTTCGCATCGGCTGCTTCATCGACTCGCTGCTGTTGATGGTTGCGTTGGACTTTGCGGTGTTTGCTCACGCGTTCCATTGTCGCCGCAAACGCCTCGTCGAAGGTCATCGACGCTGCCGAATCGCGGTCGTCATCGTCTGGCCAGTACCGCTTCGTCCAGGTCAGTGCTGCGGTGTCGTTGACATCGAACTCCACGGCAATCTCACGCACCGTCGCCTGCGAGGTCAACCTGCGTGCTACAACCTTCGCGATGGTCTCAGCGTCGTAGGCGCGTCGCGTGCCATCAAAGGACTGGCCGCGGCGTTTGGCCGCAACCCAGTTGCCGACCGTGTCCACTGATGGTCGGCGACCACATACGTCTTCAGCCCAGTCGCAGACCTCACGGGCAGACGCCCCAGCCAAAAACCTCTCAACCGCACCATCGCGGATATCAGATGGAAACCCTGCGGGCATTGGAATACCTTCCAGCCCCCAACACTCCAACTTTTTGTCCGCGCTCCCTTTAGGCCCGATAGCCGGTTCGAGGTAGCCGGTTTTTGCGTCGAGAGTTGGTGTGCCCCGCCGGGCCTAGCCGGCGAGGACGACCGCCACAGCGCTGCGATCCTTCGCAGCCTGCTCCGGCAAGCTCACCGCACCCTGCGGGATGTCGCCCTTGACGCGGGCGGTGCCCCCGACGCGACGGGCAAGGTCGGTGGCGACCTTCTCCGCGCCAGGCACGGACGGGTCGTAGAAGACGTAGGTACCGTCGAATACGCCGTACTGCTGCTCCGGCATGTTCATCACCGCGGAGTCCGGCGAGTTGTTCACGACGTTGTACTGGCCCTTGAGCTGGTCTGCGGTGCGGCTGGCGAGGTCCGGCACACCCGAGTTGTTGTAGACGAAGACCTGCGCCGAGCTGTTGTCGATGGGCGCGCCCGCCGGAGCCGGCTGGCCCTGTTGTCCGTTCTGCGCGTTCGGAGCGGCCGACTGGCTCGCAGGGTCTTGCGCCGCAGTGCTAGGCGCGGCCGAGTTCGGAGTGCCAGCGCCCTGGCCAGCGCCCTGGCCAGCGGGTGCTGCGGTGTTTTGCGCCGGCGAGCCCTGCGCGGCCGAACCCTGCGCGGCCGAACCCTGCGCGGCCGAACCCTGCGCGGCCGACCCCTGCGCCGCCGGATCCTGCTGGCCCGCCGGTGCTGCGGGCGCCGCGGGTGCCGACGCCGGCGCGGACGCCGAGAGGGTGGCGGAGGTCGGGGCCGCGGCGTTGTCGTCGTCGCCGTTCTGCGTCATCTTCCAGATGCCCCACAGCGCGAGGAGTGCGGCGACGGCGATGAGGATCATGGCGAGTCCGCGCTTCGGCAGGCCGCCCTCGGCTGCGCCGGCAGCGCTGGACCCGCCGGCCGCGCCTGCCTCGCCGGCAGCCACGCGCTCGGACCCGGACACGGCAGCGGCGCCGTCACGGCCGTCGCGGTAACCACGCTCGTCGCGGTAATCGCGGTCGAGGTACTCGGTGTGGTCGGCGTCGTCGTATTCGGCGTCGTCGTCGCGACGGTGGGCGCCGCGGTAGCCCGGGTCGGTCGCCGCGCCGTCCGCGTACCGGTCAGCGGCGCGGTCCGACGCGTAGAGGTCGGCGGTGCGATCGTCCTCGACGATCTCGGCGTCGAGGGGTTCGTCGTAACCGGCACCGTCGTAACCGGCACCGTCGTAACCGGCATCCGAGGCGCCACCGTCGCCGGCGGAGTACTTGGAGTATCGCGTGGATCCCGTCTGCTCCCCGCGGGGGCGACGGTCGTTGCCATAATGCTCGTTAGTCACAGCGGCAACTCTAACCACACGCTAGCGCCAAACAGGCGCAACACACCGTAAACCTCGACTAGAGCTTGGGGGCCCTGGGGTCGTCGCGAAGCCGCTGCAGCCTGCGCACGAGCTGCGGCTCGGCGGCGAGCGCGGCGGGCGAGTCGAGCAGCGCGTTGAGGCGCTGGTAGTAACGGATCGGCTGCATGCCCAGCTCGGAGCGGATGCGGTCCTCGCGCGCGCCGATGGACCGGGGCGCGTGGGCGGCGAAGCGGAGCACGGCGAGGTCGGCCTCGGAAAGCGTGTCGGACGGCATGCCTAATATATTGGCATGACCATCCGACCCATCGTTATCCACGGCGATCCGGTGCTACACGAGCCGACGAAGCCGGTGACGCAGCCCGTCGAGGAGCTGGCCGAGCTCATCGCCGACATGCACGAGACCATGGACGCCGCCCACGGCGTCGGCCTCGCCGCGAACCAGATCGGCGTGCCGCTGCGCCTCTTCGTCTACCACTGCCCCGACGGCGACCAGATGCGCCGCGGCACGGTGATCAACCCAGTGCTGGAGACCTCGGAGATCCCGAAGACGATGCCGCGCGACGACGGCGAGGACGACGAAGGCTGCCTCTCCGTCCCGGGCTACAGCTGGCCGACGGGCCGCGCGGACTGGGCGAAGGTGACGGGCCTCGACGAACACGGCAACGAGATCGAAGTCGAGGGCACCGGCTTCTTCGCCCGCTGCCTCCAGCACGAGACGGGCCACCTCGACGGCTACCTCTACACCGACGTGCTCACCGGCCGCTGGAAGAAGGAGGCCAAGCGCGTCATCCGCGACGAAGGCTGGCGCGAGCCGGGCCACACCTGGCTGCCGGGCACGGACGCGGACCCGTTCGGCCACGACGACTAAGGCGCTATGCTTGTGCGTAACTGTCCGTAACCTCGGAGGAACTTATGCGCATCCCCGCCGCCATCGTCGCCGCGACCCTCACCGCCGCGCCCGCCCCCGCGACGTCCGTCGAGCAGGTGCTTATCGACGTCAACGAGACGCACGCCGACGCCATCGACGCCATCAACCGCGCTGAGTCGGATGACGAGGTCCGCGCGGCGCTCACGGCGTGGCGAAAGGACCTCATCGCCGCCGCCGACGAGCTCGACGCGCTGCGCGAGGCCTCCGCCGCGGACGGGCTGACCCGCGAGGAGAAGGCCGAGCTCGACAAGGCCGACGCCAAGGTTGAGCGCGAGCGTGCCGGCGTGCGCGAGCTGCGCGCAACCCTGCTGCCGGATGACCCGGCCGTGGTCGTGCCCGCCCCGATCGCGGGCCTGGGCGGGATCCTCGGCACGACGGCGTTCGACGCGTTCGAGCGCTCCGAGCAGGGCGACACCCCGATCGTCTTCGGCATCCCGGGCGTGGACCGCGCGGCCGCCTCGGCGAAGGCCACCGCCGCCGCCCCGGCGACCACGGCCACCACCTCCACGGAGCCGCTCGCGCTCGACGTGCGCACGATGCAAGACAGCGATAACAGCGGCAAGACCCGCGTGCTTGCCGAGGACGAGACCGTCACGTCGACCACGAGCGTCACCAGCACGAGCACGAGCACGAGCACGAGCACGAGCACCAGCACGAGCACCAGCTCGGAGACCACGTCCTCCTCCACCTCGACGAGCACGACCACCACCTCCACCACCCCGTCGGTGATGGAGCACCGCACCACGTCGGCGGTGACCACGTCGAGCACCTCCTCGTCCACGTCCACCACCTCGTCCACCACGTCGTCGAGCACGACCACGAAGTCGAGCACCACGAGCACCGTCGACGATGACGACGACGAGCGCGACGACGACCTCGCCGAGACCGGCACCCCGATGCGTGGCATCATCGCCGCGGGCGTGCTGGCACTGTTGCTCGGCGCGGTGGTGATGCGGCTGGGGCGCGGGACGCGTCGATAAGCGTGTCCCGTATCTTCCGCTCCGACGCGGTGCGCGTGGGTGACCGCGTCGTCGTGCGGCAGCGGCGCGGGGAGCACGCGAGCGACATCGTCGGACACGTGATCGGACTCGACCCGCTGGTCGTGCGGCCGCAAGAGGTCGGCGGGTTCCCGTCGTCGAAGGAGGCGATCGAGGTCGCCGACGTGCACATCATCAAGAAGCTCTCCCCGCGCACCGTGCGCAACTCCGAGATCCGCGACGTGGAGCGGCGCCTCGCCGACGCGCTCGATGTGCGCGAGACCGCGTGGGCCGGCGGCTGGCTCATGCGCACCGGCGCGGGCGAGGAGGCGAACTCCGCCGTCCCCCTCGGCCCGTCCGCGGGCTTCGAGCCGGTGCCTCTCGACGCCATCCGAACCTTCTACACCGAACGCGGGCTCCCGGTGCGGCTGACCGTGCCCGAGCGGATCGGCAAACCCGCGCTCAAGCTCATCGACGACGCGTGGACCCTCGGCCCGGAGCAGGTCGCGTGGACGTCGGGCGACGCGGTCGGCGCCGCCCTTGTCGGCGACGTGCCCGCGGGCGCGGCCGAGCACCATCGGCGGCGGGCGGCGACCCTGAACCGGCTAGGCTAGGCCGCATGCGAATCGCCACCTGGAACGTCAACTCCGTGCGCACCCGCGCCGAGCGCATCGCCGCGTTCCTCGAGCGCCAGGACGTCGACGTGTTGGCGATGCAGGAGACGAAGACCCCGGACGCGAAGTTCCCGTACGCCACCTTCGAAGCCGCCGGCTACGAGGTCGCGCACGTGGGCACGAGCCAGTGGAACGGCGTGGCCATCGCCTCGCGCGTGGGCCTCGACGACGTGCGCGACAGCTTCGAGGGCCAGCCCGCATTCGCCAAGGAAGGCGACCCCGAAAAGGAGGCGCGCGCGGTCGGCGCGGTGTGCGGCGGCGTCGAGGTGTGGAGCCTCTACGTGCCCAACGGCCGCGAGATCGGGGACCCGCACTACGACTACAAGCTGCAGTTTCTCTGGTCGCTCGCGGACCAGGTGAGGCCCGGCGAGCTCCAGTGCTACATGGGCGACTTCAACGTCGCCCCGCGCGACGAGGACGTGTGGGACATCGCCTGGTTCGAGGGCAAGACCCACGTCACGGAGCCGGAGCGCGCCGCGTTCCAGATGCTCCTCGAGGCCGGCCTCACAGAAATCGAGCACGACGAGCCGTACACGTTCTGGGACTACAAGTCCATGCGCTTCCAGAAGAACGAGGGCATGCGCATCGACTTCCAGCTCGCCACGGCGCCACTGCGCGATAAGGTGCAGCGCGCGTTCGTCGACGTCGAGGAGCGCAAGGGCAAGGGCGCCTCCGACCACGCGCCGCTCGTCGCGGACTACGACACGCGCGGGCTGGCCTACGACGAGGTCCGATGATCCATCTCGCCTGGTGGCAGTTCGCGACGATGGTCGTGGACACCGTGATCAAGGTCGTCATGATCGGGGTGGTCCCCGGCGGGCGCAAGCCGTCCTCGGCAAACGCGTGGCTGCTGCTCATCCTCTTCGTGCCGGTCATCGGCCTGCCGCTCTACCTGCTCATGGGCTCCACGCTGGTCTCGCGGCGCCGCCACCGCATCCAGGTCGAGGCCCGCCGCGCCCTCGACGCCGTCGAGCTGCCACCTTCCGACGCGCCCGCGTCCCTGCCGCCCGAAACCGCCTCGCTCGTGCGCCTCAACCGCGAGCTCACCGGCTACCCCGCCGTCTACGGCGACGTCCGCGCGCTGTGGTCCGACTACCAGAAGGCAATGGAGCGGATCGCCTCGCTTATCGACGACGCCAGCGCCACCATCTCCATCGAAATCTACGCGGTGGCCTGGGACGACACCACGAACATCGTCTTCGAGGCCCTCGAGCGAGCCATCGCCCGCGGGGTCCACGTACGCCTGCTCCTCGACCACATCGGCTCGCGCAAGTACCCCGGCTTCCGCACACTGCAGAAACGCCTCACCGCCATCGGCGTGGACTGGCACATGATGCTGCCCCTCGACCCGCTCCACGGCCGGTGGCGACGCCCCGACCTGCGCAATCACCGCAAAGTCATCATCATCGACTCGAAGGTGGCGTTCGCCGGCTCCCTCAACCTCATCGACCGCGGCTACCTCATGCCCGGCCACCGGCGCGCCGGCCGCCAGTGGGTCGACGTGTTCGTCGAACTCGAGGGGCCCATCGTCTCCTCCGTGGAGTACATGTTCGCGGTGGACTGGTACACCGAGTCCGGCGAGGCCCTCGACGTGGCGGGGTCCGCTCGCGCGGTCGCCGGGGCTGGGGCTGGTTCTGTGTCTGGGGCGGGTCCGGCGGACACGACGTCGATACGCAATCGCGATGTCCTCCAACTCGTGCCTTCCGGGCCGGGCTACCTCACCGAGCCGAACCTGCGCATGTTCGTCTCCATGATCCACCACGCGAAGAAGCAGCTCACGCTGTGCTCGCCGTACTTCGTGCCGGAGGAGTCGCTGCTCGAGGCGATCACGTCCGCGTGCTACCGGGGCGTGCACGTGGACCTGCTCGTGGGCGAGAAGGCCGACCAGTTCATGGTGCAGCACGCGCAGTCGGCGTACTACGAGCAGCTGCTCAAGGCCGGGGTGCACATCTGGGAGTTTCCGGCGCCGTACGTGCTGCACACGAAGTTCGTCCTTTCCGACCCCGGCACGCCCGGCGCCGTCGGCGTCGTCGGGTCGTCGAACATGGACATCCGCTCATTCTCCCTCAACTACGAGTCCTCGCTGTTCGTGGCGTCGGGGTCCCTGCTCGGGTCGCTCGAGCGGCTGGGCGCGAACTACCTGGCCGTGTCGCGGGAGCTCACGCTCGAGCGGTGGGCGCGGCGGCCGTGGTATCGGCGCTACATCGACAACGTGATGAAGCTGACGTCGGCGCTGCAGTAGGGGCGGGCGTGGCGGGGTGCGCTCCCTTCGGCGGCCAAAACCGGCTACCTGGACCCGGCTACCACGCCGAAAACCGCCGGTAAGCCGGTTGCAGGTAGCCGGTTCTACCCGCGTGGAGCGGCCTACCCGCGTGGAACGCCTACCCGCGCGTGGAACGCTACGGACGGTGCCGCGTCGCCGGAACCCGCACCGGGCCGCGGGCATCCGCAATGGCCTTCTTCGCCAGCACGCGGCGAATGCAGCCTTCGGCGTCGCGCAGGATCTCAAAGGGAAAGAGGCGGATGATCTCGTACCCCTGCTCCTTCAGCCAGTTCTCCCGTCTCATCTGGCTGAGCACCTCCGCATGGGGCTTGTCCTCGAACTTGACGTAGCCGTCGATCTCGATGATGAGCTTGCCCCAGAGAAAGTCGACACGGTACTTCCTGCCGATCCACATCTGTTCCTGCACCTGAATACCCCTGAGTGCCAGGAGGGCGCGGAAGTACGATTCGAACGCCGATTCCGAGAGAGGCGAGCACAGCTCCAGCGCTTCCTTCGCCGCCCCGATCCCTTTCTTCCCGCGCAGCCCCGCGATGGTGGCAGACAATTCCTCGCGCCACATCTCCTCACCGACGGGCGATTGGCCACGAAATCCCCCATCCATCGCGGCTACCGCGTCGGGCACCCCATGCAGCCTAGCGATGTCGACCGCGGTTCGGGCCGCCTTCGTGATCCGCAGCTTGGCGCCCCCACCGGCAGTGTCCAGCGGCTCGTAGACCACAACGTCGCGCTCTGGCACGGTCATGTGCCGGTACACGACGCCCTCCGGCCACTGCAGCTTCGGTGGCGGGTTGCCGTCGCGCTGGGCGAGCTCGACAATCTCGTCGTCGTGCGGAATCACCCACATGTTCGTCGCCCGGCCGGCCGACCGCCCCACCAGCACCGCCTTGTGCGCAGACGCTCCCGCACAGTAGCAGCGCAGAAACTCCCGCTCGTGCGACTTCAAGTCCGCCCACGCCGACTCAGGAATGAACTTCGTCGCAGAGAGCTGTACGCAAGGTTGCTTATCGACGACGCCCTGCGCCACCAACATCCCCGCCAAACGTGCCCGATCCATATTTCCCCCCAATTTCTGCCATCCCCCGATGACGCCCTCAATATATCAGCGGGCCGATGTCCCCGCGGGCCAACGACGGCGCCCACCCCCCATTCCACGCAAAACCGGCTACCTGGACCCGGCTTACAGGCGGTTTTGCGCCCCCAAGCCGGTTCTAGGTAGCCGGTTTTGGCGAGAAACGCGGGACGCGGGGGGCGGGGGGCGGCGGAAGCG
Organism: Corynebacterium jeddahense; assembly: GCF_028609865.1. Classification (NCBI taxonomy): domain Bacteria; kingdom Bacillati; phylum Actinomycetota; class Actinomycetes; order Mycobacteriales; family Corynebacteriaceae; genus Corynebacterium; species Corynebacterium jeddahense. The sequence goes on from NZ_CP063194.1 coordinate 2,213,509, forward strand.
CCCGCGCACCCCCGCCCGCGCCCGCGCGCCCGCCTACGCGTCGCGCGCCTCCAGCGCCACCACGCCCGCGACCCACGCCGCCACGGCCCACACCGTGAACACGAGCAGCGACACCCCGATCGACCAGGACCCCTCCTGGTTGTTCATGAAGGAGAGCAGGTTCCCGAACGGCAGGTACTTCACCACGTCGGCGCCGATGCGCGGGATGAGGGCGGCGAGCGTCTCCACGAGCAGCATCATCACAATCATGATGACGATCGTGCCGGCCGTGTTGCGCGCGAGCCAGCCCACGCCCTGGGTAAACAGCGTGACCAGCGCCATGCCCAGCGGCATTGCCCAGAGCGCGCGGTGGGCCGCCGACGTCGAGAGCCAGTTGGACGCCACGGGTGCGGCGAGGTCGTAGCACACGAACGCGACAACCAGCCCCAGCGCCGTCACCAGCGCGGCGAGCGCGGCGCCGAGCAGCAGCTTCGCCACGGCGACCTGCCACCGCTTCGGCGCGATGCGGAAGTTGGTGGCGGGGATGCCGAAGCGGTACTCGGTGGTCACCGTCATGGCGGACTGCACGATGACAATGATCATGTCAATCATCACCACCGACGCCGCGATGGTGAGCGGCCCGAACGGCTTGCCGGCCATGCGCGCGCCGTAGCCCATAAGCGCGCCGAAGACGGCGGAAAAGGCGAGGATGAGGCCGCTGTTCCACCAGAAGGAGGAGGTGGAGCGCAGTTTGGTCCATTCGGCACGAAGCAGGTTAAGCATTGGAGACCCCCTCGGAGACGTACTGGGCGTGGCCCTGGGTGGAATTCATGTAGGCCTCCTCAAGGGAGGCGCGCCGCTCGCTAAGCTCGGCGAGCTGGACGCCGGTGGCGTGGGCCAGCGCGCCAATCTCGTCGGTGGAGCGGTCCGGGATCTCGAGCGCCTCGCGCCCGTCCGCGTCCACGACGCGTCGGTACGCCAGCCCGGCGAGGGCGGCCTCGAGCGCTTGCGTATCGACGGCTCGCGCCACCACTGTCACAGCCGAGTTCGACCGGATGAACTCGGCGACGGAGGTGTCGGCGACGAGGCGGCCGCGCCCGATGATGATGAGGTTCTCGGCGGTCTGCGCCATCTCCGCGAGCAGGTGGGAGGACACGAGCACGGTGCGCCCCTCTGCGGCCAGGGACTGCAGCAGGCCGCGCACCCAGCGGATGCCGGCGGGGTCGAGGCCGTTGACCGGCTCGTCGAGGATGAGGTACTCGGGGTCCCCGAGCAGCGCCGCCGCGATGCCGAGGCGCTGGCCCATGCCGAGGGAGAAGCCGCCGACGCGCTTGCCCGCCACGTCGGTGAGGCCGACGAGGGCGAGGACTTCGTCGACGCGGGAGCTCGGGATGCCGGCCGCCTGCGCCTGCCAGAGCAGGGTGGAGCGGGCGGAGCGGTTGGGGTGGACCCCCTTGGCGTCGAGAAGTGCGCCGACCTTGCGCGCGGGGTTGGGGAGGTCGCGGTAGGCGGAGCCGTCGATAAGCGCAGTGCCCGAACTGGGCTTGTCCAAGCCGAGGATCATGCGCATGGTCGTGGATTTGCCGGCGCCGTTCGGGCCGAGGAAGCCGGTGACCACCCCGGGTTTGACGCTGAACGTAAGGTCATCGACGGCTTGGACCGCGCCGTAGCGCTTGGTCAGGCCTTGCACTTCAATCATGCGTTTCAGTATGCCCCATGAGCCTGGGCAGGGACTCCGCGAACCCTGGGTGGAGGGTGAAGGAGGCGACGTCGGCGAGGGGCACCCAGCGCAGCTCCTCGGACTCCTCGTTTGCGGTGACGGGCAGCGGCGCGCCGGTGGTGGTGCGGGCGATGACGGTGGTGTAGCGCCAGTTCGGCAGCTCCGTGGTCACGAGTTCGCGCTCCACGGCGACGAGCGCGGGGTCGATCGCGCACTCCTCGACGGACTCGCGCACGGCGGCCTCCGCCGGGGACTCGTGGGAGTCGATCGCGCCGCCTGGGATGCCCCACATGCCGCCCTGGGCGGTCCACGTCGCGCGGTGCTGAAGCAGCAGGCGCGCGTCCGCGCCCTCGCCCGCGAGGAGGAACAATCCGGCGGCGCCGTGCAGGCCCCAGAGTTTCGTGCCGTCGGGTGCTACGACCCAGCCGTTTCCGTCGCCAAGCATGGCCCCCACTGTAGGTGGAAACGGTTATCATTGCGGAATGGTGACGCAGCTGGAGACGAGCCCTGAGTCGAGCGAAGACTCCTGGCTCGACGAGCTCGAGTCGCCCCCGCGCCGCTCCCTGCACGGCGTGCTCCACGGCCGCCGCCCGGTGCGCGCGAGCAGCCGCAGCGTCTTCATCCACACCACCCCGGGCCAGATCATCGCGGTGATGGTCGTGCTCACGGTGATGCTGCTCGCCGCCGGGCTGTCCCTGAGCCAGTCGATGTACAACCGCAACCACGCCCTGGACACGGTGCGCGAGGCCACCGAGCCGATGAGCGCGTCGGCGCACCTCCTGTCCGCCTCCCTCATGCGCGCGGACACGATCGCGGCGGGAGCGTTCGTGCAGCCCGGCCCGCTGTCGCAAGAGGACGTGCAGGCCTACACCGCCTCCGTTGAGCAGGCGGCGAGCTCGGCGGCGGAGATCTACAAGGGTGCCGTGCAGGCGCATTCCGCGAGCAGCGAGCGGATCGAGGAGCTTGTCTTGGACATCCAGCGCGACCTGCCGGTCTACGCGGGGCTCAACGAGCGCGCGAAGGTGAACCAGCGCATGGGCAACCCGGTGGGCGTGGCGTACATGTCGGAGGCGAGCGCGATCATGCGCACCCGGATGCTCGTCGCCGCGAGCGAGATCAACGAGCTCACACGGGCGGACGTCGCCGAGGAGATGCGCCGCCTCTCCCAGCCCCAGTGGGCGTCGCTGGCCGGCCTCGCCGCGGCGCTGTGTGCGCTGGTTGTGGCGCAGTGGTGGCTGTGGCGCGTGTTCCGCCGCCGCCTCAACCGGGGCTTCCTCGCGGCCACGCTTGCCGTCGTGGTGGCGCTCGCGTGGGTGGGCGTGTCCAACTACCAGTCGTGGCGCTCCGGGTCGGTCGGTTACGAGCGCGCCGCGCAGCCGTGGGAGGAGCTCACCGCCGCGCGCATCGAGGCGCTGGAGACCCGCACCGACGAGACGTTCGCGCTGCTGCGGCGCCAGTCCGCCACCCCGTCCTCTCGCGAGTTCGACGAGGTCTCGGCGACGGTCACCACCGCCATCGAGGACGCCGAGCGCGTCGGCGCGAGCAGTTCGCTTGTCGACGGCGCACGCGCCCACCTCGGCGCCTGGTCGAGCGAGCACGCCCAGCTCGTCGAGGCGCTGGACACCGGCAGCTACGACCGCGCTGCGGCCCTGCTCGACCCGCGCGGCGGCGCCGGCGAGGCCCCGTTCAGGGCGCTCGACTCCGCGCTGTCCCAGCTCATCTCCGAGTCCCGGGAAGCGACCCGGGCCTACATCGACGATTCCCTCAACGCCACCCGCCTCGTCTCCCTCGTGGTGGCGGTGTTGTCCATCCTCGCCGTGCTGTGCATCTGGGCGGGGATCCGGCCGAGGCTGGGTGAGTACCTGTGAGGCGGCCCGCGACTGCAACCGCCGCGTCGCTTATCGCCGCGTCGCTGCTCGCCGGGTGCGCTGACGGCGGCGCGCCGGAGCGGGTGGAGGCGACGATCACGACGCCCTCCCCCACCCGCGACCCGCTGCCCCTGCCGCCCGGCGCGCTGCTCGACGAGCCCTCCGGCCCGCCCGCGACCCCGTACATGCCGGAAAAGCTGGACTGGGAGGGCTCGCTCAACCCGCGCCTCGCGCCGGCCGGGGCGCCCACGCCGAACGTGGACCGCATCCGCAAGCGCGGGCGCCTCATCGTCGGCATCGACCAGTCGCTCTACCTCCTGTCCTACCGCGACACGGCCTCCGGCCACCTGCGCGGGCTCGAGGTGGACCTGGCGCAGGCCATCGCGGACGACATCTTCGGCACGGAGAGCGGGCGCGGGACGCTCGACCTGCGCTTCGTCGACTCGGCGGCACGCGCGGACGCGCTCAACCGCGGGGACGTGGACGTGGTCATCCGCACGATGTCCATCACCCCGGAGCGCGCCCAGCAAATCGAGTTCTCCACCCCGTACCTCGAAACCCGGGTGCGCGTGCTCGCCCCGAAGGACCGCGGCATCGAGAGCCTCAACGACTTGGACGGTAAGACGGTGTGCATCGTCGACGGCACGAACCTCGCGCAGATGGCCCGCACGTTCGCCCCGAATTCCTCGCTGCTGCGCACCCGCTCGTGGTCGGACTGCCTCATGTCCACGCAGCAGTTCCAGGCGGACGCCATCATGGCGGACGACGCGATCCTCGCCGGCATTGCCGCGCAGGACCCGTACACCGACATCCTGCCGGGCAGCCTGTCCACGCAGTACTACGGCGTCGGCCTACCGAAGGGCGGGGACGACATTGTGCGGCAGGTCAATTCCACGATCGAGCGGATGCGTAACGACGGCTCCCTGCGGCAGCTCTACGCCACCTGGCTGGGCGGGTCCGTGGTGGACGCGTCGCCGCCCGCGCTGCGCTACAGGACGGATGAGTGATGTCGGACCCGAACACGACCAACCCGCGCGACACTGAGGCGCGCGACACTGAGGCGCGCGACACTGAGGCGGTGCCGTTCGACCCGTTCGCGGACGACGACACGGACGACGACACGGACGACGAAGACGACGCGGACGACGCCGAGCCGGGCACCGAGGCGGTCGCCTTCGACCCGTTCGCGGACGACGAAGACGACGCCGGCGACTCGCTCGGCGAGTACTCCTCGATGGGCGAGATGGCGGGGCTGCTCAAGGACCTGGACAAGTTGCGCAAGGGGTCGGGCCGGGAGGATACGTCGCAACGCTCGCGCAGGCTGGCGCTGGACACCTTCCGCGAGCGCCGCGGCACCCGGCGCGCGAGCCGCTTCGTCGCCGACGGCATGGTGGAGCTGCCGTGGGTGGAGCCCACCGAGCCGAAGGCGGCCCTCGTGGACCCACGGCCCGCGGTGGCGCGCAAGGGCATCGCGCCGCCGGCGCTGTCCGCGGGCGACATCGTGGCCGGGCAGTACGAGATCATGGGCGTCATCGCGCACGGCGGCATGGGCTGGATCTACCTCGCGCTGGACCACTACGTGGCCGGGCGCGTGGTCGTGCTCAAGGGGCTGCATTCCACGGACAACGCGGATGAGGCGGCCGCTGCCGAGGCGGAGCGCGAGTTCCTCGCGGACATCACGCACCCCGGCATCGTGAAGATCTTTAACTTCATCGACGACCCGCGCGTGCCGGGCGGGTTCACCGTGATGGAGTACGTGGGCGGGCCGTCGCTGCGCGCGCGTCGTAACGCGGCAGAGCACCGCGTCCTCGAACCGGATGTGGCCATCGCGTACATCCTCGAGGTGCTGCCCGCGCTGGACTACCTGCACTCGCGCGGGGTGGTGTACAACGACCTCAAACCGGACAACATCATTGTCACGGAGGACCAGGTCAAGCTCATCGACATGGGCGCGGTCTCGGGCATCGGGGCGTACGGGTTCATCTACGGGACGAAGGGGTTCCAGGCGCCGGAGGTGGCTACCGAAGGTCCGTCGATACGCAGTGATGTGTACACGGTCGGGCGCACGCTCGCCTCGCTCGTCGTGGATCTCCCGCAGACCGACGGGGTGTACGACCCCGGCGTCCCCACCCCCACCGAGGAGCCGCTGTTTCGGCGCTACACCTCGCTGTACCGGCTCATCAGCCGGTGCTGCGACCCGGACCCGGCGCGCCGCTTCGAGTCGATGGTGGAGCTCGAGGGCCAGCTGCTCGGCGTGCTGCGCGAGGTGGTGGCGGCGCGCGACGGGCGCACCTTCCCCGCCCAGCACTCGTTGTTCTCGCCGCAGCGTACCACGTTCGGCACCAAGCACCTCGTCTTCCGCACCGATCAGCTCATCGACGGCATCTCGCGCACCGTGGACATCACCCCGCAGGAGGTGGTGGCCGCCCTGCCGTCGCCGCTGATCAACCGCGACGACATCGGCGCCGCGATGCTCCAGGGTTCCTCGTACGCGGAGCCGCGCGAGACCCTGGAGACGCTGCGCCAGGCGATGACCACCCCGCAGTACGAGGAGTCCACGGAGATCCCGTTCGGCGTCGTGCGCACGATGCTCGACCTCGGGCTCACCAGGCAGGCGCGGGCGTGGCTGGTGAGCCTCGAGGAGCGCTTTGGCGGCACGTGGCGGCACTGGTGGTACTCCGGCGTGGTGGAGACGCTGCTCGGCGACTTCCGCGCCGCGAAGCGCTCCTTCGCCGAGGTGCTGCGCCTCCTGCCCGGCGAGGCGGCGCCGAAGCTCGCCCTCGCCGCGGTGAGCGACCTGCTCCTCCAGGAGCTGGGCACCCAGGAGCAGAAGCTTCTCGACGCCGACCTCGCCCGCGCCGCCGCCAGCCTGGACCAGCACCTCCACGAGGTGCCCAACGTTGTGTTCGAGGAGCTCGCTGCCCAGGGGGTCATTGACGCGGAGTGGTCGATGCAGACCGTCGAGCCGGTGGCGCTGCGCTTCCACGCGATCCGCCTCTACGCGCTCGTGTGGCTGACCAACCCGACGACGGTGTCCTCCGCGTTCGGGCTCGCCCGCATGCTCATGCGCGAAGACCAGGTGGCTCTGGCCATCAAGGCGCTGGACAAGGTGCCCAGCGCGTCGCGGCACTACCGCATGGCGCAGCTTACGGCGATCCTCTGCCTCGTTGCGCCGGAGTCGGAGGCGCACGCCGCCCCCACCGAAGAACAGATCCGGCTCGCCGCGCGGCGCCTCGAGCGCATCCCGTCGACGGAGCCGCGCTTCTTGCAGATCAAGGTGGCCGTTATCGAGGCGGGGCTGATCTACCTGCGCGAGCACCCCGCGTCATCGACGGCCACGCTGTTCGAGTACCCGTTCACCGTGCGCGGGCTGCGCCGCGGCCTCGCGCTCACGCTGCGGGCGCAGGCTAGGGTGGCGCCGTACCCGCAGCATCGCTACGCGCTGGTGGACATGGCGAACAAGGTCCGCCCGGCCACTTGGTTCTAGCGGGTCGAACCCGTTTTAGAACCCGCTTTAGAACCCGCCGCCCATCGCGGCCACACCGCCGAGGCCGAGCACGGCCAGCAGGGCGATGATAATGCCCACAATGAGGCCCGGGCTAGCGCCGTTGCCGCCGTTGCCGCCCGCGGTCTGCCCCTGCTGCTGGTTCAGCGGCTTCGCCGTGGTGGCCGCCGACGGCTGCGGCTGCGGGGCCGGGGTCGTTCGCTCCTGCGGCACCGGGTCGAACTCGGTCACGCCCGGGTTGCGGTTGCCCGGCTGGACCGTGGTGTTGCCCGCCGTGGCGATCGGCGCCGGCTTGGACAGCGTCGGGGCCGCCGCGTCCTTCTTGCCCACCGTGTTCTGCGCGTCCTTGAGCAGCGGGGAGTCGGTCTTTTCCAGGTTCTTCACCAGCGTGTCCATGTCGGACGTGGTGTAGTTGAGCACCGAGAAGTCGATCGTCTCGTTGGAGACGAGCTTGCCGTCCTCGTTGTAGATGCGGAACTGCACCGGCATGGACGAGCCGGTGTAGCCCGCCGTGTTCGAGATCGGCACCTCAACCGGCAGCTTCGAGTAGTCCGACAGCGCGGACTCCACCGGGTACTCCTTGCGGAACTGCCCGCCCGGGTAGTTCACCTGGAGCGTGAACTTGTGCAGGTCGATGCCCAGGTTGGAGATCTGGACGTTGACCTTCGAGTCCGAGCGGTTCGCGATGATGATGTTCTGCTTGTCCGTGTCCACGCGGAAGCCGGCCTTGCCGTTATTCTCCTCGGCGGCCATGATCTCCAGGTCGCGCACCGTCGGGTACTTGTGGCCCGGGGTGTCCACCTCGTCCACGCCGGTGGTGCCGTTGGTGCGGCCGATCTCGCCGTTGACCAGGTCGAGGTTGGACCAGTCCGGTTTGATGGCGTAGCTGCCGTTGTAGCACCTCGACGTGCCGTTCGTGCAGGCCTGCGGGATCGGCGTGTTGTCGTAGTTCGTCGACGTCGAGTCGGAGTAGTCGAAGTGGCTGAACTGGTAGAGGTAGTTCATCACCGACTTGTACTTCGGCACGTACGAGCTGTCCGGCGGGTTCACCGCCTTCGCGCCGGAGTGCGTGAGGCCGAGGTTGTGGCCGAACTCGTGGAGGATGGTGTTGCGCAGCTGCTCCTGCGACGTCATCAGGTAGTTGTCCGCCACGTAGAACGCGCCGTTGGAGAGCAGGCCGTTGCCGGAGGACAGGTTGCCGCGCTCCTGGGTGTCGCCGATGATGCCGACGCGGAAGACGCTCTGGCGGTCACCAAGCAGCTCCTTGCGGTCGCGCAGCAGGTGGGTGCCGGGCACCTCGCCGTTGAAGTAGTACGGCGTGTAGTCCACGGTCGGGCCGCCGTGCGGCTCGAGACCCGGGATGTTGTTGTAGTACTCGCCGGCGTCGATGTGCAGGTTGTAGCCGCGCTTGTCAAACAGGTCGACCAGGTCGTTGAGCGTCTGGCGCGACGGGCGGTACACGTTCACGTTAGCGTTGGCGCAGTCCAGGAACCTGCCGAAGTCCTCCTCCGTCGGCGCGTACTGGCGCTTCTCGGAGCAGTGCTTCGTCTCCCACTCGGACTTCATCCAGTTGAGCTGGAGGAACAGGTCCTTCTTGTTCGGGTCGGCGCCCCAGCGGTTGAGCGGGAACTGGGTGCCGTCCGCGGCGGTGAAGCCGTTGCGCTCCCACTCGTCGGGGAAGCCGTCGCCGTCGGAGTCCTTGAGGTTCTCGTTCGCGTCGCCGGACAGAACCATCTGGCCCTTGAGCGAGCCGCCGTTGGCCACCGTCGCGTTCCACACGCCCGCCTGGTAGCGCGCGTCGTTGTTCTTGCCGGCCACGGCGTTGTTCACGCTGTCGCCGGCGCCCACGGACGCCGCGCCCGGGAACTGCGCGTTGAGGTTGTAGCGCCCGCCCACCATCACGTTGTAGCCGGCGCCGGAGCGCTTCGCCGCGAGGTCGTAGTCGTAGGACATCATGCCGTTGGTCAGGTTGAGCGCGAGGTCCTTTGCCTGGCCGGAGACGTTGTTCAGCTCCACGTCGACAGTGACGCTCTTCCCGTTCACGCGGAACGTGCGCACGAGCTGCACGCCCTGGTTCCGGTCGGTGTGGGTGAGGGTCACGATGTCGGTGTCGCCCTCGGTGCGCGTCTGCACCGCGGTCGCGTCGCCGGCGAACTCCACCTTCGTGCCGTTGGCGTAGCCGTCGATGTAGAACGCGTTCGGCATCGTGCCGTACGACGGGCTGTTGTAGTTGAGCCAGGACACACGCCCCTTGTTCACCTCGGCGCTCTGGAAGCCCTCGACGATGCCGGTCGACACATCGACCGAGAAGCTCCTCGACTGCTCGATCACGGCGCCCGCCTGCACCGGCAGGACGATGCCTGCGCCGAGGCTGGCGGCGACGGCCGCCGCGATGACGCGTTTACCTACTCGCATGCTGTGTCCTTACTTCCACCAAACCAGGAAGGTTTGGAAAAACTCTCGGTTATCGTACAAAACCTTGGCCCCCGCGCCCAAGAGGGCGAACAGGCCGAGCAGGATCGGCAGTAGATCCGGCCGCGAGGACCCGAGGCTCGAGGTCCCCTCGGAGCTCTTGCGTATCGACGCCCCTTCGGCCTCGACCCGCACCCCGAACGAGCCCTGCGACCCGTCGTCGTACGTCACGGTGACCGGGACGGTGATGGTTTCGCCGGCCGCGTCCTCCGGCGCGGTGACGACGAGGGCGTTGCCCTTCGCGTCGAGCTCGACCGTCCAGCCCTTGGCGTCGAACGCGCCGAGGGAGAACGGCTGCTCCACGGCGTGCTCCGGCGTCGGCAGGTCCACGCGCGTGGTGGTGCCGGTGCGGACGGCGGCGGAGACGTCGTCAAGCTTCGTGCCCTGTGCCAGCGTGCGGGCGCCGCCGGCGGTGAGCACGTTGAGGCGCGCGGACGTGATGGTCTGCGAGCCATCCGGGAACGTGACCACGACCGGGATGTCGCGCACGCCCGGCAGCGCGCTGTCGAGCACCACAAGGGTGAGCGCGCCGGTGCCCGGGTCGATCTCGGTGCGAACGCCCAGCATCGGCTTGAGCAGGGAGAACGTCGCTCCGCTCACGCTCGGCTTGAGCACCGTCGACGCGCCGGCACGCAGATCGGTGGTCGGGTAGTCGACCGGGGTGGCCGCCGCCGCGCCGCGCACGACGGTCGCGGGGATCTCCACAGTGCGCTGCGAGCCGTCCGGGAAGGTGACCACGACCGGGATCATCGCCGCGAACGGGTCATCCTCGCCGCCCGGGCGGGCGACGGTGACCGCGCCGGTGGCCGGGTCGACGGACGCCTGCCAGCCGGGGGTGTCGAAGGACGCGGCGAGCGCGAACGTCGTGCCCACCGGGAAGTCGGTGGGCAGCACCGTGGCGGTCGTGCCCTCCGTGACCACGGCGGGGCGCCAGGACACCGCGTGGTCCGTCGCGTCAGACTTCGTCTGCACCGGGACGGTGATCTCCTGCACGGAGCCGTCCGGCAGCACGAGCTTGAGCGGCACGTCGAAGCCGGCGCCCGCCGGGGCGTCAACCGGCACGGAGATGCGGATCGCGCCGGTCTCCGGGTCCACCGTCACCGGCAGGGCCGTGAGGCCGTCGAGCTGGAACCGCGCGCCCTCGGGCAGCGAGCCCACCGGGAAGACGAGGATGCTGCCGTCCTCTTGGTACACCGGCGAGGTGTAGCGGGAGCTGGCCGCCGTCTGGTCCGCCAGGGTGGCGCCGTTGTGGGCCGCGACGTGGGCGGAAATCTGCTTCCGCGTGCCGTCGGAGAACGTCACGGTAACGGAAACGTCGATATCCGCCGCGTTGCCCTCCGGCGCGGTCGCGCGCAGCTCGCCCGTCTCCAGGTTCACGCTCACGTCCCAGCCCTTGTAGTCCGCGTCCGGGTCGGTGAGGCTGTACTCGGTGTACACCGGCAGCTCCTTAGCCACCTGCGGGACGTAGACGGTCTGGCCCGGGCGAGCGCCCATGCCCTCGGCGTAGGCCGGGGTGTAGAACTTCTGGAACTCGGCGGCGTCGACGTCGAACGGCGCGACAACGTCAGTAGTCGTGCCGTCCGGGAAGGTGATGCGCACCGGGACGTTGATCGGGGTGCCAGCGGGCGCATCGAGCGGGGCCTGCAGCGTGACGACGCCCGTCGCCGCATCCACCGTCGCACCCGAGTACGCGGTGCTATAGGTCGTGCCCTTCGGCAGCGGCTGGTCCTCGAGCACGCTGCCGGCGCTCTCAATGTCGCCGACGGGGCGCTGCCCGGAGTTCGATTCGCCCGCGCGAACGTAGGCCGGGCGGTAGCTCGGGGTGATGCGGGCGTTGTCAGCCCCCGGCGCCGCGACCTCGACCGTGATCGTCTTGCGCTGGCCGCTTCGCGTCACAACATCGACGGTGTACGTCCCCAGCGCGGTATTGCGCAGCGGGCGGGCCTCAACCTCGCCCTCCGGGCTGACGGTGATCCAGTCAGGGGCGTCGCCTACGACGCGCACCGCGCCCTCACCCTCGGGCTTAGTCAGCGGCTGCGCGTATTTGCGATCGCCCGCGCGGACGGTGACCGGAGCCCAGGTGTACTCGCCGGTCGGCGCCGGAGCGGTCGGCTCCGTGGTCGACGGCTGCCCGGAGGTCGACGGCTGGTTAGAGGTCGACGGCTTCGTGGTCGTCGTCGGCTCGGTGGTCGGCGTCGGCTGGTCGGAGATCGACGGCTGGTTCGACGCGGAGGGCTTCGTCGTGAGCTGACCGGTGGTCGACGGTTTGGTGGTGGTCGTCGGCGTCGGCTGCTCCGACGTCGTCGGCTGGTCGGAGACCGACGGCTTCGTGGTCGTCGTCGGCTTGGTCGTCGAGGTCGGCTCGGTGGTCGACGGCTTCGTGGTCGTCGTCGGCTTGGTCGTCGAGGTCGGCTGCTCGGACGTGGACGGCTCGGTCGTCGGCTTCGTGGTCGTCGTCGGCTTCGTCGTCGAGGTCGGCTCGGTGGTCGACGGCTTCGTGATCGTCGTCGGCGTCGGCTGCTCCGAAGTAGACGGCTCGGTCGTCGGCTTCGTGGTCGTCGTCGTCTGGTTCGACGTGGTCGGCTTCGTGGTCGTCGTCGGCTTGGTCGTCGAGGTCGGCTGCTCGGACGTGGACGGCTCAGAGGTCGACGGCTTCGTGGTCGTCGTCGGCTCGACGGAGGTGCTCGGCTTCGTCGTCGAAGTCGGCTCGGTGGTCGACGGCTTCGTGGTCGTCGTCGGCTTGGTCATCGAGGTCGGCTGCTCGGACGTGGACGGCTCGGTCGTCGGCTCCGTGGTCGTCGTTGGCTGGTTCGACGTGGTCGGCTTCGTGGTCGTCGTTGGCTGGTTCGACGTGGTCGGCTTCGTGGTCGTCGTTGGCTGGTTCGACGTGGTCGGCTTCGTGGTCGTCGTCGGCTGGTTCGACGTGGTCGGCTCCGTGGTCGTCGTCGGCTTGGTCGTCGAGGTAGGCTGCTCCGACGTGGACGGCTCGGTGGTCGACGGCTTCGTGGTCGTCGTCGGCTCGACGGAGGTGCTCGGCTTCGTCGTCGAAGTCGGCTCAGAGGTCGACGGCTTCGTGGTCGTCGTCGGCTCGACGGAGGCGCTCGGCTTCGTCGTCGAGGTCGGCTCGGTGGTCGACGGCTTCGTGGTCGTCGAGGTAGGCTGCTCCGACGCGGACGGCTCAGAGGTCGACGGCTCAGAGGTCGACGGCTCAGAGGTCGACGGCTCAGTCGTCGGCGTCGGCTGCTCTGAGGTAGACGGCTCGGTCGTCGGTTGCTCCGACGTCGTCGGGGTTGGCTCCTTCACCACGATCGGCACCTTGTCCTGCAGTACCTGGTCATCCTTGGTGATGATGTCCACGGTCGCCTCGTAGCTGCCCGGCTTCGTCGGGGTGCCGGTGATCACGCTGTTCTCGGAGTCGTAGGTCATGCCATCCGGCAGGCCAGAGACCTCGACGGAGGACGCGTTCGACGTGTCCACCGGGATGTTCAGCGGCTGGCCCGCCTCGACCGAGTCCTGCGGCGCGGGGGCGAGCTCCGCGGAGGTCGGCGCCGGGAGGTCCTTCGGGTCCTTCACCGTAATGGTGAATGTCTTCGTCGTGGGTGTGCCGCTCACCGCGGCGGTGACGGTGTACACTCCCGGCGTCGAGGGCGCGCCCTTGAGGTAGACGTGCTGGTAGCGGTTCAGGGCGCGGGAGTCGTCGACGGTCAGGCCGTCGGGCAGGCCGCTCTGGATGCCCAGCTTGGACCCGCTGGGCACCTTCACCGCGCGGATATGCACCGGGTGGATCTCCTTGCCCGCCCAGAAGGTCTGGTATTCCACCGGGTCGATCGCCGGTTCGGGGGCGAGCGCCACGGTCGCGTTGAGCACCTTCCGCGATCCGTCAGCCCAGGTCGTGAGCACGGGGATCGTGAACGTGTCGGAGAGGTTCTCGGCCTCCGCAAGGTCCGGGGTGACGGAGAGCTCGCCTGTGGAAGCGTCGACAAGCTTGACGCCCCAGCCGGACGGCACCTGGCCGGCGATCTCAAAGTGCGTGGGCTTGTGCACCGTCAGCCTGTTCACGTTCGGCTTGAGCGTTGACGTTTGGCCGAAACGCACCGTCGTGGTGCCGCCGTAATTCACCAGCGAGGCCGACGCGTCGGACGCCTGTGCCTCCCCCGCGAGGTGCGGCATGGCCACGGGCTGCACCACGCCGGCCACGAGCGACAGTCCCAGCGCGCACGCCGCCAGCGACGTTCCCCGCCGCGGAGTGGTTGCCTTGCGGTGCTGTCCTGCCATTGGGAGACCCCTTTTATGTCCAACTTAGAAATTGCAAGCCCAAATTACAGTCCGCAATACGGTTCTTGCCATTCGTAAATGTATAGCGTGCTTACCGCATCAGGCAACCTAATGTCTGTAAAACTTGGAAAGAGGGGCCGTCGCGTATCGACGACCCCTCCGGCCCCACCCCTTCAACCAGGCAGCTACGCCACCCGCGCGGCCACCGCGGCGGCCTTCTGCGCGATCGCCAGCTCCTCGTTGGTGGGCACGACCAGCACCTTCACCTTCGACTCGTCGGTGGAGATGATGCGCGGGCCGTCGTTCGGCTGCGCGTTGCGCTCCGGGTCGACCTCGATGCCGTACATCTTGAGGTTATCCAGCGCATCCATGCGGACGTCCTTATCGTTCTCGCCGACGCCGGCGGTGAATGTAATCGCGTCGACGCGGCCGAGTTCGATCATGTAGGAGCCGATGAACCGGCGCAGCTGGTTGATGTAGACGTTGTACGCCAGCCAGGCGTTCTCGTTCTCGTCCTCGATCATCGCGCGCAGCTCGCGGAAGTCGTTCACGCCCGACAGGCCCTTCACGCCGGACTGGCGGTTGAGCAGGTTATCGATCTCGTCGATAGTCATCCCGCCCTGGCGCACGAGGTGGAAGATGATGCCGGGGTCGATGTCGCCGGAGCGCGTGCCCATGACCAGGCCGGCGAGCGGTGTCAGGCCCATCGAGGTGTCAATCGGGTGGCCGTTCGCCACCGCGGAGGCGGACGCGCCGTTGCCCAGGTGCAGCACGATCTGGCGGGTGTGCAGCGGGTCGCGGCCGATGAGCGCCGGAACCTGGGAGGACACGAACTCGTGCGAGGTGCCGTGGAAGCCGTAGCGGCGGATGAGGTTCTGCTCAGCCACGTCCGCGTTGATCGCGTAAAGGGCGGCCGCCGGGGGCAGGTCGCGGAAGAAGCCGGTGTCGAAGACGGCAACGTGCGGAATGTTCGGCAGCAGCGCGCGGGCGACCTCAATGCCGTCGATGTTCGCGGGGTTGTGCAGCGGCGCGAGCGGAATGAGATCCCGGATCATCTCCACGACGGGGTCGACGATGAGCTCCGGCTCCGAGAACACCATGCCGCCGTGGACCACGCGGTGGCCCGCCGCGACGATGTCGAGTTGGGTGGGGCCGATGCCTTTGGCGTCGAGAAGCTTGAATGTCTCCTGCAGCCCCACGGCGTGGGTGGGCACCGCCTTCTGCACGACGAACTTATCGCCGGCGTACTTCACGGTGATGCGGCCCTGCGGCTCGCCGATCTGCTCCACCAGGCCGGAGACGAACGGGGCCTCCGAGGCACCCGCAGTGGGGTCGACAATCTGGAACTTGATAGAGGACGAGCCCGAGTTGATGACGAGGACGTAAGACATTTACTTCGCCCCCGCCTGGATCGCCGTGATGGCGACGGTGTTCACGATGTCCGGCACGGTCGCGCCGCGGGAGAGGTCGTTGACCGGCTTGTTCAGGCCCTGCAGCACCGGGCCGACGGCAAGCGCGCCGCCGGTGCGCTGGGCGATCTTGTAACCCGCGTTGCCGGCCTCGAGGTCGGGGAAGATGAACACGTTGGCCTGGCCCGCAACCGGGGAATCCGGCGCCTTCTTCTTGCCCACGCCCGGGTCGCACGCGGCGTCGAACTGCAGCGGGCCGTCGACAACAAGCTCCGGGTCCGCCTGCTTCGCGGCCTCCACGGCGGCGACGGCGCGGTCCACGTCCGGGCCCGAGCCGGAGGTGCCGGTGGAGTAGGACAGGATGGCCACCTTCGGGTCGATGCCGAACTGCGCGGCCGTCTTCGCGGACACCGCGGCAATCTCGCCGATCTGCTCCGCGGTCGGGTTCGGGTTCACCGCGCAGTCACCGAACGCCCACAGGCGGTCCTGCATAACCATGAGGAAGATCGAGGACACGACGGACGCGCCCGGCGCGGTCTTGATGATCTGGAAGGACGGCTTGATCGTGTGCGCCGTCGTATGCGCGGCGCCGGAGACCATGCCGTCGGCGAGGCCCTTGTGCACCATCATGGTGCCGAAGTAGGAGACGTCCTTCATCGTCTCGCGCGCCTCCTCGACGGTGACGCCCTTCTTCTTGCGCAGCTCCGCGAAGTCGTTGGCGAACTCCTCCGCCAGCTCCGACTCGAGGTGGTTGACCAGGTGCGCCTGGGACAGGTCGAGGCCGAGCTCGGCGGCGCGCGCCTGCATCGCGTCCACGTCGCCGAGGATGGTCAGCTCGGCCACCGCCTGCTTGAGCAGCTGGTCCGCGGCCTGGAGGATGCGGTCGTCGTCGCCCTCGGGCAGCACGATGTGCTTGCGGTTCGCCGTCGCCTGCTCGAGGAGTCGGTGCTCGAAGACCACCGGGCCCATCACCTGCGCGGCGTTCGCCTCCCCCACCTCGATGCCGTCGAGGTCGCCTTCGCTTATCGACGCCACCACGGCCCCCAACGCCTCAATCCGGCGCTGCGCGAGCTTGGCCGCCTTCGCGTCGCCGGCGACGAGCAGCACGGGCACGCCGAGCGCGGCGGCGAGCTCCGCGTCGAAGTTGTAGTCGCCGGTGCCGATGACGAGCGCGCCCTCGGCCGGGACGGCGCCGGAATTGTAGATCTCGGCGACCGTATCGCCCTCGACGCGGACCGGGGAGAGCTCGAGCCTGCCGGCGAGCTGGTCCAGGTCGAGCCCGTCAAGGGTGCGGTTCGCAGCGGTTACGAGCAGGGACTGGTGTTGGGACATGGCTTCACCTTTCGTCGTGGGCAAACATGCACCAGTCTACCGGCGTGGCCCGGGCCCCGAGGGGAAGAAAGATGTGACCTATTTCTCCCTGGCGACGTCGCGCATCGCTCGCACGGCTTGGTCCGTGCGCTGCCTGGCCTCCGCGGCGGAGTCCGCCGTGGCGAGGACCAGGGCGCCGTCGCCAAGCACCCGCACCGTCGTCTCCTCCACCGCCATCGCGGCGGCGAGCTCGCGCATCGACGGGCGCACGCCCGGCACGAACCGGGCGGCGCCGGGGCTAACGAGCGTCGAATCGATGGGCAGGCGCTGCGTCGCGCGAGCTTGCAGGTCGAACTGGTTGATGCGCTGCGTGACAAACGTGACCAGGCCGTCGCGGCTCGGGCGCGGGGTGACCTGCGAGAAGTAGACGTCGTCGCCGGAGACGAACATCTCCACCGAAAAGATGCCGCAGCACGCGAGCGCGCCAGTGATGCGCGCGGCGATCGAGCGCGCGTTGTCCATCGCCCCCTCCGGCAGCGGCGCGGGCTGCCACGCCTCGACGAGTTTGCCGTCGCGGTGGCGGGTGCCGATCGGCTCGCAGAACCACGTGGCCAGCTGTCCCGTCTGCGGATCGATGGAGCGCGCCGCGAGGATGGTCACCTCAAAGTCGAAGTCGATGTAGCGCTCCACCACCGCACCCTGGCCCACTCCCCTATCGGCGTTGCGCCACGCATCCGCGAGGTTCGCGTCGCTGCGTACGAAGCTGAACCCCTCGCCGTCGTTGGACGTGGGCGACTTGACCACGCACGGGTACCCGATGCGCTCAATGGCGTCCTGCATTTCCTGCGGGGTGCGGGCGAACTGGTAATCCAGCGTGGGAAGCCCCAGCTTCTCGCTGGCTTGGGTGCGCACCGCCATGCGGTCCGCGGTGTGACGGCATGCGTCTACAGACGGCGCCACCGTCGCCCCCACCCGCGCCGCCGCCGCCTCGACGTCCTCGATGGTGTCGCTCGCGCCGCCGGTGGTGACGATAATGTCGGGGCGGAACTCGTCCACCGCCCGCGCGCCGCCGGTGCGGGTGTCGAACCCGAGGCGGCGGTACGCCTGCTCCAGCTCCTTCGCCATCGGGGAGGTGCCCAGGATCAGCGCGCGACGCGGCTCAGCGGGATGCGGAACTGTCATGGTCGCCAATTATCCCACAGGAGCGGGCGCGGGCTGGAACGGTGGTAACTCCGCACCCAAAACGCCCCCGCTTCCCGGAAAGGAAGCGGGGGCGCGAGCGCGGCTCTGCAGGTGAGGCGAAGCCTCCGGGCCCGAGCCTTACTTCGTCGGCTTGGTCACCGTGGTCGATTCGACCTTGGTGTAGGTCTTGCCGGACGAACCCTTGAGCTCGAGGTTCTTCGCGGAGCTACCACCACCGGGGGTGCAGTTGTCGTAGATGATCGTGCCGGAGAGGATACCGGCGGCGATCAGCGCGAGGCCTGCACCGACGGTTGCCACGTCGAGGCCGAACTGGCGCAGCTGGGAGTTCACAGCTTCAACCTGGAGCGCGAGGTCCTCGTTGAAGATGCCCATCTGCTGCTGGATCCGGGCGTTTGCCAGGCGGATCTGCTCGGAGTACTGCTCCACGATCGGGGTCAGGCCCGGGATGGCCGTCTGGGTTGCCAGGCCGATCGGGATGAGCAGCAGCAGCGGCAGCCCGAAGCCGACCGAGGTAGCGATGCAGCGGTTGCGCTCATCGTCGGTCAGACCCGGCTTCGGCGTCTCCGTCGGCTTCGGCTCGCTCGTCGGCTTGTCCTCGCCCTTCGGCGTGGATGCCTTGTTGAACGGGTCGGAGCCGCCCTTGATCTCGTCGATGTTGGACACACCGTCGCCGTCAAAGTCGCCGGTCGGGTCCAGGATGGACTTGCCGTCCTTGCCCACCAGCTCGAATTTCGCGTCGCCCGTGAGCGGGTCCTTCACGCCGGAGAGCGTGATGGAGCCCGTCGCGGTCGGCTCGGCGATGCCTTCGAACTGCTTCTTGAAGTCGTCCCAGGACGTGGTGCCGTTCGGGAACTTCTGCTTGAAGGAGTCCTGCAGCTGCGTCTCGGACGGAGCCTGGCCGGTGATCGCGCCCTTGTCGTCGATCGTGAAGGCCCAGTTGTCCGCGCCCTTCGACGGGGTCACGCCGGTCTTCTCGATCGGGGCGTTCACCGTCTGGTCAGCGAACGGGTCCTTCGTCGTGCCCTTCGCACCCGGCTTCACCTGCGTGGCGTCTGCGCCGTATTCCGGAGCGATGACGTTGATGCGCAGGTCGTCGCCGTTCTCGTCGCGGACAGTCTTGCCGTTGCCGTCCTTGATCACCACTCGAGCCTCACCCGGCTTCGTGCCCTTCGGCACGGTCACCGTGATGTTGCCCTCGTTGTCGATCTCCACCTTCGAGCCCGGGATCTCCTTGCCGTTCGGGCCGACAACGGTACCGGTGTAGCCGCCGTCCTTCTTCGGGTTGTCGATGCGGCCGACCGTGTGCCCCTGGCCATCGGCCGGAACGTCCGGCGTGGTGACGCTGGAGGTGTGGGAGCCGTTGTCGTCGCGGTTCTTCTCGTGGCCGGTCACCGGCACCTCGACCTCGACCTTGCCGTTCGGCAGCGACGGATCCTCGATGGTCACGGTGATCGGGCCATCGACATCAGTACCCGGCGTGACGACGACGTTTCCGTCGCCATCGATGGAAGCCTTGACTTCCTTGCCGTCCTCGTCCACCGCGGTGGCCTTGGTGCCCTCGGTCGGGTTCTTCACCACGATGCCGGTCGGCTGCTCATCCTCGGTCGGGTTGACCGGATGGACGCCGTTGCGATCGACCGTGACGCGGTTGTCATCGCGGTTCTTCTCGTGGCCGTTCACCGGCACCTCGACCTCGACCTTGCCGTTCGGCACGTCAGGATCGGTGATGGTCACGGTGATCGGGCCGTCGACGTCCTCGCCCGGGATGACGCGGACCTTGCCCTGGTCGTCGATACGCACGTCAACGTCCTTGCCGTCTTCTTCAAGGCAATTCCCTTCGAAAGGAGTGGGGTGAACAGCGTCAAGGCTTTCAGCAAACATATCATAGACATACGTCTGCGACGTTTGATCAACTGGAGATTACGCCGGCTCACAGTGCACTTCAACGCTTTTTGCCGACAAAGCCGAAAGATTGAAATTGGCTAAGGAATAGCGCTTTTCAAACTTCAGCGGGTGACCACAGCACCCAAGCGTCACCTGTTTGCCAATTGTTCCGTTTCGGTGCCTTTTGTTGACACGTGACCCCACAACGACATACTCGACCCGCCAGGCATATCGGGGCCCCTGAGAGAATCCCTCAAAATCTCTTTTCTACACATGTCCCCGCAATACCCCACCTTGGGGTGACCCCCGCCCACGCACGCAGCACTCCGGATGACACGCCGCATCTGTCAGAACGAATTACACTTTGCATAGCTCTACGATTCTGAGGAGGTCACCATGCAGATCAGATCCTTACGGATGGCGAATTTCCGGCGGTTTGACCATCTCGAAGTCGATTTCGATCCAAAACTGACCGTAATAGCTGCGCGCAACGGCAAAGGAAAAACGACAGTGCTCGAAGCCACCGCACTTGCACTCGGTCCGTTTGTTGGCGCGTTCGATGAAAGTCGCGGCGAGAACATCAAACCCAGCGACGCCCGCTTCACTGGAGTGGAACGCGAAGGCGACAACGAGCAAGCATTTCCAGTTGTCATTGACGCGGTATTCAACAACCCCGTCCTGCGGTCAACCCGCGAACTTCGCGGTGCCAAGCGTTCAACTACAACCGGCGGTTCTCGCAATTTCGCGGACTACGGCAAGACGCTGCAGGACGCGGTTCGGGAATACCAACCAGTGGTTCTTCCGGCAGTTTGCTACTACAGCTCAAAGCGTTTGTGGGTGCACCACAACCGTAGTTCATTGAAAGCGGAGAGCAAGAGCCGGACCGCGGGGTACACCGATTGCCTGTCTGCCATGTCCAGCTTTAACCAGCTCACCGAGTGGGTGAAAAAGGCCGAGCTAGTAGATCTGCAACAACAGCAGCGATTCGAAGGCGTACCAGTCGATTCTTCGAGGCTCCGCGGCGTTTCAGAAACTGTCTCCTACATGTTGCAAGACGAAGGCTGGTCCGACTTTCACTACGACTTTGGCGCAGATGCACTCGTCTTGCGACACGCTGACCACGGCAAATTGCCCGTAAACATGCTCAGTGACGGTATTCGCGCGATGACCACGCTTGCAGCTGATCTTGCGCGCCGAGCTTGCCAGCTCAATCCCAGCCTCGGAGCCAGTGCCCCTCAACAAACTCCAGGCGTGGTCCTTGTCGATGAGGTGGACCTCCACCTCCATCCCGAATGGCAGCAACGCGTATTGGGTGGGCTTACGCGGGCTTTTCCCGCCATACAGTTCATTGTGAGCACCCACAGCCCACAAGTCCTCAGTTCCGTTTCGCACCAGAACATCCGCACAATCTATCAAGATGCCGATGGACACTGGCAGGCAGAGGAGCCCCGCGAAGAGATCGTGGGCTTGTCGAGCGAAGTCGCCCTTTCCCAAGTCATGCGTGTCAACCCGAAGCCCCCGGTAGATGAGAAAGACATGCTAAACGAGTACACCAACCTGATCGAGCAAGGCTTGTCCCGGTCAGCCCAGGCGCTTGACCTTCGCACGTCGCTAGAAAATACCTATGGTGACGGCCACCAGGTACTCAGAGACGCCGACCGCCTCATCCGATTTCAAGATCTGAAACTGCGGCGAGCAGGGCAGGAACAAAAATCACGATGAGAAAACTCCAACGCCCCGGTGCACCCGCGGTGCTCGAAGAGTTAACCCGGCGTGGCGCAACCTGGTCCGGTGTCACACGCACCGAGAAAAAGTTGATCCGACGCCCGCTCGAAGCGATGTCCATGCGGGGCAAGAGCTTGTTTTGCAACTACTGCGAATCGAAGGTCCAACCCGCCAGAGGCCACATCGAGCATCTCACAGCTCGCGCTTCCGACCCGGCTCTTGAGTTCGTTTGGGGCAACCTTTTCCTCAGCTGCGACTCGAATGCCCATTGCGGGCACTTCAAAGATTCGTCACGTGGAGTTGCATACTCGCCCGACCTAGTTATTCACCCGGACGTTGATGACCCCGACAACTTTCTCCAATTCTTCTCGTCCGGGGAAGTACAACCGCGCCAAGGACTCGATCCGGGTTCCCAAACTCGAGCTCTCACTACTATTCAAGCGCTTAACCTCAATGACCCAGACCTTGTTCAAGCGCGTGCAGGACTAGCGCGCCAAGCGAGAGCGATGGTGTTTGACTACCTCGATTCGATTGAGGCGCTGACGCCCACGGATCGCGCGGAACTGTTCGCGGACGAGATCGCGGCCTTCGCGGGCTCACCGTTTTTCACTACGGTTCGCCAATTCTTCATCGAAGGCTAAGCGTCGCCTTTTAGGAGGAGGCTAGGAACCGGGAGGACGTCGATAAGCAAAAAGCCTCAAAAAGGCCGCCGCCCACTCCTGCGATAGAGCGGGCTGCGGCCTCGCGCGTGCGGTCAGATTACGGGACCGTCAGTGGCGTCCTACTTCCCGGCCGGGGTCGTGGTCGGGGCTGCCTTGGAAGTGGTCAGCTTGCCCGAGCGCTCCGAGGAGCGGTAGGTGTTGCCGGACGAGCCCTCCAGGCGCGGGTCCTCAACCGAGCTCTTCATGTCATCCGGGCCGCAGGCCTCGAAGATGATCGTGTCGGCGCGGATGCCAGCCGCGATCAAGGCCAGGCCCGCACCGACGGTGGCGACGTCAAGACCGAACTTGCGCAGCTGCGCATCGATCTCCGCCACCTGGACGGCGGTGGACGGGTTGGAGATGCCCAGCTGGCGCTGGAGCTGCGCGTTCGCCTGCTCGATCTGGACGGAGACCTGCTCCACCACCGGGGTCAGGCCCGGGATGGCCATCTGGGTGGCCAGGCCGATCGGGATCAGCGCGATCAGCGGGATGCCCAGGTTCACCGAGGCGGCGATGCACTTCGGCTCCACCGTCTGGGTTGCCGTGGCGGTGGTGGTGCCGGCGGCCTTGTCGGCGATCTTGAAGGTCACCTCGCGGGTGTCCAGCACCTTGCCCTCCTCGCTGGTGGAGGTGAAGGTCACCTTGAACTCGCCAGCCTTGGTCGGGGTGCCGGTGATCTTGCCGTCCTTGAAGGTCAGGCCGTCGGGCAGCTTTGCGCCGTCCGCAAGCGCCACGGTGGCGTTGTCGGCGGTGACCTCGATGGCGTCGATCGCCGTGCCCACCGTGCCGTTGAACGCGCCCTGGACGCGGATCGTGCCCGCCGGAGCGTCCTTCACCTTCGGGTTCAGGCCGCGGTTGATCTCATCGCCGTCGTTGATGCCGTCGCCGTCGGTGTCAGCGTTGGTCGGATCCAGGCCGCGGATGATCTCCTCGCGGTTGGACACGCCGTCTTACAGAGAAGCTATCTTCTACCCCGGTTCGGGGGTAGACGCTTTCGTCGATAAGCGAAAAGCCCCTACCGCTCCATGACGTCGTGGCGCACGATCGTCTGATCGCGGCCCGGGCCGACGCCGATGTAGCTGATCGGCGCGCCGGAGAGCTCCTCGAGGCGCAGCACGTAGTCCTGGGCCTTCTGCGGCAGCTCGTCGAAGGTCGTGCACGAGGTGATGTCCTCGTCCCACGCCGGCATCGTCTCGTAGATCGGTGTGGCGTGGTGGAAGTCGGTCTGGGTGAGCGGCATCTCGTCGAAGCGCGTGCCGTCGACGTCGTAGGCAACGCAGATCGGGATCTCCCCGATGCCGGTGAGCACGTCGAGCTTGGTCAGGAAGAGGTCCGTGAAGCCGTTGACGCGCGAGGCGTAGCGCGCGATCACGCTGTCGTACCAGCCGGTGCGGCGTTTGCGGCCGGTGTTCACGCCGACCTCGCCACCGGTGACCTGGAGGAACTCGCCCCACTTGTCAAAGAGCTCCGTCGGGAACGGGCCGGCGCCCACGCGGGTGGTGTACGCCTTGATAATGCCCAGCGACGCCGTAATGCGCGTCGGGCCAATGCCGGAGCCCACGCACGCGCCGCCGGCGGTGGGGTTCGAGGAGGTGACAAACGGGTAGGTGCCGTGGTCGACGTCGAGCATCGTGGCCTGGCCGCCCTCCATGAGCACGTGCTTTCCCTCGTCCAGCGCGTCGTTGAGCACGCGCTCCGCGTCGATAACCATGGGCGCGAGCCGCTCGGAGTAGCGCCCGAAGTAGTCCATGGTCTCCTCGACGCTGATGGCGCGGCGGTTGTACATCTTCACCAGCATCTGGTTCTTCACATCGAGGGCGGACTCGATCTTCTGGCGCAGGATGGACTCGTCGAAGACGTCCTGGACGCGCAGGCCCACACGCGCCACCTTGTCCGCGTACGTCGGGCCGATGCCGCGGCCTGTCGTGCCGATGGCGCGCTTGCCCAGGAAGCGCTCCTGCACCCGGTCGAGCTGCTGGTGGTACGGGGCGACGAGGTGCGCGTTGGCGCTGACCTTCAGCCGGGAGGCGTGCGCGCCACGGGCCTCGAGCCCGTCGATCTCGTCGAAGAGCGCCTCGAGGTTGACCACCACGCCGTTGCCCAGGATCGGGGTGGCGTTCTCGCTGAGTACGCCGGCGGGCAGGAGCTTCAGCTCGTACTTCTCGCCGCCGACCACGACGGTGTGCCCCGCGTTGTTGCCACCGTTCGGCTTGACCACGTAATCCACCTTGCCGCCGAGGATGTCGGTCGCCTTGCCTTTGCCCTCGTCGCCCCACTGGGCCCCGACGATGATGATGGCTGACATCGCACACTCCTTATATACGGCGCATTAACGGCCATATTGTAGCGTGAGGCCCATGCGGCTCATCCACTGCGCGTGCGGCGCCGAGACCACCATTCCGGGGGCCGAGGAGCATCTGCTTAGCGACGCCCCCTCGCGGTCCGACCTCACCTTCCTCACCGACGCCGCCCGGGAGCTCCTCCCCGTCGACCCCACCCCCTCGCTCGACGAAATCCAGCGCAGCCCCAACGTCGCCCATCTCGGCGAGCCTGCCTTCGCGCCCCAGGAGCCCGCGGAACGCCTCCGCGTCGTCGTTTCCGGCACGGATCGCTCGCTCGGGCTGGTGCTCACCCGCCTCATGCGCGCCGACGCGATGTGGGTCGAGGTCGGGTACGTGCCCGTCGATACGCAATCGCCCGCCGCTGTGCTGTGGGGCGCCGGGCCGGTCGAGCTCGCCGTCGAGGGGGCGGTGCGGCCCGCGCCGTGCATCCGCACCGACTTCGGCGAGGTGGTCGCCGGATCCGCCGAGCTCATGCGCGGCGGGGGCGAGCGACCGTTTGTCGGCGAGGTCGTCGTCGACTCGGCGGTCCTCGTCCCCGGCGACGGCGACTTCGGCGCCCGCCTCGTGCCCACTGTCGACGCGCCGGGCCTCGCCGCCACGCCCGTGACCACGCCGTTCGTGCCCTCGCGCCGCCTGCTGCGCCGCGTCCCGGTCGCGCGCACGGACGCCTCCCGCGTCCTTTCGGGTCGCGCGCTGCAGTCGGGGGGCGAGGACATCGCCGTGCGTATCGACGCCCACCTCCGGCCCCGCACCGTCAACCGCGTGACCTTCTACCGCCATTTGCGCGACATTCAGAGCGTCCGCGGCGCTTAAAATTGACAATGTGATTTATATCACACTGGGGATATTGTGGCGTTTAGTTAGCGTTTCGTTACCTCCCCGGCGTTCGAACGTGCTGTAGTTTTCGTCGGTTTACGCTGAGCCGGTTTGCTTTACCGCACGTCAGTGGGCTAAGCGGCGCGCTACCGGAAAGCGCAGCGTTTCGCTTCCAAACATACGTTTGCTAGGGTTGTTTTGGACACTCGTTCAGACGGGGTGTGGCGTGGCTAACTACATTCGGTTTTGTTCCCGCAACGACCGAGCGAATCCCGCTCGACAGCATGCGGAACCAGACAAATCTCACAACCTGAATCTTTAAGGAGAATCATGGCTGACTTTAACCGCATCGAGGACCTCGCAAACGCTACCGCTTACGACGTGAACGGCGACAAGGTTGGTGGCGTCAAGGACGTCTACGTCAACGACACCACCGGCCAGCCGGACTTCGTTTCCGTCAACCACGGCCTCTTCGGTGGCGGCGACTCCATCGTTCCGCTGCGCGGCCACTCCCTGCGCGATGGCGAGCTGCACCTCGCATTCGCTAAGGACCGCATCGAGGACGCTCCGGATCTCGACGAGAACGGCCACCTCACCACCGAGGACCAGGAGGCCTTCTACCGCCACTACGGCCTCGAGGGCACCGAGGACGTGACCACCTACGAGACCGACAACCGCTTCGCTCAGGGCGCTGCCGCTGGTGCGGGCGCTGGCGCTGGCTACGCTGCCGGCGAGGGCGTCGACACTGACCGTCGCGACTCCGTCGAGGGCGACCGCCGCGACGAGAACGGCGAGATCATCCGCTCCGAGGAGCAGCTCAACGTCTCCAAGGACCGCGTTGAGTCCGGCCAGGTCCGCCTGCGCAAGTACGTTGTCAACGAGACCGAGACCGTCGAGGTTCCGGTTGAGCGTGAAGAGGTCCGCGTTGTCCGCGAGCCGATCACCGACGCTGACCGCGCTAACTACGACGGCACCATCGGCGAGCAGGAGGCTTCCGTCACCCTGCACGAGGATCGCGTGAACGTCTCCAAGGAGTCCGTCCCGGTTGAGAAGATCTCCCTCGAGAAGGACACCGTCCGCGACACCGAGCGTGTTTCCGAGGAGGTCCGCAAGGAGCGCTTCGAGACCGACGGCGTTGTTGAGGGCGACCTGCGCGACGGCGACGTCCGCGACGCTGACCGCGACAACCTGCGCTAAGCACACCGCTAGCACCTGCTAGCAATTGCAACACCCCGGCCGGGATTTTCCCGCCGGGGTTTTTGCCGCGCCGCGTCAGTGGAGGTCGCGCGTCAGTCGAGGTCGAAAGACTCCGGCTCGAAGCGCGGCGTTGACGACGTTGGCGCCAGCGCCGCCACCGCCGATTCGCGGGACATGCCGCACACCATGAGCAGGTCCACGATGAGGGAGCGTGTCTGCGCCAGGACCGCGTAGGCCGAAAGCACCGCGTCCTCCGGCAGCGCCGACATACCGGCGTTCTGCGCCGCGCCGCGCAGCTGATTGACGCACTCCGGGATCACGTTCGCCTGGGCGACTCGCGAGTTCACGTCGTACACCTCCGAGATCTCCAGGCACACGTGCGCGAGCGTGTCCAGGATCTCCACCTGCTGCGGGCTGCACGCATCATTGTCCTCGACGAGCACCCGGGCGCGCCGCGCCAGGACCCGGGAGGTGCGCACCGCATTGTCCACCGGCGGGATCACGCGGGCCAGCGAGTTGATGTAGCGGCGCGTGCCCCAGAGGAACGGCGAGACCCGGCTCGCCTCCTCGCCCGATTTCACGGCGGAGGCTAGGTCGTCGATGCCGGTCTGGGAGCCGCGGATGATCTCGAGGGCTTCGTCGATGATCTCGGCGTCGCCGTGTCGGAGGCCTTTGGCGACGTCGTCAAGCACTGAACTCATAATGCCCATCACCTTCGACACCTCCGCCCGCGCCGACGCCATCGGCGCCTGTGGGATGAGCGCGATTGTGGCGAGGGCGACCACGCAGCCGATGAACGCGTCGACGGTGCGGTCGATGCCGGTAACCTCGGCGCCCGGCGGCATGATGGTGGCGATGAGGATCGCACCGATGGCGGCCTGGTTGTTGATGAGCACTGAGCTGGAGAAGAACGACGCGATGAGCAGCGACCCGGCGACGATGACGGCGATCTGCCAGCCGCCGGCGCCGAGGCGGTAGAAGATGAGGTCGCCCACGAGCACGCCGAGGATGCACCCGAGCGCCATGTCGACGGACTTGGAGACGCGGTCCCCGCCCGTCATCCCGACGATGATGACCACGGTGATCGGTGCGAAGAACGGGCGTGGGTGCCCGGCGACGTCGTGGGCGAGGTAGTAGGCGAGGCCCGACGCGAGCCCGGTCTGCATGATCGGGAGAAAGCGCTTGCGCACCCGCTTCAGCCGCGCCTGCAGCGATTTGTCTACCAGCTCGAGCCGCTCGCGCGTGCCCATCCTCTGTTTCGCCATGGTTAGACAGTGTAGGGCGTCGGCTCGTGGCAAAAGCAGCCCGGCAGGCACCTGAGCCAAAAACGCCGAACCTCCGGTCAGCGGGGCTGGCCGGAGGTGGCGTCGATACGCAAACTGCTACTTGGAGACGGACTTGCCCACGGAGCGGAGGTCCTGGCACGTCTCGATGACGCGCTCGGACATGCCCTGCTCAGCCTTCTTCAGGTAGGAGCGCGGGTCATAGGCCTTCTTGTTGCCCACCTCGCCGTCGATCTTGAGCACGCCGTCGTAGTTCTCGAACATGTGGGCGGCGATCGGGCGGGTGAAGGCGTACTGGGTGTCGGTGTCGACGTTCATCTTCACCACGCCGTAACCGAGGGCCTCCTCGATCTTCTCCTTCTCGGAGCCGGAGCCGCCGTGGAAGACGAAGTCGAACGGCTTGGCGCCGTCCTCGAGGCCGAGCTTCTTCGCGGCAACCTTCTGGCCCTCGTCGAGCACCGACGGGCGCAGCTCGACGTTGCCCGGCTTGTACACGCCGTGGACGTTGCCGAACGTCGCGGCGAGCAGGTAGCGGCCGTTCTCACCGGTGCCGAGGGCGTCGATGGTCTTCTCGAAGTCCTCCGGCGAGGTGTAGAGGTTCGCGCCGTGCTTCGCGTGCACGCCGTCCTCCTCGCCGCCGACGACACCGATCTCAACCTCGAGGATGATGTTCGCGGCGTGCGCCTTGGCCAGCAGCTCCTGGGCGATCTCGAGGTTCTCGTCGATCGGGATCGCGGAGCCGTCCCACATGTGGGACTGGAACAGCGGCAGCTCGCCGCGGTCAACGCGCTCCTGCGAGATGGCGATGAGCGGGCGGACGTACTCGTCGAGCACCTCCTTCTGGCAGTGGTCGGTGTGCAGCGCGATGTTCACGTCGTAGTGCTGCGCGATCTCATGCGCGAACGCGGCGAGGGCCTGAGCGCCCGCGACCTTGTTCTTCACGCCCAGGCCGGACCCGAACTCCGCGCCGCCGGTGGAGAACTGGATGATCCCGTCCGACTCCGCCTCGGCGAAACCCTTGATGGCGGCGTTGATCGTCTCGGACGACGTGCAGTTGATCGCCGGGAACGCGAAGCCGCCCTTCTTCGCGGTGTCCAGCATCTGGTTGTAGACCTCGGGGGTTGCGATAGGCATAGGATTCCTCCTGCTAGCGGGTTCAGTTACACCTCAAGTATGCCCGTTTTACGCCTCCATCGCAGCGACCTTCGCCGCCGCCTCGAGCAGCATCCAGCCGGAGAGCTGGACCGAGAGGTCGCGCTCGTCGATACGCAAGAGCCCCACCGCTTCGCTTATCGACGAAGGCCCAAGGCCGTAATTGTGCGGGAGCTTCGCATCCTGCGTCCACTCGGCCGCGAACACGGGCAGGCCGTCCACCTCGAGGCGGTGGGACCAGAGCGACTCGGCGGACTGCATGACCAGGCGCGCCGCGATCTTCTTCGTGGCGATGTTCTCCTTCGAGTCCGCGGGCAGGCGCAGCGCGACCTCGGCGAGGTAGCGCGCGAGGATGCCCTTGAACAGGCCGCCGTCGCCCTCGCCGGACTCCTGCGGCGGGCTGACGAGCACGCCCTGCGGGGTGGCCAGGTCGAGCGCAACCGACTGGACAATCGCCCGGATGTGGGTGATGTAGAACATGGACGCGTCCGCGCGCTCGGAGTACTCGAAGGAGTCGATCGGCTCGTCGTGATCGAGGCCGACGTCCTCGCGCAGGGCGAGCGCGATCTCCAGGCTCGCGCCGAGGACGGTGCCCTGGTTGTAGGTGTAGACCTTGTCCACCACCTCGGGCCCGCTCATGCGCATGCGGATGCCGTCGTCGAGCAGGCCGTCCTCGCGCACGAGGTTGTCGAAGATCCAGTCCACGATCTCGCGGGCCTTGTCCAGGCGGCCGGTGGTGGCGAAGATGATCGCGGCCGGCGCGTTCGAGGGGACGTTGTAGAACGTCTCGCCCTTGCGCCAGGGCAGCACGCCGGTCACCGGGTCGATGCCGGCGAGCAGGTCGAACTCGAGCTCGCCGAGCGCCCGGGTGCGCTTGATCCCGTCGAGCTGCGTCGCGCGGTTCCACGCGAGGGTGAGCCAGGCTTTGTCGTCGTAGTGCAGGTTCGCGGTGAGCTTGCCCCGGTTGCGGCGCTGGATCCCGCGCAGCGTGTCCGCGATGCGCCGGCGCCGGGTCTTCGTCCCGCGGCGCAGCGCGGCGTCCACCTGGCAGTCGAGGTACTGCGCCTGCCACCAGTAGTGCCAGTGCCAGAACAGGTGGTCCTTCAGCCCCGGCGGCCACGTGACCACCGCGAGGTTCGTTTTCGGCATGCCCCACAGCTTCTTGGCGTGGCGCTCGGTGACGGCTGATTCAGCCAGGTCGGCGCGGTGCGCCCACGTTTCCGTCACAGGGGATTCTCCTCTTGGTCAGCAATTCGTTTCTATATTGCCAGAGGTATTGGTTTCGTTTCACCGGTTCGGTTGGGGGTGGGTGTGCGAGGCAATGAGGACAATATTGACCTCATTGCCTCTACCATGCCCCCGACAGGTCCGCGTGTTGGCGGATCCAGGCGTGCATCGCGATGCCCGCCGCCACGCCTGCGTTGAGCGAGCGCGTCGAGCCGAACTGGGCGATTGAACACGTCATCACCGCGGCGTCCTGCGCCGCCCGCGTCACGCCGGGGCCCTCCTGGCCGAAGAGGAGGACGCACTCGCGCGGCAGCTCGGCCGTCTCCAGCGGCACGCAGCCCGGCGTGTTGTCGATGGCCACGACCGGGATGCCCTCCCCGTCCGCCCACGCGAGCAGGTCCGCGACCGTCTCGTGGTGGCGGATGTGCTGGTAGCGGTCAGTGACCATCGCGCCGCGCCGGTTCCACCGCTTCCGGCCGACGATGTGCACCTCCTTGGCCAAAAACGCGTTGGCGGTGCGCACGACGGTGCCGATGTTCATGTCGTTCTCGAAGCTCTCGATGGCCACGTGGAACGGGTGGCGGCGCCGGTCGAGGTCCGCGACCACGGCGTCGAGGGACCAGTAGCGGTACGCGTCCACCACGTTGCGGGTGTCGCCCCCGGCGAGGAAGGCCGGGTCGTAGCGGGAGTCGTCCGGCCACGGGCCCTCCCACGGGCCGACGCCGTGGCGGCCCTCGTTCCACTCGGTGGGGCCGCGGTCGCTCGGGGTGGGGCTGGGCTCGCCGGAGGTGGCGTCGTTACGCAAGCCCGAGATCCTCGAGGCCGAGGAGGTAGCGGTACTCCAGGCCGGCGTCGTGGAGGGCCTGCTCGGCGCCCGTCGCGCGGTCGACAACGGTGGCCACCGCGACCACCTCGGCGCCCTCCGCGCGGCACGCCTCGACGGCGGTGAGCGGGGAGTTGCCGGTCGTGGTCGTGTCCTCCACCACGAGCACGCGCTTGCCCTCGATCGACGGGCCCTCGATGCGGCGCTGCATGCCGTGCTTCTTCGCCTCCTTGCGCACGACGAATGCGTCGATCGGGCGGCCGTCGGCGTGCATGATCGCGGTGGCCACCGGGTCCGCGCCGAGGGTGAGGCCGCCGACCGCGTCGAAGTCGAGGTCCGCGGTGAGCTCGCGGAGCAGCTGGCCGATCAGCGGGCTGGCCTCGTGGTGCAGCGTCGCGCGGCGCAGGTCAACGTAGTAGTCGGCCTCCTTGCCGGACGAGAGCGTGACCCGGCCGTGCACCACCGCGAGCTCCTTGACCAGCTCGGCGAGACGATCCTTCTTGGTGTTCATAGTTCCTCCTCAAAAATCGATGATGGCTTTTGCGTGCGCCGCACCCGGGTGAGATCCGTCCGGTGCTCCTCGCCGCCGATCGGCTCGACGTCGTCGGTGCCGAGGGCGCGCTCCTCCACCTCGCCGCGCGCGCCGCCGGTGGAGCGGGTGGGCAGCTCGATGGGTTCCTCGGGGCGCGCGACGAGCTCCGGCTCCTCGGGCGCCGGCTGTTCGACGGTCTCCTCCCGCGCGGGGGCGGGGCCGCGCAGGTACGGCAGCTCGAGGGGGGGTGCGTCGCGCGGCGGCAGGGTGCGCGCCGCGTCCGCGAGCAGCGCGAGCGGGGCCAGGGTCGCGTCGAGGTCGGCCGCCTCGGCCCCGGGCGCGAGCTCGGCGATCGCCCACGCACCCTCGAACCACACCGCGCGCACCGCGGCGGGCAGCTGGTCGAGGGCCGTACGCACTCGCGTATCGACGAAGCGCAGCGCCGGCCCTGGGTGCGTCGTAAAACACGCGAGGCCCTGCTCCTCCCCAACCGCGACGAGATCCTCCGACGCCTCACCGGCCGCGTCCGGCCGGAACCCGGCGCGCCGGAAGTCCACCACGACGTCGCTCTCCGCCCCGGTGCCCATGGCGACGACGGTGGCTTCGCCCAGGTCGGCGACGTAGGCATCGTGCCCGTACGCCGTGCCCGAGGCGACGCTGCGGGCTACCGCGCCCGCGGAGGCGGCCCCCCGCTTCCACTCGGCAGAAAGCAGCTCGTCGGACCTGGTGAAGCCGAACCCGTGCTCGCGGGCCCACGCGCGGCGGGCCTTCGCGCCGCTGCTCGTTCTTTCCGACGCAAGCAGCGCGACCGCGCCCGCCAGCGAGGCGAGCGCGAGGAGGAAAAGCAACGTGACCATCGAGAAGGATGTTACCGCGCTGCATCGGCCGCTCGGGCCTGGACTCGGCGGTGCTTAGACGTGGGTCGCGATCGGGTTGTTCCGGTCTGCGCTCCACTGCGACCAGCCGCCGACGTAGTGCGTGAGCAGCGGCAGACCCGCGTTCTCCAGCGCGGCGAGGAGCAGCGCAGAGTGGTTGCCAGAGCCGGAATAGACGATCACGGACGCCGGATCGGTGTTCTGCGTGACGCCAGCCTGCGCGAGCCGGTCGCGCACGGCGTCGGCGCTTTTCACGGTGTTCGTCTCCTCGTCGTAGAGGTCGGCGACCGGCACGTTGAGCGCGCCCGGGATGTGCCCGGCGCGCAGGTCGAGGATCTCGCGGCGGCCTTCGAAGCGGCGGGCGCCTCTGGCGTCGATAAGCATGCCCTCGAAGCCCCTCACCTCGTCGATGGTGGCGGTGGGCAGGTGGCCCTCGCTGAGCTCGATCGCGCGCGGGACGGCAACGCCGCCCGGCCCCGCGACCGTGGGATAGCCAGTGGTGTCCCAGTTGGCGAAGCCACCGTCGAGGATGTGCACGTCCTCAACGCCCGCCCAACGCAGCACCCACCACGCGCGAGCGGCGAACAGGCCGTTGCCGCCGTCGTAGAGGTAGACCGGGCGGCCCCGCTCGATGCCCCAGCCCGCGGCCGCCTTGGCGACAGTCTCCAGCGACGGCAGCGGGTTACGCCCCACCTCACGCCCCGGCATGCTCGCGAGCTGCGCCGATGGGTCGCAGAAGAGTGCGGTGGGGATGTGCTCGGATTGGAATTTCGACCACGCCTTGCCCGCTTTCGGCTCCCACAGGCACGCGAGGATGGTTTGCTTTTGTCCGGTCTGAATTCGCTCGTTGAGTTCCGCGGCGGAGACAAAGACGCTCATGGCCGCAAGTGTAACGGGTGTTTAGGCCATGTACCCGGGGGCGAGCTG